>CAYMHP010000257.1:3504-8970 GCA_964390225.1 uncultured Solibacteraceae bacterium
GTTGCGCGGCCGCTCGTTCGTCGATCCTAGCCGCATCGCGGTTGTGGGGATCGGTGGGGATCGTGGGGCGGGCCCTTGGCCTGCCCTGCTTCTACCCGTTGTTAGCGCGGTTCGCGCTGGACCACGGCCACAACTCGGGAGAGCCGACGAATCCCGCGGAAACCGGATTTCATTCGATATACCGGACGATACGGTTATGCTCGGTAGAGTCCCGAACCCAGTGATCGTACGATTCGTCCTGCCAGAATCGTTGGCCCGCTCGCCCGAGCAGTTCGTTCGCGGAGCGCGCCGTCGAACCTTTCAGCCATCGTGTCAATCTCGAAACTGGAACCTGCGGTAGAGCGAGCAAGTGTACGTGGTTGGGCATCACCACCCAGGCACACAGATCGTAAAAGTGGCGCTCGTTCCCACCCTGCTGGATCGCGTCGCTGACCAGCTTTGCCAGCCCAAACTCTTTCAGCCATATGGGTCCGGAGGCGGCCAGGTCAAGGATGCGGTCGCGGGCAACAAATCTCTGGCCGGACGTGCGGCATGTCAGTAGTTCCTCGCTGCGCGGCAGTGATCCCCATAACCGCCAGGTTAGGAATATGCATGTGCCCTCGGGATGCCAGTGGGGCAGTCTTCTCCGGTATTGAGCCATCGCTGGGCAGGCTCAAGCCTGCCCCACAAGAGTGCCCGCAAACTTAGCAGGCTCTCATGCTTCTTGCAGCCGGCGCTACCTCAAACCTTGATGATGATTTCCCGCAGGCGTTCGCGAGTGAGGAAGAATTTGACCGATTCGAAGTGGCCGAACAGCTTTTCCAGGCTGCGATTATTGAAAAGTTGCGCCGGACGGCGGGAGCCCTGCTGCGCCACCTGCAAGGAATTCGTCTCCTGAATTCGAAAGCTGTAGTAGGGGACGGCTTCCAGCTTGGCGTCGGAGTGGAAGAAGGCGAGCATGTAGCTCGTGGGCCGCACGATCTTGTGCAAACGCTCGACCACGGCGGTGAGCAGCGCCGGTTCCAGGTACTCGAGGACATCCCAGATCAGAACACCATCGAACTGCCCCTCGGGGTAGTCCAGCGCCTGGCGAAGAAAGTATTCGATGCGCCCGGAGTTGGATTGGTCAGTGTTGTCGGCGCCGAAGGTCTCGTTGAGAATCTGCAGGAAATCCTCGGAATAGAGGCGATGCCCGAGATTCGTAATGAAGCTTACATTCTGCTGGGTCGCGCCGCCCAGATCGAGAATGGTTAAGCCGGACTGGCCGCGGATATGATTGAAAAACTCTTCCAGGCCACGGCTGGAGCGGGTAACAGTCTGAACTCCTGAGGAATGACGCGAGAACAGCGAGCGGGGAGACTCCCCCGCCCTAGGCGCGGACCCTGGCTGCTGCGGGCTGCGCGGCCCGCGCAGCATGCTTTTCAACCGATCTGAAAGCAACTCCCAAACTCCCAGAGCCTATCGCCTGGCATCCGGGGCGCCGGCCGTGGCCGGTGTCTGATTGGCCGGTACGGCTGGCGACTGCTGCTGTGCCGGCGCCGTCGGCTGCGGTTTGGGAGCCGACTTGCCCGGCTCGGCCTTCACGATGTCGATGCTGCCCTTGAAATAAGCTCCGTCCTCGATGATGATGCGTGCCGTCCGGATGTCTCCCACCAGCTTGGCATCCTTGCGGATCTCGATCCTATCGGCAGCCTCCACATTACCTTGTATGGTTCCCAGCACCACAACCTCGCGGGCTTTCACCGCAGCATGAACGGTGCCATTGGGGCCGATGGTGAGCTTGTGTTCGAGCGCTTCCACGGTTCCTTCAAGGTCTCCATCGACGTAGAGGTCTTCCTTGCTGTAGATCTGGCCGACAATTTTAACGGCTTTTCCAATAGTGGCCGAACCGCCACGCGATTCCGGCTCGACCCTTCCCATGGGAGTCGTGGACACAGGCATAGCCTCCTTTTTCACTTCCGGTGGTTTCGGAGTTACGGGTACCGCCGCGGCAGGTGCTGGCGGCGCCACGCTCGGCGGGTTGACGGGTTTAGACGGTTCCTCTTCCCGGCGTTTGTTCCACATTACGGCCGCCCTCCTGGGCTCTTTATAAATGCTTGCATGATAACCGTTACTCTAGTCTATAGGGGAGTAATGGGAAAACGCAAACCGAAAAGGGGACCGGGAGCCGTTTAACGAAAAGGCCAGCGGAGGCTGAGAAGGTCATGCCGCATCTGGGCGGAATAAGGTGTGAGCAGGACATTGATGGCAAACCACATGGTTGCCAGCGAGAGGAAGGCGCCCGTAAACCGGTTCTTGCCCATGAGCAGCCGCAATGCCATCGCCACGACGAACGGGGCCACCGCTGTAGCGACGCGCGCGTGAGGGGTGAGCAGGTCGAAGAAGCCCCCCGGTGACATGAATTAAGTCTGTGCGGCCGGCTCGCCGCCGATCAAGCTACCGTCGGTTAATAAGGCAGCGCTGCTTTCGGCCTCCACCAGCGACACAAACAATGCCGTAAGCGATAATAGCGGGTACCTCGGGAGTTTCATGGATTTCGTCGAACAGTTGAAGTCCACGGTCGATATTGTAAGTGTCGTGGGAGAGTACGTCCGGCTGCGGAAGGCCAGCTCGTCCCGCTACACAGGCCTGTGCCCTTTCCATTCCGAGAAGACCCCCTCGTTTTCGGTGCATGCCGCGAAACAGTTCTACTACTGTTTCGGGTGCCAGGCGACTGGCGACGTGTTGAAGTTCGTGATGGAGATCGAGCACGTCAGCTTTTACGAAGCGCTGAAGAGCCTGGCCGAGCGATACGGCGTGCCGATGCCGAAACGCTCGCAGTATGCCGACGAGGATTCGCGGCGGCGCGCCGCGATCTTCCAGATGCACGAACTGGCGCAGGAAAACTTCCGCGCGAATTTGAAGGGCACGGCGGGCGAGGGGGCGCGAAGCTACCTGGCGCGGCGCGGCGTGGCGCCAGAGACGCTCGAGGAATTCGGGGTGGGCTACGCCGAGCGCTCCGGCCGCGCCCTGGTGCGGATTTTTGAGCAGCACGGCTTCGCCGCCGAGGTGATCGACGAGTCGGGGCTCGCGGGTAAGCGGCAAGATGGCAGCTTCTACGACAAATTCCGTAACCGCCTCATGTTCCCGATCCAGGACGAAAGGGGGAGAATCATAGCCTACGGGGGGCGGGCGCTGGCGCCGGAGGACGAGCCCAAGTATCTGAATTCTCCGGAAACGCCGATATATAAGAAGAGAGACGTGCTGTACAACCTGCACCGGGCCAAGGAAGCGATCCGGAAGGAGGACCGGTCGATTTTGGTAGAGGGCTACATGGATGCGATTGGCGTGACCGCGGCCGGTATCTCACCGGTGGTGGCGAGTTGCGGAACCGCGCTCACCACCCAGCAGGTGCAGACCCTGAAACGCCACTCTCAGCACATCGTGGTCAATTTCGATCCCGACTCGGCCGGAGCGGCGGCGGCGGAACGGTCGCTCGCTCTTCTGCTCGCCGAGGGCATGTTCGTCCGCATCATGGAACTGGACGGCGGTCTCGATCCCGACGAATATTGCAAGGAACGCGGCGGCGACGCATACCGCGAGCGGCTGGCCACGGCGAAGGGATATTTTTATTGGCTCGCGGATCGGGCGCGAGCGAAGAACGACATGCGCACCACCGAAGGCATCGTCGCCGTGCTCAAGGCGCTTCTCCCGGCGGTGCAGCGCATCTCCGACCGGCTGGAGCGCATGGCGATTGCCGAGAACCTGGCGGAGTACATCGGGGTGGAGCGCGGAGTGGTGCTGGAGAGTTTTCGCAAAGCCGCCATCGAGCGTCAGGAAAAGACCATCGAGGCGCCGAAGCACGCGGTTCGCGCGGATGAAAAAGGGCTGCTGCACGTGCTGCTTTCGGGCATCGAAGGTCGCGAGCAATTGATCCGTGAGCTGGAAGCGGTCGAGATTCTCGATCGCCTCCCGACCCGCGCCATCTTCGAAGCGATTCGGGCAGTGGATGCGGCCGGCTCGGAAGTGACGTTTCACGGCGTCAACACACGGCTCGAGGAAAGCGATCGGACCCTGCTGGCCGAGGTCTTGCTCGCGGAAGAGACCGGCAGCCAGGAGCTGAATTTGGAATTCGGATCTCTTTGTCTAGCGAGCCTGCGCCGCTCGGAGGACCAGCTTCGACGGGCGCAATTGAAGGCGCAGGTGAAGGAAGCGGAGCGGGCGGGGAACGTGGTGGAGGCGCTCCGGCTGGCCGGAGAACTGCAGCGTCTGGAGCGCCAAAAGGCGGCGCAAAGATGACACTCTCATTCACCATCACGAACCGCGCCGTATTGTACAATGTTCTGGACTCAGACTCGCCGGGAGTAACGGGGCTTCAGTGGCGGTAGAAGATAAATTCGACGGGCTGCAGCGGCTCGTACAGATGGGCAAGGAAAAAGGCTACGTCCTGTACGACGAAGTCAGCGAACTTCTGCCTGGCGATCTGCCGGGCGGAGCGGAGCTTGACGAACTGCTCGCGGGGCTGGACGGCGCCGGAATCGAGATCCTGGAAGAGCCCAAGGATTTCGAAAAAAAGCTGGAAGAGACCGACGAACTGCTCGATCTCGAGCTGCCCGCCGGCGTCGGCGAAAAGGTCAACGATCCCGTTCGCATGTACCTCCGCGAAATGGGGACCGTTCCTCTGCTCACTCGCGAAGGCGAGGTCGAAATCGCGCGGCGCATCGAGCGTGGCCAGAAGACGGTTCTGAAATCGCTCTCGCGCGCGCCCATCGTCATCCAGGAGATCCTCGCGCTGGCGGAAGAGACCGCCAACGACACGATTTCGGCGCGGGACCTGATCCAGATCTCCGATCCGATTCTCACCGATGAGCTGGTGGATGAGAAGCGCCGGCAGTTCCTGGCCTGCGCCGAGGAGATCGGCAGGCAGTACAAGAAACTTCTGCAAACGCGCCAGAAACTGCTGGCGATCCCGCGCGGCATGAAACCGAAGCTGTACCGCCGACAGCTCTGGGAGCTGGGACGCGTGGTAGTGAAGACGTCGCGCCTGGTGCGGACGATCAAGTTCCAGTCGCCGGTGATCCGGCACTTGATCGATTGCGTGCGCGGGGGCGTCGAGGAATTGAGGCCGGTTGAACGCGAGATCACCAAGGTGCAGCGAAAGCTCGAAAGCTGGCCGGGCGACCGCAACGAGCCGATCAAGGACCTGCGCAAGGAACAGCGCAACCACAGCCAGAAATTGCAGCAGCTCGAGGAGCAGTTCGGCACCTCAGCCACCGAATTGCGGCGCACGCTCGAGATCATCACCCAGGCCCACGAAGAGGCGGAGGCCGCCAAGAAGGAACTGATCGAAGCGAACCTGCGCCTGGTGGTCAGCATCGCCAAGCGGTATACCAACCGCGGCATGCAGTTCCTCGATCTCATCCAGGAAGGCAACATCGGGCTCATGAAGGCGGTCGATAAGTTCGAATACCGCCGCGGTTACAAGTTCTCGACGTATGCAACGTGGTG
>CAYMHP010000258.1:0-8949 GCA_964390225.1 uncultured Solibacteraceae bacterium
CCTGTGTGATCGCGCGCCAGCAGCGCATCCCAGTCGCTGCCCCAGACCAGCTTGATCACGTTCCAGCCGGCGCCGCGGAAAGCCGCTTCCAGTTCCTGGATCACTTTGCCGTTGCCGCGCACCGGGCCGTCGAGCCGCTGGAGATTGCAATTGATAACGAAGATCAGGTTGTCGAGCTTCTCACGCGAGGCCAGCGTGAGCGAGCCCAGCGATTCCGGTTCGTCCATTTCGCCGTCGCCGAGAAATGCCCAGACATGGCGCGGAGTAGGCTTGATCAGGCCGCGGTTCTCCATGTACCGCATGAATCGCGCCTGGTAGATCGCGCTGATGGGGGCGATGCCCATCGAGACCGTGGGGAATCTCCAGAAATCCGGCATCAGCCACGGGTGCGGGTATGAGGAGAGTCCCGGATGCTCGCGCAACTCGTGGCGGAAATTCTTCAGGTGCTCCTCGTTGAGACGGCCTTCGAGAAAAGCTCGCGCGTAGACGCCTGGCGAGGCGTGGCCCTGGAAATAAATCAAATCGCCGGTCTCGTCGCCGTAGCGCGCGTGAAAGAAATGATTGAATCCGACCTCCAGCAGGGTCGCGAGCGAGGCATACGTGGAGATGTGGCCCCCGATGCCGGCATCGTATTTGTTCTGCCGGACCACCATGGCCATCGCATTCCATCGAATCAGGCTCTTGATGCGCCGTTCCATCGCCCGGTCGCCCGGGTACGGAAGTTCCTCCTGCGGAGGAATCGTGTTGACGTAAGGCGTGTTCAGCAGTGTCGGAATGCCCGCGCCGTTGGCGCGCGCCCGATCGGTGAGTTGCTCCAAAATATATGCGGCGCGGTCCGGACCAGCTTCATCAATGATCTGATCCAACGCCTCAACCCACTCCGCGGTTTCCTGGGGATCGAGATCCACTACCCTCTCGTTGAGCTTCTGGTGCATGGATATTTTCATTATAGCGATGCGGGTACAATGATTCTCAGGGCGAGAGTGGAATCACTGTTCGAAAGCGGAAACTTTAGCCGGAAGGATGCTATCCTTCCGGAACTGCAGTCTCCCGCTGCCGAATTCGAGTTTCCGCCTGTGGCGCAGCGCTAAGAGAACCCCAACTGGCGGATGTCTGGTACGTAAACCGTGGTATTACAGTAAATATTTCGGGAGGAGGATTCATGGTCACGTGTCCGGTATGCGAAGGCGCAATCGATGTCGATGAGGAAGACGTGGACGAGGGTGACACGATCAGTTGTGATGAGTGTGGCGCGGACCTGAAGGTCGTGGGGACCGATCCCTTGGAAGTCGAATCGGCGGAGGAAGCCGAGGAAGAAGAAGAGGAAGACGACGATTTCCTGGAGGAGGATGAAGAAGAGGAGGAAGAGTCGGAGGAGGACTGGAAGTAGCGCAACCGGTTGTGCGAAACTACCGTCTATCAATGTGGAGGGTTGTATGAGAATATTTCGCCTGTTCCTGACCCTGGCCCTCCTGTTCTCCGTGCCCGCGGCCTTTGCCCAGAAAAAGAACAAAGGCGATGACCAGGGCAACACGCGGACCGTACAGGGCGCGGTGACGTCGGCCGAAGACGCCGCAGTTCAGGGCGCCGTGGTGCAATTAAAGAACACCAAGACGCTGCAAATCCGATCGTTTATTACCAAGGAAGACGGGACCTACTATTTCCACGGATTGAGCCCCGACGTAGATTACGAGCTGAAGGCCGATTATCAAGGGGCCTCCAGTTCGCCGAAAACCCTCAGCTCCTTCGATTCCCGCAAGGAAGCTACCATCAATCTGAAGCTCAATAAGAAATAAGCGCGCCCCGAACCCCCGTTGAACGCGGCCGCCGCAGAGCGCTGCTACCATCGTTTTGTGGACGACGGAGACGTTTTTTCCCGGATCGGCGAGGAAGGCTTCGAGCGGCTGGTCGCGGCCTTCTACCGGCGAATTCCTCACGATGACATTCTCGGGCCCATGTACCGGGAGGACAACGATCTCGCAGGCGCCGAAAAACGCCTGCGCGATTTTCTAGTGTTCCGCTTCGGCGGTCCTCCGCGGTACCTCGAAGAGCGCGGCCATCCGCGATTGCGCATGCGGCATGTCCGCTTTCCCGTCGACCAGGCCGCGCGCGACCGATGGATGCTTCTGATGAGCCAGGCTCTCGACGAGGCCGCATTACCTGCGGAGGTCCAAGACTTCCTGCGCAAGTTCTTCGAAGGTACCGCAACGTTCCTGATAAACCGGGCCGAAGGCTCCGTAATCCGTCCGTAAGACCATACCGCCGAGACGCTGAGAAGCCAGCGGGGACGCTGCGTTCCCGGCTGTCTCTGCGCTCCAACGCCAAGCTGATTCCTGCTACCCTGTTTCTTCAGACCCTATGCCCGCCACGCGCGAAAAAGCCCAGCTCATGAGCGCTTCCGAAATCGACCGCACGCTGGTCCGGCTGGCTCATGAAATCCTGGAAAAGACCGAGGATCTCGATCGGCTCGCGTTCATCGGAATCCGGCGCCGTGGCGTTCCCCTGGCGCAGCGACTCGCGAGCAAGATCGAAGCGCTGGAAAAACGGAAGATTCCCGTAGGCATTCTCGACATCAATTTGTACCGCGACGATCTCACTACCGTCGACATTAAGCCCATTGTCAGCGCCACCGAGATCCCGTTTTCCGTGCAAGGCCGCGATATCATTCTCACCGACGATGTATTGTACACAGGCCGCACCATCCGCGCCGCTCTCGACGCCCTGTTCGATCACGGCCGCCCGGCCCGCGTCCAGCTGCTCGTATTGATCGACCGCGGACATCGGGAGTTGCCGATCGAGGCCCGCTTCATCGGCCGCGTGGTCCAGACCACCGATATCGAAATCATCGAAGTGAAGTTCCAGGAGATCGATGGCAGCGAGAGGGTGCTCCTGGTGGAAAAGGTTGCCAGCGAAGTCGCTTGATTCATCATGCGCGCCGGACTGTTAGGCATCGAGGAGTTAAACCGCCAGCAAATCGACGCCATTCTCTCCCGTGCCAAAGACTTTCAACCGCTGCAGAGCCAGTCGCTCAAGAAACTGGACACTCTTCGCGGAAAGATGATCGTCAACCTCTTCTACGAAGCCTCCACGCGCACCCGCACCAGCTTCGAAATCGCTGCCAAGCGTCTCGGAGCGGATGCGGTGTCGATCACGGCTTCCGGGTCGAGCGTCACCAAGGGCGAATCCCTGGTGGACACGCTCAACACTCTCGCGGCCATGCGCCCGGACGCTATCGTGATGCGCCACTCGGCATCGGGAGCGCCGCATTTTCTTTCACGGCACCTGCCGACTCCCATCATCAATGCGGGTGACGGCACGCACGAGCATCCGACCCAGGCCCTCCTCGATGCGCGGACTATTCTCGACCGCCGCAGCACGCTCGAAGGGCTTCGCGTGGCCATTATCGGCGATATCGCGCACAGCCGGGTGGCGCGTTCCAACGTGCACCTGCTCTCGAAATTCGGCGCTGAAATCGTTCTTTGCGGCCCGGCCTCGCTGCTGCCGGTTGAACTGGCAAAGCTCGCTCCCGGAGTCTGCCTTACCACGGACATTCGCCAGGCCATCCGGAACGCGGATGTCATCATGATGCTGCGCGTTCAGCTCGAGCGACAGCACGAAGCGTCCTTCCCGGCCAGTGAATACTTCCAGTTTTACGGACTCCGCCTGGAGCACATGGATCTCGCGAAGCCTGAAGCCATTGTGATGCACCCTGGCCCGATTAACCGCGGGCGAGAGCTTTCCTCCGAAGTCGCCGACTTCCAGCGCTCCGTCATTCTCAACCAGGTCGAGAACGGAATCGCGGTGCGCATGGCCGTGCTCGAACAGGTCATTGGATAACCCATGCCGATCGTCATCAGAAATGGCCGCGTGATCGATCCCGCGTCCCAGACCGATCGCATCGCGGACGTGCTGATTGAAGACGGCCGCATAGCCGCCGTGGACGCAGATCTCTCCGCATCGGGAGCCGAGGTGTTCGATGCCGGCGGGATGATCGTCGCGCCCGGCTTCATCGACATGCATGTGCACCTGCGGGAGCCCGGATTCGAGCACGCCGAAACCATTGAAAGTGGCTCACGTGCGGCGGCTGCGGGCGGGTTCACTTCCATCTGCCCGATGCCTAACACGAAGCCGGTGAACGACAGCGCCACCGTCACCAGTTACATCGTGGAGCGCGCGCGGCGGTTAGCATCGGTCAACGTCTTTCCGATCGGGGCCATTACCAAGGGCAGCCTGGGAGAGGAACTCGCCGCTATCGGCGCCATGAAGTCCGCCGGCGCGGTGGCCATCTCCGACGACGGGCGGCCCGTCATGAACTCCCGAGTCATGCGCCGGGCCATGGAATTCGCGCGATCCTACGATCTCCCCGTCATCGATCATTGCGAGGATCTCAACCTGAGCGCCGGCGGCGATATGCACGAGGGTTTGCAATCCGTCCGATGGGGCCTGCGCGGAATTCCTTCCGCGTCGGAGGACGTGATGGTAGCCCGCGACCTGGTGCTGGCGCAACTCACCGGTGCTCGCTTCCACGTCGCGCACATCTCTACACACAACGCCGTGGCCATGGTCGATTTCGCCCGGCGGCAGGGCCTTTCCGTCACCTGCGAGGCGACGCCCCATCACTTCGCCCTTTCCGACGAAGAGATGGCTGCGTACGACAGCAATTACAAAATGAAGCCGCCGCTGCGCTCCTGCTGCGATCGCGGAGCGGTGGTCGACGGCATCGTCGCCGGGACTGTCAGCGCGATTGCCACCGATCACGCCCCCCACCCCGGTAGTGAGAAGATGCAGGAGTTCGAGAGCTGCCCGTTCGGCATTATCGGCCTGGAGACCGCCCTCGCGCTGACGCTCGAAGTTCTCGTCTATCCGGGCAAAATCACGCTCAACAGAATGGTCGAGCTGTTCACTACCGGTCCGGAATCCGTGATGCGTCTGGGCCGCGGAACCCTGGCGCCTGGCGCGCCGGCCGATGTGACCATCTTCAGCACCGACTTCGACTGGACCTACGACGTGAATCAGTCGCTATCGCGCAGCCGCAACTCGCCCTTCGACGGGAAAACATTCCGCGGCGGGCCCGTCGCAACCATTGTCAACGGCTCATTTGCCTGGCGCCGCGCCTGAATCGTCCCGCTCGCATTCCCCCGAATTTACAGATTGAACAGGGTTTCTCTCCTATAATCTCCTAGGTTGAGGTGCGCCACCCATGTTCACAAACATTTTTGACGGCAGCCGTTTTCTCTCGTTTTGCGCGATGCTGGGCGTCCTGGTCCCTACGAGCGTTCACGCGGCTGGAGCGAATTCCTATATCCAGCGCAACCTGGTCTCCGATGTTCCGGGCCTCGCCGATGTAACCGATCCGAACCTGGTGAATCCTTGGGGCGTTTCGACGAGCGCCACCTCACCGTTTTGGACATCGAACCAGGGCAAAGGCAATTCCACCCTCTACAACGGTTCGGGCGCCATCACGCCCCTGGTCGTCTCCGTGCCTTCCGCGGGCAGCGGCGCGCAGCCAGGCAGGCCCACCGGGCAGGTAAATAACAGTTTCAGCGCCAGCGCGCCCACCGCGTTCGTGCTCTCCAACGGCCGGCCGGCCAGCTTCATCTTCGATACGGAGGACGGCACGATATCCGCCTGGAATAGTGGCGCGGCCGCCACGCGCATGGTCGATAATTCCGGCTCCGGCGCGGTTTACGATGGGCTCGCCATAGGCTCCAATTCCAGCGGGCCGCTATTATACGCAGCCAACTTCAACAGCGGAAAAATCGACGTCTTCGACGGCAAGTTCGCTCCCACCACGGTCGCCGGGGGATTCAAAGATGCAAACCTGCCTGACGGGTACGCCCCCTTTAACATCTGGGCGCTCGGAGGAAAGCTGTACGTCACCTACGCCAAACAGGATGCCGCCAAACAGGAGGTGGTGCCCGGAGCGGGCAATGGTTTGGTCGACGTCTTCGATTTCGATGGCAATCTGCAGAAGAGCCTGATCTTGAAGGGCGGCGCTCTAAACGCGCCTTGGGGCGTCGCCATCGCCCCGTCTACCTTCGGCGCGTTTGGCGGCGCCCTGCTGGTCGGCAACTTCGGAGACGGCAAAATCAACGCCTTCGACGCAAACACCGGCGTTCTGCTTGGAACTTTGCAGGACCCCAGCGGCAAGGCCATCGTGATCGAGGGGCTATGGGCGCTCCTCGTTGGCAATGGTGGCAACGGCGGCGACCGCAATACGCTCTATTTCACTGCCGGGATCAACGGAGAAGCCCACGGCCTCCTCGGCAGTCTCGCTCCGCCCGCGGCCGTGTTGAGTGTGATGAACGGGGCGAGCTACACTACCGGTCCCATCGCTCCCGGAGAAGTCCTCGTGCTCAGCGGTCTAAGCATCGGACCGTCCCCGCTCATCTCAGGCTCTATCCCGGCGACCGGAGCGGTTCGCTCCAATCTTGCCGGAGTTACGGTTACGTTCAATGGCACTCCCGCTCCCATTCTCTACACCTCGGCGTCACAAACAAGCGTAGTCGCGCCGTACGAGTTGGGCGGCTTTTCGACCGCCAATGTAGTCGTGACCTATCGCGGCCAAACTGCCAGCGTGCAGGTGCCCGTCGCCTTCACCGCTCCAGGCATGTTCACGACCGATTTCAGCGGCACGGGCCAGGCGGTCGCGCTAAACGTCGACGGCACCGTGAACAGCTCTAAGAATCCCGCCAGCGCCGGGACGGTCATCACCCTCTTTGCCACGGGAGAGGGCTCGACCAATCCGGCGGGAGAGGACGGCACGGTCAACGACCGCATTATCCGGGAGCCCCAAGGGCCGGTCGGCGTGACCATCGCCGGGCAGAACGCTAAAGTAATTTATGCGGGTACCGCGACGGGATTGGTGCAGGGCATCATGCAGGTGGAAGCCCTTACCCCTTCAGGCGTGACCGGGACCGTTCCGGTGGTTGTGACCGTGGGCTCGGCGGCCAGCCAGAGCGGCGTAACCATCAGCGTCAAGTGAATCAGGCGTGGAGCTGCGATCCGACTGGGGCGGGAACCTCTTCGACGGGCTTCTCGGGGAACCCGACCAGGCTTCTGACCTGCAGTCGCAGGTCTTCGGGATAGAACGGCTTTTCGAGGATCACGACATAATCGGAAGCGACCTCGTTGTACTGCTCTATCTGCCTTTGGCTCCAATACCATGCGGGTGTCTCCGCGGTAAGGATCACCCGCAATCTTGGCGCCCAGGCCCTCAGTAGGCCGGCCAGTTCCATGCCGGAGATGACCGGCAGAACGACGTCGGTGATCAGCAGGTCTATTCCACGAGTCTGCCGGTACGCGTCTAACGCCTCCTCGGGGGAGGTAGTCGTGACAATGCGGTACCCTCCGGCGAGCACTTTTCGAAAAATGTCGATCAGCAGGGGCTCGCTCTGCACAATCAAAATTGTCTTCATGCTTTTCAACCTGCCAGCCAACCGGATATTGAGAAATCAAGATTATTATATCTGAAATATTGGCGGCTTTCTCTGCATACCCGCAAACTGGTGGGACCCGCCCCGCAAAATCGCTCCCGGAAGCGTCACTGCACTGGTGCTATTCGGGACAGAGTTAGGAATACCCTAGAGTCTTTGCCAGATGCTGCCGGCAGGCAGAATGTGGCAGGAATGTGGCCTGCATCGTGCACGGTAAGCCGGTGGGGAAACCATGAGGCATTCATACCGCGATATTCGCACCCGCATTCAGGAACCCATTCATTGGCACGATTCTCAAGGCGTGCCCCGCTATACCGCGTTCAATCCAAACGACTGCCCCAACCCATATGCCGTCGAGGTCCTTCTACTGGAAATCGCCTGCCAACATTGTCACCGGCATTTTCAAGTGGAGCTTCACAACGGTCCAGTGGGAGATGCCGCCCGGCTTGCTAAAGAAGTAAAGTCGGGGCGGATCAATTACGGAGATCCTCCGCACCACGACTGTCCGGGGGATATGGTAACCAGCGAACCGGTGAAGATCTTGGAGTTCTATATGCGAAGCTCCGGGGAGGACTGGAAGCGCGACACCAGCCTGGAGGTGTCGTTACGCCCGGAGGTCGCACACGCTCAAGGGAATCGCTTTGCGTCTGGTGGCGGCGCCGCTTAGCGCACTCGCATTCTTGCAGCGGGGTGGGGAGGGCTGCCGCGAATTTCACGGTAAGAATTTCGCCCCGTGCGCCGTTTATACTCGCTGTCTCGCTTCGGGTTGCGAGGGGACGCAACTACACGAATCGCGTCCCCAGCAATTCCTCACCGCTAGTTGAAATTTTGGTTTATGAAAACAATGGATGGCACCGCCATACCGGCTGCCCAGGTGAACGTATACGGATCGTTTACCGAAACATTGTTAACCATCAAAGCAATCTCTCCATATCCCAAAACGAAGCCTTCGGAAACGACGTACGCACCAGCCGTCAGGCCGCAGAGAGACAGCGTCCCGTCAGTCGCATTGGTGAAATAGGTATTCGTCGCGCCCGTCGGGTCGGTCACGAGAATCGGCCAGTTGAATCCCGGCGACGTTCCGCCAGTGGAAGCGACGATCTGCTTGGCCACGTTCAGGCAGAAAGTGGCAGTTACGGGTTGGACCTTAAAGTTGTCGGTCTTCGATGTAGACGGAACAAAGCCGTGGAAGCAGCCGCCGCCGCAGGCGTTGTCGACCTTGGTGACGTCCCCGATGAAGTTGCCGACCGGGGTGACCCAGACCTTATACACTCCGCCGTTGTTCGGCGTATCGAGATAGTCGGTCGGACAAGTGGTATTGGCGAGGGCAATGGTGATGCTTCCCAACTCCGGATGGTCCTGGCTAACGCCTGTCGCATGCGGCGCCGGACCGCCCGCCCCTGTGTAGGCCGTGATTACGCCGGCGCTGGAGACACGAAACCGTCGGTTGCTGACCGGGTCGGTGCTCAGCAACGTCTGCCCATTGGGGTCGGTGACCTGGAAGAAGTAATCT
>CAYMHP010000259.1:0-8899 GCA_964390225.1 uncultured Solibacteraceae bacterium
TCCGCGCTGCCTGGTCAGCACCGTCTGGCACCGGACCTTGAATCGGCTGCGGGAGCTGTCCCGCGGCAAGGACAAACACGGCTCGTGCGGCCTGGGGATCGGCGAGGCCCGCAGCTACTGGCTCCGGCACGGCGCGGACGCCATCTTCGCGGCGGACCTTCGGGATCCGCACGTCCTCCGCGACAAGCTCGAGTTGCTCCGTCAGAGGTCGCTGCTGGAGCTGCAAGAGTTCATCCACCAGATCGGCGCGGCTGGCCATCGCCAGCAACAGAAGTGCAACGGGAATCATGCAGCGCCCCGCGGGTTCAACCCCACTGCCAATTCGGGGAAAGGGCTAAAATGGGGTCCATGGACGACAGTATGGCACAGGCCCGGCCGGCCTTCGCTCCCCTGGCCCTGCCTGGCTGGAAGACCGCGTTGAGCTGGATTGCCGCCGTTGTGCTCGGGATCGTGTTCCTGGTGAGCGGTCTTTATAAGATCACGGACCCGCAGGGATGGGCCGTGCGGCTGACGCAGCTCCGTTTTCCCGAGTCGCTGAGCCTGGCCGCCGCGCTGGCGGTCGGCATCCTGGAGACAGTGGGCGGCGTGCTGGTGCTGGTCCCGCGCTTCCGGCGCTGGGGAGCGGTGCTGACCGGCTTGCTGCTGCTCGCATTCATGATTTACATGGGAGTGAATTATTCGGCCCTCAAAGGCGCCGATTGCAGTTGCTTCCCAATCGTCAAGCGCGTGGTGGGACCGCTGTTTTTCGTAGGCGACGCCGTGCTTCTGGCCTTTGCTCCGCTCGCCGCTATCTGGGCCAAACCGGCCACCGGGCTGCGGAGCGCCCTCCTCGTTCTCGGCGCCGTCGCTGTCTTTGCGGGGGTGTCGTATGGCGTGAATGCCGCGAGAGAAACAGGCACCAAGGCGCCGGACACGATCACCGTGGATGGAAAGCCGTTTTCTCTCCAGAGCGGCAAAGTTCTCCTGTTCTTCTTCGACCCGGAATGCATGCACTGCCTCGACGCCGGCAAGCGCATGGCGAAATACAACTGGGGCGATACGAAGATCGTCGCCATTCCCACCGAGCAGCCGCAATTCTCGTCGTTCTATCTGAAAGACACGAACCTGAAGGCTGGGATTTCGAACGATCTGCAGCGGTTGAAGGCGGTGTTCCCGTTCGTCAGCGTGCCGGCCGGAGTCGCTCTCGAGAACGGCCGCGAAAAGGCCGCCCTCTCGAAATTCGAAAGCCCGGAGCCCGCGCCAACACTGAAGCAACTCGGCTTCGTGCAGTAGCGGCATCATCCTCGTCGGGGCGCTCAGCATTTCGAGGCGCTTGTCGAAACCTTGGCGCGACCCAAAGAAACCGGGAACTTTCGTCCCAGGCCCCCACGTATGTGTACCGCAGATACGGGCCTCCTAACATCGCAAGGATGCCGATCGCGGTAGCGACGGTTATGAGGGTCTGCGCCCGAACGTGCCCACCACGACCGGACTCGCGACGCAGCCTCCTACGGTGAGCGCTTCCTCCTTCAGGCGATCGGCCAGCGTTTCCACATCGACGGCTTCTGCGGTAGCAATCCCCATCGCTTCCAGCTTCGGCAGGAGGCTGCGCACGGTTTCGGCGACCCACTCGTAAAACGGGCAGTCCGGTCCGCCGTCCACGAGAAACTCCGCCCTGCTCTGCACATTCGTCAGACCGGCATCGTGAAACATCTGGAACAGCCGCATGCCGATCGCGGCAAGCGTGGCCCGCGTGAAGAGATCGATGACCAGTTGGAGAGTCTGCGCGTAGAGCGGCTTCGCCGGCGTGCTCGGATACTGGCGCGAAAGGTCGTATTCCTGGAATGCCAGAATCCCCGCGGGGTGGATTTGCGCGGCAGCCTGCCGCAAAACGGCCGGAGGATCGGGCGTATGGATGAGGATGTGCCGTCCGATGATGGCGTCGTAGGGCTGTGGCGCGCGGTGTTCCGCGATGTTCCCCTGTTCGAAGCTGAGGTGAGTCAGCCCGGCTTCGGTGGCGCGCGCGCGGGCAACCTGCAGCGCGCCGGAGTCCAGATCGATGGCGGTCACGTGCCCATGGGGACCGACGAGGCGCGCCGCAATCAGGGCGACCTCGCCAACGCCGCAACCGAGGTCGAGTACCCTCATTCCGGGCGCCAGACCGGCGCGCAGAAAGAAAGCCTCCGTCAGCGGATTCAGGACGGCGGCCTGTAACGCCAGGCGGCGCCGTTCGTGGTCGGTATGACCCATCAGGTACGGAGAGGACGGAGCGGACATGAAGACGAGTATAGCGGCACCGGGCGGCGGCCCTAAGCCGGCTTCGTGGCCTGGTTTCCAGCTTGTTTCACACAGGGCGCCGCTTGCCAGGCTCGATCTTTCGTAAGGCCGCGATTGCGTTAAGCTGATCGGTTTGAGCAGAAGCGCAAAGGTCGGAGCTTATGATCGAAACGGACGTACTGATTGTGGGCAGCGGGCCTGCCGGTTCTTCCGCGGGATTGATGCTGAGCACTTACGGCATCCCCAACGTGATCGTTACCAAATACGGTTGGCTGGCGGATACGCCGCGAGCGCACATCACGAACCAGCGGACGATGGAGATCCTGCGGGATCTGGGGGTCGAGCCGGAAGTGCTGGCCAAGGCCAGCCCCCAGGACGTCATGGGGAACGCCGTGTTCTGCACCAGTCTGGCCGGCGAAGAACTCGGCCGGTTGCGGATGTGGGGCACTGAACCGCGGCGCCGTGCCGACTACACGCTGGCCAGCCCGTGCTCGATTTGCGACATGCCGCAGAATCTGCTGGAACCTATTCTGCTCGGTGCAGCAGCCGAACGCGGGACCAAGGTTCGGCTGGGCAGCGAATACCTGTCTTACCGGGAGGACCGCGAGGGTGTCACCGCAGAGGTGCGAGACCGCGTTTCTGGCGAGACGTATCAGATCCGTGCTAAGTATCTGCTGGGAGCGGACGGCGCGCGCAGCAAAGTCGCGGAGGATGCCGGACTGCCCTTCGTAGGGAAAATGGGCGTGGCCGGGAGCATCAATATTGTCTTCCGCTGCGATCTCGCCAAGTACGTGACGTATCGACCCAGTGTCCTCTATTGGGTGCTTCAGCCTGGCTCGGATGTGGGTGGCGTGGGTATGGGCGTGATCCGCATGGTGCGGCCATGGAACGAATGGCTGGCGATTTGGGGGTACGACGTCAATGCTGAAGCTCCGCAGCTCACCGACGCTGCCGCCGAAGGGATCGTTCGCAACCTGATCGGCGATCGGGAGGTGCCGATTCAGATCCGTTCCACTTCGTTATGGACCGTAAACGACATGTACGCGACGCGGTACTCCACCGGACGCGTGTTTTGCATGGGTGACGCCGTGCACCGGCACCCGCCGATGAACGGCCTGGGGTCGAACACTTCCATTCAAGACGCCTACAACCTTGCGTGGAAGCTGGCCCTGGTACTGAAAGGAAAAGCCAGTCCCGCTCTTCTGGATACGTATAACGAGGAGCGGGTTCCCATCGGGCAGCAGATCGTAAAGCGCGCCAACAAGAGCATCGAGGAGACCGGCCCGATCTTCGAAGCGCTGGGTCTGCAGAATACCACCGCAGTCTCGGAAATGTGGCGCAACATGGAAGCCCGGAAGGCGAATACGCCCGAAGCGGCGGCGCAGCGGGAACGGCTGCGCACCGCGATTTTGAAAAAGAACTACGAGTTCAATACGCACGGCGTCGAGCTGAATCAGCGCTACCGTTCGGCGGCCGTGGTTTCCGATGGCACAGCTGAGCCGGCGTTCGACCGCGATCCGGAGCTCTACTTCCATGCGACCACCTGGCCAGGCGCGCGGCTCCCGCACGTGTGGCTGCAGAAGGACGGCCGTTCGATTTCGACGCTGGATCTGGCTGGCCGCGGAAGGTTTGTGGTGCTCACCGGGATAGGCGGCGAGGGCTGGATGGAGGCGGCCAAGAAGGCGGCCTCGCTATACGGAATCATGATCGAAGGGTTTGTGATCGGCCCTGGCCGCGATCTGACCGACCTTTACGGAGAATGGGCCGCAGCTCGCGAGATTGGCGAAAGTGGATGCCTGCTCGTGAGGCCGGACGCCCACATGGGCTGGCGCGCCGCCGAAGCCGGGCGCGAGGAAGAACGATTGCTCGCGGCCGTGTCTCGAATCATCGGCCGGTCATCGCAGGCGGGCGTTGCGCCAAATTGATGGAACGGGCCGAGGCACATCCGCGGCGAGGGCGACTATCGGCGGCTTGGCAAAGGGACAGGGGCCCGATACAGCGCCGGGAGCCCATACGCTCTACCGCAGTCGCTGGAGAAGATGACGGCGGAGGAATCCAATTCCCAAGCGGGGGAGGAATTGTTGCAATAGCCGCCGGCGAGTTCCTCCGTCTTCCCGGTGGTCAAGTTCTTAATCCAGATGTGTTTTGAAGCGGCAGATATTCTTGTGAAGGCTACCCATGTTCCGTCTGGTGACTTCACGCGACCGTCCCCGGCGCCTGCAGACGGTGGCGACGAAGGCTCGGCCTTTCCAGTCGAGGGATCGAATCGCATCATCGTACTGGCGCGGTGGGCGACGAGTTCAAACCAGACCGGGCCGTCCGGGTTTGTGGCGAACGGGTGCAGGGAGTATCCGCCGAAACCGATCCGATCCAGCCTTCCGTTGTGCAGCCAGCATAACAAGTAACCGTCTTCTCCCTTTCGGGCGTCCCCCATGCCCTGGTAAAACAGCCCGGAACGTGTGACCACCGGGTAACCGGAAAAGAGCGACTGCGGCGCGCCTCCGATCTGCTGATAGCGCCGCCCCGGCTCGCGCGCGTAAGCCAACATACGCCGCCAGGAATCCGCGGCAGACAGCAGGAGGATAGCGACCATCGCGTAAACCAGCCAGCGACCGCGGATCGAGCGCCAGTACTCCATTCCCACGACCGCAAACAGAAGAACCAACAGCCAAACCTTCGGAAATAAAAAAGCCGCTTTGAGCGGCGCGCTCAGAAGGAGATAGCTGCCGACTAAGTAAACGGACTGCGGCAGTGAGGCTTTGTGAAGCAACAACACAACGGGAGCGAGCAACAGAACGAACGCATAAGAGGCCGTGCTCGTGGAGAGCAGGATGGATGCAATCACGAACCATGCGAAGTCGCGCCTGAAATCCGACTCTTGCTTGCATACGACGCCCAGAGTCGTAAGGCTGAGGAGCGACAGTTGTGAGGCGGTGTGCGCAAAGAAGAACAGCCATGGGGCGTCCAGCAAAGGATGGGGATTCAACTGACCTTCCGGGACGAAGCACCTCCTGAGCAGGGTCGCGAGCGTGGGCACTCCCGGGTTGTACGGATCAATTGAACCTCCTTCCAGGGTTCGAGGCAAGACGCGCATTAGATAGAACTGAACATCGGCCCATCCGAAGACGGCTACCGCGGTTGCGGCGGCGCAGGCCGAAGCGATCGCCATGCCCGCGAGGCTCGCCCACTTGCGTTTCGCGACGAAGTAAAGCAGGAGCGGCCCGGTGTACAACTTGAGGGCGAACGCCAGGCCCGAAACAAGGCCGCCGGCCGTGTCTCGGCATCTATACAAGAAATAGAAGCACAGAGTAACCAGGAACAGGAGGAAGACGTAGTACTGGCCGTAGATGAAGTTGGTTGCGAGAGAAGAGAAGCCGAACAATGCGAGCAACGCGATGTGCTCCCAGGCAACCGCGGTACTCAGCGAGAGCAAGTAGACAACCCCGGCCAGCAGCATGAGATTGAGTACAATCCAGACACGCTTCGCTTCCTGGAGAGGCAACCCGGCCAGCGCAACCATGGGCAACATGGTCAAGGGCGTCTGCGGGGTATGGGCCCCAAGCTGCCCCGCGGCTCCGGCATATTCCATTTGCCTGGCAAACCATGTCCAGTCGTAAAAGCAGCGAAGCGGCTTCCGCTCACGCATCGAGAGGGCGGCTGTGTAGTAGTTCGGGAAATCCGTAGAAGGCTGTGTCCAGCCCGTGCGGAACGCGGTCCCCAGAAAGACCGCGAACGCAATCGCAGCCGCGCAGCGCGCCACTCGGCGAAACCGCCGCATGGCCCAGGACGCAGACATGCCCCGCTATTCTACCATCGCCGGGTTGCGCCCCAGTTCGCGCAGCGGTCGCAGCTTTGGTTCCCCCGAAGCGTACTCACAGGGCATCTGGCAGGTTTTGAGCCCCGGCCGCACAGCCGGGGCTCCGCAATACTAGAACAGCAGCTTCAGCGCAAACTGAATCTGCCGCGATGTGGTGGTGGTCAGCGTGATTTTGCCAAACGTCGGGTTCGGAACACCGCCACCGTTCGGCGTCTGCACGAACGCGCCGGATTGGCCTGGACCAGGCAGCGCGAAGTTCGCGTGGTTGAACAGATTGAAGAACTCGGCACGGAACTGCAGCCGGACCTGTTCCTTGATCGGCGTCTCCTTCATCAGCGCGTAGTCTACCGTTGTGATGCCGGGACCTGCCAAAAAGTCCCGTTGCAGGTTGCCGAAGGTGCCGGGCGCAGGCAGGCCGAAACCGGCGGGGTTGGCCCACTGGTTCACGTTGTGCTGCATGATTCGATCTGCCGGCACGATCAAATTCGGCCGCTCGCTGCCTGCCACTCCGTTTCCGGCCTGGTCGAAGCCGACGGTTACATTCCAGGGCGAGCCAGTCTGCGCGGTCAGCCCGCCACTCATCTGCCAACCTTTCACCAGGATGTTCTGTTTAAACGGCAGCGCGTACACACCGCTCCATCGAAGAACCTGGGACCGGTCAAAGAGGCACCGTCCGTGGTCAAAGGAACCGTTCAGCGGAACGGACCAGGGTATGCCGCCTTCCAACCCGTACGTGCCGGAGGCGTCGTCCATGCACTTCGACCACGTGTAGGAAAGCTGTGTTTGCACGCCGTGCGAAAAGCGCCGGTTCAACCCGACCTGCAAGGAATGGTAGTTCGAATCGCCGACCGGCGCCTCGCTGTTCAAAGAGGCGCCCGCTGGATTGAGGCGCGGGTTGGGCGCGATGCCGGTTCGGCTCGGCCCGAAGGGAACTCCATAGACCGACACGCCGTCGACGACTCTGGGCAGCACGGGATTAATATCGCGGGCAGCATAGAGATGAACTCCGCGCGAGCCGACATATCCGACGGTCAAACTGGTGGCCTCGAAGAGCTGGTGCTGAATGTTGAAATTCCATTGGTACATGTGCGGCGTGTTCACCGTGTTGTAGTCCACGCCCACGAGCTGCGCCGGCGGCGGCAGCGCGCCCGGGAAGGGATTGGGGAACGACGGTGCCCCGAAAATGAACGCCAGCGCGTAGGGCGGGTTGAAGTAATAGCCCGACGCATAACTACGCGCGCGAATCGGATCGTAGAAGATTCCCGCCCCGGCGCGGATCGCCGTCTTATGATCGCCGAAAGGATCCCACGCAATTCCGATTCGGGGATCGATATTGTGCAGCGAGGGATTGGAGGCGAAAACGTTGGGCACGCGTTGGAATGTCCCGAACGGCGGATGGATCAAGGTCTCCAGTGGGTGCACGTTGGTGGTCGGATTGGTGACGTATTCCCAGCGAACGCCGGCGTTGATCGTCACCTTGGGAGACACTTTCCACTCGTCGTGGATGTACAAATCCAATTCCCTTTCGCGGAAGTCGCGGTAAGAGTCCGTCAGCCCTGGCTCCGGCCCCTGGAACGAGCTTGGCTGGCCTTGCAAGAACGGGACCAGGCCCGGAAAAGTGTAGAAGCCGCCCCACCATCCCTGTTGTTCGAAGTTGCTCTGTACACGGTCCAGCGTGGCGCCGAAGCGGAGGCTGTGCGCGCCGCGCGTCCAGAAGACGTCGTCCGACAAAGGAAATTTGTTCTGCACTTCCAAAAGCGGGGCGAAGATGCTGGCGCCGATCGACGACAGGCCGTTGATGTTGACTCCGCCGTTCTGCCCGCGCTCGGGGAAGAAATTCAGCGCGGCGGCCTGGTTCGGGTGCTGCTGCACATCGGTTTCGCGGGTGCGGGTGAAACTGAAACGCAAAAGGTTGACTACGTTCGGTGTCACCAGGCGCCGGTACTCGATGGTCGCAAACTGATTTCGCGTGGATCCTACTTCCGGCCAGCGCGGAGGAAGCGGCGAACCAAGAAACGGCTGGACGGTGTCGCCGTAATCCCGCACGTAGCGGACGAACAGCGAATCCTTGCTGGACATCGTGTAGTCGATGCGCGCCAGCAGGTAATTCTCGTTGCCGGTGAGGGTGTCCGCTTCGGGGACCTGAACGACGCCTGTCGGGGAGGTTGCAGTGGTCGCCGGGTAAAGATCGAGAATCGGCTTGATCAAAGGATTGATGCCTACGTTCACCCCGTTCACGATCCCCAGGTGTGCGTTGGCGTCGGGAATCAGTCCAACGAAGGTTTGACCCAAGGACCTGCGGAGCTCTTCGTCATTGACGAAGAAGAACAGGCGATCCTTTTTGATCGGTCCGCCCAGGCTGCCGCCAAACTGGTTTTGGCGGAACGGGGCTTTCTTGGCGCCTGTTGAGTTCTCGAAGAAGTTCGCGGCGTCGAGAGCGCTGTTGCGAAGAAACTCGTACGCGGATCCATGGAACTGGTTGGTGCCGGACTTACTGACGGTGTTCACCACCGCGCCGTTGCCGCCGAATTGGGCGCTATAGGTGTTGGTGAGAACCGAGAACTCGGCGATTGCCTCAATTCCCAACGTCGTGCCCATTACGCCCGACCCGGAACCATGGTTCCAGAAGCCTTGGATATTAGTGGCGTCCAAAAGATAGGCCTGGCCTTCCGAGCGCGCACCGGAAACGGCAAAGTTGTTTTGGACGCCATAGAGCAGGTTGTTCCCGCCGTTTCCGATCTGGGAGCCTCCCGACACTCCCGGCACCAACGTCACCAGATCGGTGAAGTTGCGGCCGTTTAGCGGCAGATCGTTGATTTGCTTCTG
>CAYMHP010000260.1:0-8848 GCA_964390225.1 uncultured Solibacteraceae bacterium
CGAGTCGTCCATGGCCAAGCTGTTCGCCTCCGAGGCGGCCGTGCGCATCGCCAACGAGGCGGTGCAGATCCACGGCGGCTACGGGTTCATCAAAGACTATCCCGTGGAGAAGTTTTACCGCGACGTGAAACTCTGCACTATCGGCGAGGGCACCAGCGAAATTCAACGCCTGGTGATTGCGCGCCAGTTGCTCAACACCTGATGACCGCCTGGGCCGAAAAGATCCGGAGCGGCGATGCGCGCGCGCTCGCCCGAGCAGCCAGCGGCATCGAGAATCGCGATCCCCAAGCGCTCGAGCTTCTGCGGGAACTCGAGCCGTTTCGCGGACGCGCGCGGCTGATCGGCATCACGGGCTCTCCCGGGGCGGGGAAGAGCACCCTGGTGGACGCCCTGGCGGCCGCCATGCGGCGCCAGGGCAAGACCGTCGCGGTGATCGCGGTCGATCCTACCAGCCGCGTAACCGGCGGCGCCATCCTGGGCGACCGCATCCGCATGCAGCAGCACCATGCGGACCCGGGGATCTTTATCCGCTCGATGGCGACGCGCGGTGGGACCGGCGGACTCGCCCGCGCCACGTCCGATATGGCCGCGCTCATGGACGCCGCGGGCAAGGATTACATCGTCATCGAAACGGTTGGCGTGGGCCAGGACGAAGTCGAGGTCGCGGATCTCGCTCAGGTCACCGTTGTGGTGCTCGTACCCGGGATGGGCGACGACGTGCAGGCGATCAAGGCCGGCATCATGGAGATCGCCGACGTGTTCGTCATCAACAAGGCCGACCAGCCCGGAGCGGAGCGGGTGGAGCGAGAGTTGCAGGCGATGCTGAGTCTTGCGGAAGGGCCTCGGCCACCAATTCTTCGCACGGTGGCTATCGAAGGCACCGGCATTTCCGAGTTACTGGAGGCGGTTAGCGCGCTGCCAGGGCGAGACCGTAAGCAGCACGCGCGCTTGCCCCGCATCGATCATCTCGGGATCGCGGTGAATAACCTCGAAGCAGCCATCCCGTTTTACGAGACCCTCGGGCTCGCTGCGGCGCACCGGGAAACCATCGCGCAGGAGAAGGTTCACGTGGCAATGCTGCCGACGGCAGATTCGCGCATTGAATTGCTCGAGCCCTCGTCGCCGGATTCGACGGTGGCCAAATTTCTCGAGAAGCGCGGTCCGGGCCTGCACCATATCGCGTTGCGTGTTCCGGATCTCCGTGCTGCCATCGATCGGCTGCAGGCCTCGGGCGCCCGCCTGTTAAACGAGCCGAGGCAGGGCGCCGGCGGCCACCTCTACGTGTTCGTGCACCCCGCCTCTACCGGAGGCGTCTTGTTGGAACTGATCCAGGAGAACTCATCGTGAAAGCGGATATTGGGATCATCGGGGGGAGCGGCCTTTACTCCATGCCCGGTTTCGAAGCGCAGGAAGAAGCCTCGATCGACACTCCGTTCGGAGCCCCCTCCGATAATTATGTAGTCGGCAAACTAGCGGGCCGGCGCGTCGCGTTTCTCGCCCGGCATGGGCGCGGCCACCGGCTATCGCCATCGGAGCTGAATTTTCGCGCCAATATCTACGGGATGAAATCCCTGGGCGTCCAGCGTATTGTTTCGCTGAGCGCCGTGGGTTCTCTCAAAGAGGAGCACCGGCCGCTGGATTTCGTCATTCCCGACCAATTCTTCGACCGCACGCGCGGGCGCGCCGCCACCTTCTTCGGCGACGGCCTGGTGGCTCATATCAGCTTCGCGCACCCGATCTGCGCGGAACTGGCGCGGGTGGTGGAAGAGGCCTGCGCCGCGACCGGAGTCCATGCGAAAAAGGGCGGCACTTACTTGTGCATGGAGGGACCAGCCTTTTCGACAAAAGCGGAATCGAACGTCTACCGAAGCTGGGGGATGGACGTCATCGGCATGACGAACCTCACCGAGGCCAAGCTGGCGCGCGAAGCCGAGATCTGCTATGTCACGATCGCTATGGTCACCGATTACGATTGCTGGCATCCCGATCACGACGCCGTCACGGTGAACCAGATTATCGCAACCCTTACCAAGAATGCCGAGAACGCCTGCAAGGTGGTCGCCGAGGCGGTGACCAGGATGCCGGAGCACCGCGATTGCCAGTGCGGCTCGGCGCTCTCCCACGCCATCATTACCGATCGCAATGCCGTTCCCGAAAGCACGCGACGCAAGCTGGGGCTGCTCATTGAGAAGTATTTCGTGTAGGCAAATCGCCGAAGAAGTATTCGCCCAGTGCCTGGCAGGAACCCCGCCCAAGGAGTTGCCCGCCCCGCTGTTGGAAGGACCGTGCGCGCAAGCCCTGTTCACGATCGTGGTGGAAGGTCTGGCCGATCGCTTCGAGCCGGCGTTGTGCGACGTTTACGCGAGGGTGTTTGCGCGCGTGGTTGCGCAGTTGGATCCCACAAGCGACGCTATGTCGCTTGTAGCGCGATACGAACGGGTGCGGCGGCCGCGACCGGTCACATTGAAGCCGCACCACGTTTTCGTGCTCTCGCGCGTGACGCTGGGGGCGGACGTGGCCGTGACCAGCGTGCTCATGGCGGCGGCGAAGCGCCGGTTTCCGCACGCCGAAATCGCGTTCATCGGTCCACGGAAAAACTACGAACTGTTTGCGGGCGATCCGCGCATTCACCATTTGCCACTCGATTATCCTCGGGGCGGCCTGCGCGAGCGCCTGGCCGCGGGCAGCCAACTGAAGCAGTTGGTCGGGAGGCCCGCATCCATTGTGATCGACCCGGATTCACGCTTCACGCAATTGGGGATTCTGCCGGTGTCGAGCGAGGAGAATTACTTCCTGTTCGAAAGCCGGGCGTACGGCGGCGAAACCGACCGCTCACTTCCTGAGCTCGCCGCCGCATGGGCCAAGGAGACCTTCGGAGTCGATGGAGCAAAACCATACATCGCCCTGGGACGCTCGCCGCGCAAAGGCGCGCACACAGCCATTAGTTTCGGAGTGGGCGAAAACCCAGCGAAGCGAATTCCCGATCCGTTTGAAGAAGAGTTGCTGAAGGCGCTGGCGTCGCGAGGCCACCGGCTGTGTGTCGATAGTGGGGCCGGTGGCGCCGAGGCCCAGCGCGTTGCGGCGGCGGTGAAGCGCGCCGGAGTAGATGCGATCGTGTGGCAGGGCTCTTTCGCGGGTTTCGCTTCCATCATTGCCACCAGCCGCCTTTATGTCGGCTACGATTCGGCCGGCCAGCACGTGGCGGCCGCCTGCGGTGTTCCTCTGGTCAGCATCTTCGCCGGATTTCCCGCGCCGCGCATGTTCGCGCGGTGGAGCCCGAGGGGCGCTGGCTGCACTGTAATCAAGGTAGATCGCCGCGATCCGGAGGAAATACTCGCGCGAGTGGTCACCGCACTCGGTTCCTTTAGCGCCAAAGCGTAATTCCGGAGCTTCAACGCCGCCAACCCGCAACCCGTTTATAGAACTTAAGGTTTAGACCTGGCCGGCGGTTAGCGGTACCCGTACGGGTTGACTGCGAAGTGTATCTCACCTAACTTGGTTTGATGGAGGTTGCCTGATGCACCGGAAGTTGCTTTCTTTTGTCCTATTTGGGTCGCTGCTGGCTACGGCCGCGCAGGCGCAGCAGAAGAAGCGCGTCGCCGTGATGAACTTCGATTACGCCACGGTACGAAGCTACGTATCTTCCTTGTTCGGCACCGACCAGGACATCGGGAAGGGAATCGCCGACCTGCTCGTCGACAAGCTCGTCAACGACGGTACCTACTCGGTAATCGAGCGGAAGGCGCTCGACAAAATCTTGGCTGAGCAGAATTTTTCCAACAGCGATCGGGCCGACCCATCCAGCGCCGCCAAGATTGGTAAGATTCTCGGCGTTGACGCGATTATTATCGGCAGCATCACGCAGTTCGGGCGCGACGACAAGAAGACCGAAGTGGGCGGAGGTGCTCTGGGCGGCGTTACCGGAAAGTTCGGGATCGGCGGCATTCGCCGCAACGAGGCAACCGCCGTGGTGGCCGTTACAGGCCGCATGATCAACACCAGCACTGCCGAAATCCTGGCGAGCTCTACCGCTCGCGGCGAATCCACGCGCAAGGGCACCGGGATCATTGGCGCCGGCGGCAGTTCGGCCGGGCTCGGCGGAGGCGGCCTGGACATGTCCAGCTCGAACTTTGCCAACACGATCCTCGGCGAGGCTGTCCATCAGGCCGTGGACAATATGGCGCAGCAACTCGAGTCCAAGGCCGCTACGCTGCCGAGCGCGCCGGTGGCGGCGATCGACGGTCTGGTCGCGGACGTCTCGCCGGATGGCACGCTCATTATCAATGTGGGCTCCAAGTCGGGCGTCAAGGTCGGCCAGAAACTGGATGTGAAGCGCAAGACGCGCGAGATTAAAGACCCGGCAACCGGCAAGGTCATCCGTCGTGTGGAAGACGCAGTGGGCGCCCTGACCATCACCGAAGTGGATGCCGATTCCTCTGTCGGCAAATTTACCGGACCTGCGCCCGCCAAGGTGGGAGACACGGTTTCGACGCCCAAGTAAGGAGCGTTATGGATCTGCAAATCGGCTCGGCCATCGGTGATTACCAGATCGTTGGGATTCTGGGCGCTGGTGGGATGGGCAAGGTGTACAAGGTCCGGAACGTCATTTCCGACCGGCTCGAGGCTATGAAAGTGCTCCTGCCCGATCTAGCCAATGCGCCGGAACTGGCCGATCGCTTCCTGCGCGAAATTAAGGTTCAGGCGAGTCTGGAGCACCCCAATATCGCTTCGCTGCACACCGCGGTGCGAGTCGAGAACCAGCTTCTGATGCTCATGGAATTCGTGGACGGCATCACGCTGGAGCAGCAGTTGAAGGCGGGGCCGCTCCCGGTCCCGGCAGCCGTGGATTACATCACCCAGGTGCTCGCGGCATTGGATTATGCGCATGCCCGTGGCGTGATTCACCGCGATATCAAGCCGGCAAACATGATGCTGACGCCTTCAGGCGTGGTCAAGCTCATGGACTTTGGGATCGCTAAGGCCTCGGGCGATCACCGGCTGACCATGACGGGCACGACCCTGGGTTCGCTGTATTACATGTCGCCGGAACAGATCCAGGGTGCATCCACGCTGGACGGCCGCGCCGACCTCTACTCGGTGGGTGTATCGCTCTATGAGCTGGTTACCGGTAAGCGGCCGTTCGACGGGGACAGTCAGTTCGCCATCATGTCGGCGCACCTGGAAAAGACCCCGGTGCCGCCGGTGCAACTGGACCCTCGTCTGCCGCAACTGCTCAACGACGTGATTCTCATGTCCGTCGCCAAGGATCCGGCGGCCCGTTTCCAGACTGCGGGAGCGTTCCGTAATGCCCTCTCCAATGTGGTCGTACCGGCAGCGCAGCCCACCCCTGCCGTTGCCCCCGCTTCGCCCCAGGCACCCGCCGCAGCGGCTCCCGCGCAGGACTACCGTCTGATTCAACCGACGGCGCCGCAAGCTCGCAAGAGCAACCGCGGATTATGGATGACCCTGGGCGCGGTGGCAATGGCCGCGGTCGTGATTGCGATTGTGCAGTTCGGGCCGTGGCACGGCACGAAAGCGGCGCCCTCGAGTGCGGAAACCAAGCCGACGGCCACGACCGTGAGCACTCCCGCGCCACAGGTTCAGCCGGCGCCCGCCCCGCAGCCGAGCGTCCCCCCGGCGGCAGTGCCTCAGCAGGCGCAGACGCTGGTTTCTACGCCAGAGGCTTCCCCGGTTCCGGTTGCGCCTGCTAAGCAGCGAGCGCAGGCGGCTCCCGCGCAGCCTGCCCGGCCGGCGCCGCGGCAAGCGCAGTCTACGCCGGCGCAGGTCACTGCTCCCGTTGCACCGCCGCAGCAGTCTGTACCGCAGCAGGCCGTTCAGCAGTCTCCCGCACCGCCGCAGCAGCAACCTCCGGCCGCAAGCCGCGTCGAGTTACAGGAAGTTCGGGAGCAACTCGTCCAGTTGAACGCGCGCGCCGCTAGCGTTCGTTCGACGCTGCAAAGCCTGCAACGTTCGCAAGCGGCCAGTGGACTCAACCTGCGGGGCGACATGCAGGAGGCCTCCAGCCTCATGGACAGCTACTTACAAGGCGCCGGCGCCGCATTGAATGCAGGCGACGCTGCCTCGGCCAGGAACTTCATGGAAAAAGGCGAGCGCCAGATCGAACGCCTGGAGAAGTTCCTCGGCCGCTAACGCGACTGAGCTGGACGTACCTCGTCAGCGCCTCGCGCAAGCCGACTCGGTCGCAGTCCTGACGGGAGCCGGAATCTCTGCCGAAAGCGGGATTCCCACTTTCCGCGGCGCCGGGGGGCTCTGGAAAAACTTCCGCCCCGAAGATCTCGCCACTTCGCAGGCGTTCGCTCGTGATCCGCACATGGTCTGGGAGTGGTACAACTGGCGGCGCGAGCGGATTGCCGGCGCCAGGCCGAATGCCGCCCATGATGCGCTGGTTAAGCTGGAATCTGCCAAGTCGCGCTTCACGCTCATCACGCAGAACGTCGACGGCTTGCACGATCTGGCGGGCAGCATCCGGATGCTCAAGCTGCACGGAGATATCTGGCGGATGCGGTGCACCGAATGCGGCGCCAGTTGGCCCGACCGGCGCGTTCCGCTTCCGAAGATCCCACCGCATTGCGCGTGCGGCGGCATGGCTCGCCCCGGCGTGGTCTGGTTCGGTGAGCCTCTGCCGGAGGGCATCATGAGCGAAGCGGAAGATGCGGTGGCCGGTTCCGAGGTTTTCCTGGTGATCGGGACGTCCGCGGTGGTGTACCCCGCCGCGGGTCTCGTGCCGTACGCGAGGCAAAGCGGCGCGATAGTAATCGAGATCAACCCGGAAATCACGCCGTTTTCCGGCATGGTCGACTTTGCGCTACAAGGGCCCGCTGGGGAGATTCTGCCGCAGTTGGTGTGATCAGATTCGGCTTCACCCGCAGCAGTGATCGCGCGGTTCCGTTTACGCGACGGCATCATCGAAGCTAGAACCGCGCCTTCAATGGCGCGGCTGAAACAACGGCGCGGGCCTACCGTTTCAGCTCATTGAGCATTCCATCGAAACCACGCGTCATCTGCAGGCTTCCTGGCGCCCAGCCGTATTCGCTGGTCATCACCTTGGCGATTTCTTCCTTCGACTTGCCTTCGCGAATCAGGCCGGTGACCCGCGTTTTCAGCTTATCGACGTTGTTCCGATACGCCATCAGGTCGGCTTTCTTCGCAATTGGGCCATGGCCGGGGATCACGGTTTCGACGTCCATCTTCAGCGCTTCATCCAGGGTCGCGGGCCACTCCACCAAACTCCCCCCGCCGGCATAGTCGATCAGCGGGCTGTTGCCCGCCATCAGATCCCCCGTGTGCAGAACCTTCAGCGCCGGAAAGTAGATCATGACATCGCCGTTGGTGTGCCCGCGGCCGAAGTAGCGCGCGCGCACTTCTTTGCCGCCGAGGAATACTTCGGTCTCCTGAGTAAAGGTGACTCGCGGAGGCCCGGGCTGCTTACCCTCCACCATGTTCTTGCGTGCGTTTACGTGCGAGATCACCTCCGCGGTCGGCAGGAACTTGGCGTTGCTGCCGGTGTGATCGCCGTGATGGTGCGTGTTGAGCACGTACTTGATCGGCTGATTCGTTACGCTCTTCACCTTATCTACGATGTCGTTAAAGTCGTATTCGAATTTATCGTCCACCAGGATGACGCCTTCATCGGTGATATACACCGCGACGTTTCCGCCGTCGCCTTCGATCTCGTAAAGATCGTTGGCGATCTTGTTCAGCTTGTTCGACGGCTGCCTCCCCTGGTTTTGCGTGTAGGCCATCCAGCATCCGGCCAGAAGCAGGATGCCGGTGGAAAGGCGCAGAAGAAGTGTGCGGCTCATGCGCGAGACTATATCAGAAATGCGGAACGTTCGAAACCGGCGCGCTCAGTTCTGCTGCGGCGCCAGCGACAGGTCCACCACTTCATCCATCGTCTTGACGTAGTGGATCTCCATGTCGCCGATCTGCTCGGTCTTTAGATCTTCGCGGACGTTGACTTCGTTCTCGAAAGGCAGAATCACCTCGCGAACGCCGCCGCGCTTGGCCGCAAGCACTTTCTCTTTAATCCCGCCGACGGGCAGCACCTGGCCGGTGAGAGTGATCTCGCCTGTCATTGCCAGGTTCTTCTTGACACAGCGGTCCGTCAGCATGGAAAGCAGCGCCGCAGCCATAGTGATTCCCGCCGACGGGCCGTCTTTGGGAATGGCCCCGGCGGGTACATGGATGTGAATATCGCTCGTCTTGAACAGATCGGGATCGATGGCGTATTTGGTGGCGTTGGCGCGGACCCAGGTCAGCGCGGCCTGCACGGATTCCTGCATTACCGGCCCTAACTGCCCCGTCATGATGAGTCCTTTGCTCCCGCCCGGCATGCGCCCAGCCTCGATAAACAGGATGTCGCCGCCGACGGGAGTCCAAGCGAGCCCGACCGCAACACCCGGGCGGCGGGTGCGCTCGGAGACCTCGGTATCCGGGCGGAAACGCGGCGCCCCCAAATCTTTCTCGACTACCTCGGGCGTGACCTCCATATTTCCCGCGGAGCCCACGGCAATGCGCCGTGCCTGCTTCCGGCAGATCGCGCCAATCTCGCGCTCCAGGCTGCGCACGCCCGCTTCCCGGGTGTAGCGCCGGATGATGAATCTCACCGCCGCGTCGCTGAACTGGATGCCGTTCTGCGCGGAGAGGCCATTTTCCTCTGTCTGCCGCGGAATCAAATAGCGGAACGCGATGATCACCTTCTCCTGCTCGGTGTAGCCCTCGAGCGGAATGATTTCCATGCGGTCGCGCAGCGCGTCGGGCACGGGATCGAGCACGTTAGCCGTGGTAATGAAAAGGACCTTGGAAAGATCGAACGCCACGTCCAGGT
>CAYMHP010000261.1:0-7828 GCA_964390225.1 uncultured Solibacteraceae bacterium
ACGTGTCCGCGCTGCAAAGCTTGGTCACGGGCGCCAACCAGACGCTCGGCGCGAAGGATGCTCCGGCGTGTTTGTTGCCGAATGGATTGGTTCTGTGCGTGGCGGGTCCGGTCGACGGCGTCAGCGGCGATTACCTGAGCCCGACCTACTTCTTCGAATACAATCCGGCGACCAATACTCTTTCCACCATAACCAACCCTCCGACCAACGGCGGGCCTCCGTATGTCGGGCGATTCCTGCTGTTGCCAACCGGCCAGGTGCTCTTTGCCAACGGGAGCACCAATGTACAGGTGTACACACCGCTGGGCGCGGCCGATCCGATGTGGAAACCGAATATCACCAGCGTTCCCGCAGTCATGCGGCGCGGTTTCAGCTATGCTCTGAGCGGCCGCCAGATCAATGGCCTCTCACAGGCGGTGAGCTATGGGGATGACGCGACCATGGCGACCAATTACCCGATCGTGCGGCTGCACTACCCTGCAACCGGGCACGTGTACTTTTGCCGGAGCTTCAATCACTCCACGATGGCAATCAACACGGGCACGGTGATCCACCACACTCAGTTCACGGTTCCGGCCGGGGCGGATTTGGGGGCGGCGGATGTAACCGTCATCGCCAACGGAATCCAGTCCGATGCGGTGCGCGTTTCCATCAGCCAGATCAAATTCAAAGAGATCAAGGAAGTGAAACTCGAATTGAAGGAGATCGAACTGGCGGAGCCGACCGCCGTGGCGGTTGCGGCAGCAGCGGGCGGCGGCGATCCGAACCTTGCCGCGGTCGTTCAGACCCTGGCAGAGAGGATCGACCAGATGGAGATCGAAAAAGCGCAACAGCGCCCGTTCATTCAGGCGGAAGAGCGGCCGGAGGTCGGCGCGGCGGCGGCCGCGGGGGATTACCCGTCGCCGTCGAAGCGCTCGAAAGCGAAGGCTGCCGGAGGCAACGAGTGATCGTGGTCGTGGCGAGTTCGCACGACACGCGAGCACGCAACATTGTGGCGCACTGGGGATCCCAGTGCGCCGCGATGCTGACGGCGGAGGACCTCTCGCGCCCTGGCTGGTCGTTTTCGGCGCCGCGAACGAGCGGCGGCGTGGCAGTGATTGGCGGGGAACGCGTCCGGTGTTCCGAGATTAGCGGCATTCTGACCCTGCGGCCGTGCATATTCCAGGGGGAGTTGGCGGACATTCATGCAGATGACCGGGCATATGTCGCGGCCGAGATGAACGCGTTTCTGCTGGCGTGGCTGGCCGCTCAGTCGTGCCCGGTCTTGAATCGGCCGAGCGCGTGGTGCCTGGCAGGGCCCAACTGGCGGCCGGAGCAATGGACGCAAGCTGCCGCGCGGGTGGGAATTCCCGTGCACACGAGGCGTCGGCACGTGCCCGGGGCGGGTTCTGCATCCGAGGACGCCATCGCGGAAGTGATCGCGGTGGGCGAGCGGACCTTCGGTTTTGACGATCTAATTTTCGCCGGGTGGGCGCGGCGGCTGGCGCGCGCAGCCGGCGTGGCATTGCTGTGCGCCCGCTTCTCGCAGGAGGACCGGCGCTTCCTATCGGCGCATCCGTGGCCGGCATTCAGAGATGACGGAGCCCTGGCCGCTGTCCGCGAGCTGTTGGAGGCAGCATGATCTTGATTTGGGGAGTACCGAAGGACAGCCCCGCTGCTCGCGTCGCCGAAGCTCTGGAACAACGCGGCGAGGAAGTATTTTTTCTGAATCAGCACGAAGTGCTCGATGCGGAACTGGAGATGTCCGTAGATGCCGAGGTCCGGGGCGTGGTGCGATCGGGTACCCGTGAGCTACGGTTGGAAGCGATTGCGGCGGCCTACCTCCGGCCCTACGAATCGCGGCGGCTGGCGTCGGTCGCGGCCGCACCGGAGTACGAGGCCGCAATCGCCGCAGAATTTGACGAGGCCATGCTGTGCTGGTCGGAGGTGACGCGGGCGCTGGTGGTGAACCGGCCCTCCGCGATGGCGTCGAACCACTCGAAACCCTACCAACTGGCGCTGATTGCAACGCAGGGATTCGCCGTTCCGGAGACACTCATCACCACTGATCCCGACGCCGCGGAGAGCTTTTGGCAGAAGCACGGAGACGTGATTTACAAATCCGTCAGCGGGGTTCGCAGCATCGTGTCGCGCCTCACGCCGGAGCATCGGGCGAGATTCGATTCCCTGGCACACTGCCCAACGCAGTTCCAGCAATGGATTCCAGGGCGGGACTGGCGCGTGCACGTGGTGGGAGACGAGGTATTTGCGTGCGAGGTCGCGTCGAATGCCACAGATTATCGTTATCCGGGGGACGAGGAGGAGACCGCGGTGACGGCCGAGTCACTCCCCGAGGATTTAAGCCAGCGCTGCCGGCTGCTGACGCGCGCTTTGCGGCTGGAAGTGGCTGGAATTGACCTGCGGCGGACTCCCGACGGAGAGTGGTACTGCTTCGAAGTGAACCCCTCGCCCGGGTTCACGTTTTACGAGGCTGCAACCGGGCAACCGATTGCCGATGCGATCGCGCGGCTGTTGGCGACCGGGGCAGCCCCTGAGGAAACGCGGGACGCTTTGCGCCCGCGCTGCGGTAACGAATTGGTCTTCACCGGCGACAAGATCGCCGGCGCTATTTGAGGTCATTCCGATGGACCACGCCACCTTTCATGACGAAGATGACGCTCTGCGTGACCTTGATATCACCTAGCGGATTGCCCGGGACTGCCACAAGGTGGATCGCCATGCCGGGCTTGAGTGCGCAGTCCCATTAGCGTCGTGCGACACCTCCGCTTAAGCTCGCGCCGCCTGGTCGAGTTTCGCCGCCAGGATGAAATCGCTCTCCGTCAGTCCGTCGATTTTGTGCGTCCAGATCTCGACGCCAACTTTGCCCCACGAGAGGTGCAGGTCAGGATGATGCCCTTCCTCTTCGGCAATCGCGCCGGCGCGGTTCACGAAATCCAGGGCTGTTCGGAAATCGGGGAACGGATACGTCTTGTGCAGATGGTGCTCATTGACCACATCCCAGCTGGAAACCTGGACCTTCAGCTTTTCTAATTCCTCGCCCTTGAGAGGCGGCACGCCGCCCCGACACGGGACACAATGCTTCTCCGCCAGCGCCATCGTTTCCCTCCTTCTGTCTACTGTAGCCCGTCCGCGCGGCTGACCGGCTGGACTATGAAGAGCCTGCCGCGGCTGAAGAGGGGATCCGCCGAAGCAGGGAATTTCAGCGGTTGAAGAGGCTATCCCTCCGGAGCGGGGAGTTTCAGCCGCGTCCCGTGAGGGCGCGGGTCGGCTTGAATCATCGCCGCAACAATGAAACCAACGATCAGGATTTGGCCGAGGAATGGTTTGGCCGATATCAACAGGAACATCAGCGCGGGCGTGAGCAAAAGCCAAGCCGCGCCCTTCAACCAGCCGGGCGTCCCATGCAATTGAATCATCCCTACCGCGAGCGGGATCAGCAGGACGCAATCGTCTATATACGCGTGATGGCCCACCAGTAAACCGCAGCCCGCCGCGGCCGCGCCGGTAATCGAAAGATTTGCCGTGCGCCGGCAGGCCACCCAAAGTAGAGCTAAGACCGCGATCGACGCGACGATCTCTGCAAACAGGCCGGCCGGCAACCACGAAGCCAGGCCGTGCAGATTGGGCATTTTGCTCACTCCCGGAGAGAAGTCCGACGATGTGACCGTGCGCAGATAGCCGGCCGGCCACCCCGTGCCCTCAATGACGAACGAAGCCGCGAGCAGACCTGCGACCGTGAGCCCACCGGCGGCGATGGTCTTCCACCGCCTTTGCGAAATGAGGAGAACGAACAGCCCGGTAGCCAGGTGATATTTGCAAATGCATAGCGCGAAGACGGCCCCTGCCGCGCGCGGCTTGCCGCGGTCCAGAAGAACCAGTCCCATGGTGTAGAAGAACAACCAGAATGCCACGTCCTGGCCCAACCCAAGCAGATAGACCGCCGGCGTCGACCAGGCGAGCGCAACCATCATCCCTTGCGGATTGGCTCCCGGCCAGAGCAAGCCGGCCAAGACCAGGGCGGCAATGCTGAGCCACAGCCATATGACGCGCGCAGTGGGGTAAGGCATCCAACTCACCAGCTTCACCGCATACGACACCACCGGCACCCGCCCGCTGTGAATGGCAGGGCCATGAGGATCCTCTAATTGACGCAAGGCATCCCAGTCGTAAAGATGGCCAGTGCCGGCAAGCCGGCTCGCAGCATAAAACTGATTGAAGTCCATTCCTCCCTTGCCCGCGTGGAATGCGAGCTGGAAATTCACGAAGATGCCGACCGCACAGACGGCCGCGAGCCCCAGCCGGCGTACCCACCGGGTTTCCCGCCAGTGGTTTCCTGTCTGCGCCTCGTTTAACGGCAGTGTGCGTTGCGCCAGTGCGGCTCTGGCCATCTCGTCAGGGTACCGGATCAGCCCGTGAACAGAGAAGATCACGCCAGACACGGTCGTAAGCATAACCATGGATAATCTTGAAGCGCTTGAATAACTTCCACACACTGGAGAGGAGAGCATCATTTTCGAAGGCCGAGGTGTGGGTAGGCCGCCTGACTCCAGCAGGGGTGCGAAATGATTGGCGAAGTCGACGGGTTGATCCCGGGGAAACGAGTGGCCGTCGTACTTCCTGCGTATAATGCGGCGAAGACCCTTGAGGCCACGGTTCGTGAACTGCCGCAGATTGTCGATGACCGAATCCTGGTGGACGACAGCAGTTGTGACGAGACCGTGGAACTGGCCAGCCGCTTGAATCTGAGCGTGGTCGTGCACGAACAGAATCGCGGGTATGGCGCCAACCAGAAGACCTGTTACCGGACGGCTTTGGATCGCGGGGCCGATGTGATCGTGATGCTTCATCCCGATTATCAGTACTCGCCGCTGCTGGTGACGGCGATGGCGAGCATGGTGGCTTACGGTGTTTACGATCTGGCGTTGGGTTCGCGAATCCTCGGGGGCGGGGCGCTGCGCGGCGGGATGCCGTTTTACAAATACGTTTCCAACCGCGCTCTCACGACATTTCAAAACCTGATGACGGGAGCCAGGCTATCCGAATACCACACCGGGTTCAGGGCCTTCAGCCGTGACCTGCTGCTGGCTCTTCCGCTGGAGAAGAATTCGGACGATTTTGTTTTCGACAACGAGGTGCTGGCGCAGGCGATCTATCTGGGCGCCCGCATCGGCGAGGTCTCCTGTCCCGCCCGCTACTTTCCCGAAGCCTCATCCATCAATTTTCAACGGAGCGTACGGTATGGCCTTGGCGTATTCAAAACGTCAGTGGCCTTCCGGGTCGCGAGGCTCGGCCTCGCCCGGCCCGCCATATTCTGCTTTGGCGAGCCCGGCGGGGAAGTGCCGCACCTGCCGCGGCCGATCTAGTCTCGTCCTTGCGACGGGTACTCTGGTGTGCATGTGGGGCCGACTGAAAGTCGGCCGCGGGCTGACAGCCCGCCCCACTTAGACCTCGTATAACCCGAATGCCGCTCTCTGTGGGTCATCGCACGGCGCGACCATGGCGCCGCTTGGGGTTTTCACCGGTTCGAGGGTTAGGCCGCCACCCGCGCGCACGCGGGCCAACGCACTCTCGAGCTTCGGAACGCGAAAGAAGAACAGCCACTGCGTGTGAATGTGCGGCAGGCGCGCGGTGTTGGCCATGCTCCCGACGGCGTGGCCGGATTCGTCCCAGGCAAAGTTGTGGTGAACGCCGTGCGCCCCCAGATCGAACCGCTCCGTTCCAATCCAGCCGCACAACGCATGGTAGAACTCGAACGCCTTTGCCTCGTCCCGGCTGTGGTGTACGTGCCACGCAACGGGGCCAGGATCGGTATTAGACGAAGCAGAGCTGAGGGCCAGAACTGCGCCAAACGGGTCGCGCAGAACGGCCCGCGGAGATCCGTCCGCGGCTCGTTGCGCGGTCCCGATCTGCTGCCCTCCCAGAGCCACGGCCCGGCTCGCCGCTGCCTCTACATCGGCTACACCGATGTGCCCGAGCCAGTGTGCGGGCGCCCCCTGAGCCGCGGCGCGCTCGGGCAGTGGTGACAAGGCGACACCCGAATTCCAGAAGTGCGGTCCCACAACATCTGCATAGAATACGCGGGCGGCCTGCATGTCGGTCGTGCGCAGTTCGTACCGATTGAACCCGCTGTGAGACATGATCTCGTCCCGCGCCGCTAGCGCCCCGACGACCCGAATCCCCCGGCCCCGCGCCGCGAATCCGCCAGCTCCGCCTCCACCCACTCCACGCTTTCATAGCGCGCGATAATCATCTGCGCGATGCGGTCGCCCGCTTCCACCGTGTACGGCGCATGGCCCATGTTGAGCAGGATAATGCGGATCTCGCCGCGATAGCCGGGGTCGATGGTGGCCGGCGCATTGGGCATGGCGATGGCGTGCTTCAGCGCGAGCCCGCTGCGCGGCCGCACCTGCGCCTCGTACCCGGCAGGCAACTCGATGGCGAGTCCGGTTCCCACCAGCCGCGGCACTCCGGGCTCGAGCGTCACGCGTTCAATGGCGTGCAGATCCATGCCGGCGTCCTCCTCCGGACCGTGCGCATAGCGGGGCAGAATCGCGTCGGCATGCAGGCGCTGGATCAAAACTCGCATCGTCGCTATCATAGCGTCTTGACCAAACGCGTCATCACCGTCGCGCCGCTGCCGCCGGAAAAATGCGCCTATGCCTTGGCGCGGTACAGCCGCTCGCCCGATTCGATCCGCGACTCCATCGAATGGGTGCGCACGCACGATTCGCGCAGCTTCCTGGAAAGCTTCTATTTCCAGTACGGCCACGCCTCCATTGCCGATCTCGGCCATGCCGTGGTCTGCTTCGAAGGCGTCTCGGAACTGGCCGCTACCGAAATCGAAACCGAGCCGCTCTGGGACGGCCAGGCGAAGTCGTCCCGCTACCAGAATTTTTCGCGGTCAGGCTTCGTGACGCCTCCCGAATTCTCCGCCGCCGATTCCGAGCTTTACCGCGCCGCGGGCGAACAGCTTCTCGCGGCCTATGCCAAGGTGAACGAGCTCGCGCTGGCGCATCTGACCGAGCGCCTGCCCCGCCCCGAATCCATGAAGCCCGACGCCTACCGCCGCAACCTCGCGGCGCGCGCCTTTGATGTGGCCCGCTACCTGCTTTTCTGGGGCGTGCCCACCAACGTCGGCCAGGTCACGAGTATCCGCACGCTCGAAAAACAGATTCGCCGGCTGAAGGCGTCCGAATACGCCGAGCTGCGTGCGCTTGCCGAGGAGATCGCGCGGGCCTGCGCCGCCGAACCGGACTGTGTATGGGATGCGAACTCGGCGGCCGAGCCGCTCGCCCCCACGCTGGCCCGCCACGCCGAGCCCGACGAGCACGCCGCACGCTCGCGCCAGGATCTCGCCCAATGGGCCGGACAGAATCTGCCGCCGCGAGCGGGCTGCACACCGCCGCGTGTCGATCTGCTGCGGCCCGCCAACGTTCCCGCCGATATCGCCGCCACTCTGCTGTACTCCGTTACCGATCGGCCGTTTCGCGAGTTATACGAAATCGCCTGCGCTTGGAATGAACGGCGGCGCGCCGAAGTGATCGACGTCGCGCTCGGCTCGCGGACGCAACGCGATGAAATTCTGAGCGGCTTCCGCGGTGGCCTCTATGCGTACGATTTCGTGATCGACATCGGTGCTTACCGCGACCTGCAGCGCCACCGCCGCTGCCAGAAGTTCCGCCAGGCGTACAGCGGAAATCTCGGATTCGACACGCCGCGATTGGTGCGCGACGCTGGCGCCGTGGAGATTTTCGAGCCGGCGCTCGCTGCCGCGCTCGACGCGATGCGGCGTCTGCCCGTGCCGGGTGCGCATTACCTGCTGCCGTTC
>CAYMHP010000261.1:7838-8799 GCA_964390225.1 uncultured Solibacteraceae bacterium
ATGGATTTCGCCGAGGCCGAATACATCTCCCGCCTGCGCACCGGCGTCAAGGGCCACTTCAGCTACCGCGAAATCGCCTGGGAGATGAAGTGCAAAATGGAGGAACTGGAACCCGAGCTCGGCCGCCTGATCGAGGCCACCCCGCCCTGGATCGAAGACCCCCTGAAGCGCTAGGCGCGGCCGGCCGGAAAATACGCGGAAAAAAGATTACCGGAGTTGTCGATTCGGCCCACCCCCGCTCGATATCCCAATAGAAGCAAGGTTCAGCCGCTCGCAATCGGCAACCTGCTCTGAAAAATATACACAAGAGGACAAAAAGACGATGCGATTTCTATGCGTGTACAAATCCAGCAAACCAGAGGGTGTTCCCCCGACCGAGCAAGAGATGGCCGAGATGGGAAAGCTGATCGAAGAGTGGTTCAAGTCCGGCGTGCTGCTAGCCACCGAGGGATGCCTGCCGAGCAAGCTTGGCGCACGCCTGCGGTTCGCCGAGGCCAAGTTTACCGTCACCGATGGTCCTTTCACCGAATCGAAGGAGGTAGTCGGCGGCTTTGCGTTGATCCGGGCGGCATCCAAAGAGGAAGCGATCGAATTTACCAAGCAGTTTATGAAGCTCGCGGGCCCTGGGGAAACGGAGATCCGCCAGCTTTACGAAGCGCCGGCCGGAGCCCCGGCTCAGCGCTAATGGGCGACGGCGCCCCCGCCCTCACCGGCGCGGCTGAAATTCGCTTTTCAGCCCCGGCGGTCACGCCGGGGTCCGTCGACGACAAAACAGAGGAGGAGACAACCATGCGATTCATGATGCTGATGATTCCGAAAGGATATGAAACGGCCGCGCCGGGAACCATGCCCGATCCCAAGGCGGTTGAGGCCATGATGAAGTACAACGAGTCGCTCCAGAAGGCAGGAGTGTTGCTCGCGCTCGATGGGTTGCACCCGCCTTCCATGGGCGCGCGCATCT
>CAYMHP010000262.1:0-8779 GCA_964390225.1 uncultured Solibacteraceae bacterium
GTCGGCCAGCGCGAGCGCCGTTTCGGTCTTGCCGACGCCGCTGGGGCCGACCAGCATAAAGACGCCGATGGGCTTGCTCGGATCTTCCAGGCTGGCCTTCGAGGTGCGGATACGCTCGCTGATCATGCCGAGCGCGTGATCCTGGCCGATGACACGCCGCCCCATGTGCGATTCCAGCGCGAGCACCGTCGCCACCTCATCTTTGAGCATCTTCCCGATCGGAATTCCGGTCCACCCCGAGACTACGTCCCCGACGATATGGGAATCCACACAAATCCGCATCAGCGGGGCTTCGCCCTGCAGTGCCTCCAACTCCGCGTTCAGCGTCGTGAGTTCCCCCCGCAGGGCGGGGATGTCGGGTGCCGCCTGGGCAACCGCTGCTTCGCTGGACGCCGAGACCGGCACGGCAACTGGATGTACGGCCGCCTCCAACTGGCTCCGCACCTCTCGAATCCGGTTCACCAGATCGCGCTCCTTCTCCCAGCGTGCCTGCAACCCCGTCAAGCGCGCCTCCGACTGCTCCTTCTGCCGGGCGACCGCGGCCAACCGCTCGGCATGGTCCACTCCGAGCGCCGCCTCGCGCTCCAGGACGCGAAGCTGAACGGCGCAATCGTCGATCTCGCGAATCGTGTCCTCGAGAGCCGGAGGCGTCGCGTTCTGTCCCAGCGAGAGCCGCGCGCACGCCGTGTCGAGCACGCTGACGGCTTTGTCCGGCAACTGCCGGTCGGGAAGATAGCGATGGGACAGCTTCACCGCCGATGCCAGCCCTTCATCCAGAATGCGCACGCTGTGGTGCTTCTCCAGGGCCGGCACCACGCCGCGCAGCATGATCTGGCACTGCGCCTCGGTCGGCTCCTCCACCTTCACCACCTGGAAGCGGCGCGCCAGGGCCGGGTCTTTTTCAAAGTATTTCTTGTATTCAGACCAGGTTGTGGCCGCGATGGTGCGCAACTCGCCGCGCGCCAGAGCCGGTTTCAGCAGATTGGCCGCGTCGTTCTGGCCTGCCGCTCCACCCGCGCCGATCATGGTGTGCGCCTCGTCAATGAATAGTATGATCGGCGTCGGCGACGACTTCACTTCTTCAATCAGGCCCTTCAACCGGTTCTCGAATTCGCCTTTGATGCCCGCGCCCGCCTGGAGCAGCGCGAGGTCGAGCGTGCGCACCGTGACGTTGCGCAGCACCGGCGGGACGTCGCCCTGAACGATCCGCAGCGCGAAGCCCTCCACCACAGCGGTCTTGCCGACGCCGGCCTCTCCGGTGAGGATCGGGTTGTTCTGACGCCGCCGCGTCAGGATGTCGATGATCTGCCGGATCTCGAAATCGCGTCCCAGCACCGGATCGATCTTTCCGTTCTTCGCGTTGTCGGTGAGATTGACCGTGTACTGGTCGAGGTTGGCCGTCTTGCCGCCCGGACGCGGCGAACCCGGAGCGCCGGCCGCCGCCGCCGGGGCCGCCTCTGCCGCGTATTCGAGCGAATCGGCCAGGATCGCCGGCAATTGCTTACGCAGCGCCTCCGGTTCTACTTTTTGCAGCTCCTTGCTCACATCGCGCAGGATGCGCGACAACTCCTCGTCGGAAACCAGCGCCAGCACTATAAATCCCGTGCGCACCTGCCCGGCCCCGTACTCCAGCGAGCCGATCGACCACGCTTCCGTGAACATTTTGAACAGCGACGGGCTGAAGGAGGGCGTTCTCGCGTTTCCGCTCTTGAGCTTGTCCAGTGACCGCGAAAGCTCTGCGGAGAGCCGGGCCTTATCCACCCCGAACTGCTTGAAGATGCGCGCAACATCCGAGTCGCTGGCCTCCAGCGCCTTCATCAGGAAGTGCTCAACCTCGACATCGTAGTGGGTCCGCGCCAGGCAAAGCCCGGCGGCATCCTCCAAGGTCTTGCGCGTTGTGTCGTTCAGCTTCGAAACGATCGACTTCAGGCTAATCGCCATAAAAGGGTCTCCCTAGAAATTGGATCGAGCGCGCCGGCAAATATCCAGCGGGCGCTTGCGGAACCGCTTCGAGTACGCTCAAAAGCTCACTCCACCGGCTCATAATTCCAAAACCGTCTCGCCCGGGTCGCGGGTAAAATCCGAGTTTTTGATCCAACTCGTCCAGCCCAGGCGCGGGCCGCCGTCGAGCGGCAACTCGCACGCCGGCACCTCTTCCCGCCGCAAAATCAAGCGGAGTTCCACATCATACTCCCCGCCCGCCACGAAACTGGTCAGCGCGCGCATATGGCGGTGCGCCACTCCGCCGGGGAGGAAATCCAGGTATTGTTCCAGCGTCAGAGGTCCGACGTGAATCCGCACGCGCGACTGCTGATCCCACACCTCGTCTCCCACCACCGCTCCGAATCCCAGCCGCTCCGAGTAGCTTTCCGTCTCCCCTAGGGAGCACTGCGACTCCACTTCCACCGGATACCAGGCGCCCACGAACTGCTCGATTTCGACCGGAACCGCAAAGTAGTCCGCCAGCAGTTGGCGCAGCGCGGTCGCCGATCGCGCATGCATTGTGAGCAATCCGCTGTAAAACAGGAGCGAATCGTCCGGCACCTCCTGGCGATCCTGCAAACCCGCTGTTCCCAGGCCGAGCAGAGCCAGCACATGCTGCAGGAAGCGGTCGCGCTCGCCGCGCTCGTACGCAATCGAGAACCGGTATTTTTCCCACGCCTGGTAGAACAGGGAGATGAGCCGGTGGTTGAAGAGGTCCAGGAAATCGCGCAGGCCCGTGTCGCGGGCGCGCAGCCGCTCGATCACCAGTTCGCTGTAGGCCAGCGGCAGCACGCCGACCGGCCCCGTCAACCCCATGAAGTTCACGCGCATCAGCGGAGGAGCATCCTCTCTCCGCTCGAGCGACTGAATTTGGCTGGCAGGAAAACGCACCTGCGCATCGGCCCCGAAGCGGACGACCTCGTCGCCGGGGTGAGTGAACCTGCCGACGACCGCCCGATCGGGCGCCATGCGCGCCAGCAGCCGCACCGCCTGGAAAAATTCAAACCGGTACGGCTCGCGATCGAGCAGGTCAGAGATCGGCCAGAGCTCTATAGCAGTATCTTCCGACCGGCCCGCGGTGGCCACTGTTTAAGAATCTCCTTCCTTTGCCGGGTGCGCGCGCGCAGTTGGCTGAAGCTGTTCATCGAGACGTACAGGCCCAGGAAATGCTCCAGCACGGCTGCAAACAGATACACGCCCCCGCCTACAAACTGCTCTTCGTCGAATTCCATGTCCACCTGGGTGCCGCGCGCGAACGCCACTCCATCTTGGGATACCACGCGCGCGAAATGGCGCCTGCTGGTCAGCGACACCAGACCCTCGATTTGCTTCTCCAGGTACGGCGAGCCGGTAAAGTTGTAAAGCCGCAGGATCTCCTGAAGCGCCTCTCTGCCTTGCTCGACGAGCGAAAGATAGTTCAGCGAAAGGTGCGAAATCATGCGCCAGAGCGAGTCCTGCGCGAGCGCGGGCCGCAGCGTGTCGGTCGGTTTGATCAGGGCCACGATCCGCTTCAGCGGCACGGCGCCCTGCAACTCGAAATCCCCGGCTTCATTTCCGAACGGCAGCCGCGAGGGGAGATCGCGGTTCGAGCAGATCGTCCGCACCGTCAGACTGTCCACGTTCGGAGTCACCGGACGCCCTGATAGATCGACCAGCGAAAGGTACAGATCGGTGCCTTCATCGTCCCGCAGACCGGACTGCCTGCGTGCGGCCCGCCAGAACGCATCCGCGTTGCCGCCGCCTCTGCCGTGCCGAAAGGAGTAGAGGGGCTCGAATGTCCGGACGTCTCCCGATTCCGGGTTTAGGCTGAGGACCTCAGTCACCTCGAAAATTTCCATTGCTTTGCGCCGGCTGACGTCCGGAACCACCGGGTATTCGTAGTGCGCATGATCGAGCAGAATCGGCTCCGCAGTCTGCGGAAACAGGTTTACGATCGGCGCGCAGCCCAGCCGGAACGTCTTCGCGGAAACACCTAGCTCGAGCATTTGCCGGCGGTCGCCGCGCTCGAACTGGGAAATGAGAAGAATCACTTCGACCCGATTCCCAAACCCCGCTGCGCACACCCGCTCCAGGCCGTTGAGGTCCATGAAAAAGAATTTCTGCGGAAAGCAGAAGTATTCCTGCAGCAGCCGGTAGCCTACAAAAGAACGGCCTGGGAATGGCAGCATACCGTCGTCTTCGCCGAAGCCCACCGGCTGCAACGAGCGGGCAGGCAGAATTACCGGCTGCAAACGGGATCGCGGGTTGGGATCGCGCACCACTACCTGCAGGCAGTTGTTCGACAGCAGTTCATAGAGCGCGTGGACGACATTGCTTTCCCCGCTCAGGTAAAACCGGAGCGAATTGAGAGCCAGTTTGCCGAACGTCAGGTCCCCCGGGCAGCGCAGTTCGATGCGCGCCGCCGCCACTGCATCGGCTGCCTTGATGGCCGGCTGCAAACGGTCGGGACTCTTCCATTCCGCGTCCGCGACTTCCACCGGCCAGAACGTCACGTCGTAACAAGTCTGGAACTTGCACGGCACTCCGTTTACCGGCCGCGAGTTCAGCACCGACCCGCGCTCCAGTTTCAGCCCCGTATCGGGTGTCACCTGGTCAGAATCGACCTGAAACTGTGCCACCGACATCGAAGGGATCGGCCGCAGGTAGTGCGGATAAAGAACGCTCAGCAGCGATTCCGTGATCTCGGGGAATTCGTCATCGATCTTCAGGTGAACCCGCGCCGCCAAAAACGCGAATCCCTCGAGCAGCCGTTCCACGTGCGGATCTTCGCACTTGTCCGGCTCCAGCAGAAGCCGGGAAGCAATCCGGGGGTATTTCGCCGCGAATTCGGTTCCCATCTGCCGCAGGAAGCTCAGCTCCCGCTCGTAATACAGCAGCAGATCATCCCGCACTCGCGTCCCCTTTCACCTGATACTCGCCACTGGAAAGCTGCAGCACCGTGTCGAATGAGATGTGCTCGGGAGCGGGGTCCATCTGCAGCAGTCCCTCGATTTGGAACCGCAATACGTGCTGGGCGCCGGCTGCGGATTCGAGCGGGATCACGTTGACCTGACGGATGCGCGGCTCGAAGGTGGCCAGCGTCTGCTTGATCATGCGGACCAGCCGCGAGCGGTCCCGCGAAGACTGCCAGTTGAGCGACGTGATGTCCGGCAGACCGTAATTGAAGACGGATTGCTCCAGTTCCCGAAATTCGGAACCGGCCGGTTCCGGAGTGCGGCGCGTATTCAGCAGCCATTCCAGATCGCGCCGCAGAGCCGCCTTGAGCTGCCGCACCGATTGCGCGCGCGTCTGCGTTGCCTCGCTGTTGACGCCCGGATCGCGATCGATCAGACGTTCCAGCACCGACTGCGTGACGTTCTGTTCGGGTTCCCAGCGCGCCATCGGTCTACCTCGATACGTTGAGGGCTTGCAGCGGATCGAGGCGGCAGATCCAGGAGTAGAGCCGTTGCCGCTCTTCTTCGCTGTCGTCCGAGCGCGGCAGGCAGCGGTAGAGCATCGCCAGCGGATGCGCCACCACGTCCGAAGCCTCCCATTCCTCGAGCTTACGCCGATCCACTTCGCCCACCAGTTCCTTCAGAATTGGATAGGCGATCGCCTCGTGCCCCGTACTGATACAGAGCTGTGCCAGTTGCACCTTCCGATGGAAGCGCGCGCGGCCGCTGCGCTCCTGCGCCATCTCCCGCATCAGCAGCTCGATTCCTTCCTGCGCGCGGCCCGAGCGCGCCGCTTGCATCGCCAGTTCGAACGCGTCGGGAGGGGCCGGCACGCCCGGCTCGCTCGCCCCGGTGGCATGCTCGTCCATGGACGCGTATTGCGGCGAGGCAGACGCCGCCTGCGACGCGCCGGCATTTTCGTGGATCCAGGCCACCGTTTCCGCATTCGCCGTCGGCGTGTCGTCCATCAGGGTCATGGCGGGCAACTGCGGATAATCGGCCAGCAGCGTGCGCAGCGCCGAAAGCACCGCGTTGCGGATCGGATCGTAATAGCTCCCCAACTCCGCGCAGGCGCGGCACACGTACCGCTGCAAATCCAGCCAGCCACGGCCGCACTCCATGCCCATGGCGATTTCTCCTGCTTCGAGGACCTCGGTCCAGTTCGCGTCGAGTGAAAGCTTCTTCAGGTTCTGCCGGACCTGCGTCGCGGGCGGCGCCAGCATCGTCTGGTCGATCGTGTCGCCGGCGGCGCGTAGTTCGCCCCACCGCAAACCGCGCAACATCAGGTACGGCGCGGGGTCGTATGGGTTCTCCGCGCGCAAAAATTTCGCCGCCGCCACGACCCGCGCAATCGCGTCGCCGCGATCCGTGGGCTCGGCCGACAGAGCCGCCGCGGTTTTCTTTGCCCGCGCCGGAGCCGCGGCGGCCCCGGAACTCTCGACAGCGACTTCTTCCACGGCTTCGGGCGGGGTTTCCGCTTCCGCCTCCGCTACGGGCTCATCCGGCTCCTTTTCTCGCTTCTTTTGGAGAAGCGCCTGCGCGCTCTGCTGAACTTCTTCCAGCGCCTGCCGGAGAGGACCAAAAGAGGGAGCCACGTCCTGGAACTTTTCCGTGCAGAGTTCGTCGAGCGCCTGAACCGAGGCTAGAGCCGTCTCGAAGTTCTCGGCCAACTGTACGTAATACGCCTTCGGCGATCCCTCGAAGCCTTGGTCGAAATCCTCGGGCAGCACCTTGTGATCGGCGATAGCGGCCTCGCGCGTCTGCGCTTTGCTCTCGCTCTGGCCGGCCTCTTCTTCCGTCGGAATGCCGCGCGACTGCTTATAGTCGAACCAGTTGAGTCCGCTTCGCGTGAGCGGCGCGAATTTCACGGCCTGGTCGAGCCGCGTGCCCACCCATTCGATCGGGGCCGCGCGCATTTCCGCGTCCCCGTCTTCCAATACGGGGTAAACCGTATCCCAAAACTTTTCCACCAGGCCCTTGATCAGATCGAGGCCTTCCCGCAGCCCGCCGACTCCTTGGGATTTCAGCAGGGCTTCGGTGAGCCAAGCCGCGATCTGCAGGTCTTTGCTTTTGGTTGCCAGGGTCTCGCTGGCGGTTTTGATGACCAGCGGCCAGTCGGCAACTTTGCGTTCGCGTTTCCAATCCCCCTGCGCCGCATCCACCTCTTCCCGGCGCGCCTCTTTCAACTTGTCGTAGACGGGGGCGTATCGAAGGTCCTGGCCGCTCGGATTGTCGCCTGCTATCGGGTCCAGTAAATCACTGCGCAGAGGCATGGCGATCTGGGACTATCTCTGGGGCGTTGAATTCGAGGCTGCGCAACTCCAAAACCGGGACTTCCTCGTCGTCAACGAGGAACATCTTCTGCCCCGCAGGGGCGATCAGGCCGCTCTCCACTTCCTGCCAGACCGTCATTCGCCCCAGTCGGACGGCATCGTCGGCGGAGAGAAAAGCAAGCGGCGTAAGTACAGGCAGCAAGACCTCGCCCAGTTCGCGCCCTTTAAATGCGGGACCGGTCCGCACCAGCGCCGGCGCCCACAATAGATCGCGCAGCCGCTTCGGCGGGCCCATCTCGATCGAGGCGATGTGTTCGAGCGGCAGCCACATGTACTGGCCCGCCGCGTAAATCTCCAAGCGCGCGCCGATTCGCGGATCGGCGTCTTCAAAAGATTCGAATGGCTTTCCGTTCAGAATGCCCGAAACGGGGGCCGGTTCATTTTCGGCGGCCGCCTTGGGGTACTCTCGCTTCTGAAACAGCTCAGTCCTGGTTCGCTCGGCGTGCAGCGCCCCATGGTACAGCAGCGCGCCCATCTGCGCGTCCTGGTTGCCTTGCGCCAGAACGTCGAGCTGCTTTTCGGCGCGGTCGTATGCCCCGGCGAAGCACAGCAACTCAAATAGAAACGTGCGGCGCTGAGTGTCGGTGGGATTATCCCGCAGCTCCGCACTCAACGCCTGCACGGCCTCGTTCAGCTTGCCGGCCTGGAATAGTTGTCCGGCTTTCATGCGTTTTCCTTGCTGCCCAGCACTACACCTTTTTGTTCAACTTCAGGTCCCAGCCGGCCTTCACCGCGCCGCCCAGGGTTCCATCGGCCTTCTGTTCCTTGTATTCATACTCGATTTTCGAGAAGTTCAGAGAGACCTGGTCGAGCGGAATGACGTCGCCATGCGCCGAGCCCCCGCTCTGATAAGAGGAGACCATAAGATCCGACATCGTGATCTTCAAGAACTCCTGTTGGTCCTTGCCCGCCTTACGGCAGGTCAGAATGGCCGATTTAATATGATCCCCGCCGGCGCAGGCAAGCATTAGCTTGGGCGTTGCTTTGTTCGCCCGCATCACGAAATGGAAATCCTGCATGGATACCTTGCCGGCGCCACCGCCGCCGCCAACGGCCATGTTGCCGCTGTTGTGTTCGCCCCACGACCAGGAGTCCAGGTCGATCTCGGCCTTGTGCTTGTGATCGGCGCTTTCGCCCTCTATGCCATCTATTTTCAGGAAATAATCGACTGCTGCCATCGTTGCTCCTTGTAGTAGTTTGGTGAACGGGTCCCGTGGCGCGGATGTCCCCTCGGCGGGGGGCATCCGCAGCCGTGTTCCTAAGTTGGTTACTCTACTTAACCCTTCGCGGATGCCGGCAGGTCTGCCACCAGCCGCAGAGATACGGAAAGTTCATCCAGTTGGAAGTGCGGTTTCAGGAAGCAAGCCGCACGGTACGCTCCCGGCTTGCCGGGAATTTCGGATACTTCGATGCGCGCGTCGCGCAATGGGTGTGAAGCCTTCGTAGCCGGCGAAGCGTTGTCATCCGGCGTGACGTAGTTGACGATCCACTGATTCAGGTAACGCTCGCAATCGGAGCGGGACATGAAGA
>CAYMHP010000263.1:0-2212 GCA_964390225.1 uncultured Solibacteraceae bacterium
GGTCGGACGATAGGTAGCGGGGAGATCGGTCCGGCTGCGCGAGCGGCACCTCGAACCCTTTGACTGCGTCGTCATCCCATGCCTGTGGGATTGTGGGCCGAACAGTCTGGGCCGTGCTTAGCAGGGCGAGGAGCGGAAACCACAGAATTCCTGAACGGGCCACGGTCCCTCCCTTTCACACCTTTGTACACCCCAAGCGAGGCCTCAATTATACATGCGTTGAATCGGACTTTTGCCGCCCGGAAGCAGGGGCGCTCAGCGTCACTTGGCCTATAACGCCCGACTCGCGGATGTGGTGTCGTCGAGTGGATCGTCGCCGACTCGGAGAAAGCACCACCCTGGTGTCTGAAGCTAGAGCAAACCGGTCTGCACGTCTCCGACATGACGACAACACGTCAAAGCGGACGGCAGTTCGCTAGGACCTACTTTGGGCTCGCGGGTTCAAAGCTGCCCATGATCCGCCAAACGGAATTGCTGGAGCGGTGGGTGGAGAAACAGCAACTGCGGTTGTATCGAGCCGGTCCGTTTTGCTAGTTTTGACAAGCATGCCGCCGAATGCGTCCGCAGATCTGAGTGAGGCCATAGAGACTCTTTACCGATCGGAATCGGGCAGAATCCTGGCTACGCTTGTGCGTCTGCTCGGCGATCTCGATCTCGCCGAAGAGGCCATGCACGAGGCTTTCGCTGCCGCCCTGGAGATGTGGCCGCAGACCGGCCTTCCGGACAAGCCGCGTCCCTGGCTGATATCGACCGGACGATTCAAGGCCATCGATGGGATGCGCCGGCGGGCACGCTTCGACGCCGCACAGAGTGACCTGGCACTCCAACTCGAGGCACCTGCCAAGGAAGCAACCCAGGAAGAGGAGATGGAGGACGATCGCCTTCGTCTCATTTTCACTTGCTGCCATCCTGCACTCCCATCGGAGGGGCAGGTCGCGCTCACACTGCGTGAAGTCTGCGGCCTGACAACCGAGGAGATTGCCCGGGCATTTCTCGTTTCGCCGGCGACACTTGCGCAACGCATTGTCCGCGCGAAGGCTCTCATCCGCGATAAAGCAATTCCTTACGAGGTGCCTGTATCGCAGGAAATACCGGCAAGGTTGGGTGCCGTACTTCAGGTTGTATACCTAGTCTTCAACGCGGGTTATTCAGCGGAATCAACAGGAGCTGAAACGAGCCGCGAGGCGATCCGTCTGGGCAGACTGCTTCTCGACCTTCTCCCGGAACCCGAGGTCATGGGCCTCTTGGGGCTCATGCTACTGCAGGAATCGCGCCGCGCCGCTCGAATCTCTGCAGACGGAGAGCTGATCCTGCTCGACCAGCAGAATCGCTCGCTGTGGAATCGCGATCAGATCGCCGAAGGCATCGCGCTCACCGAGAGCGCTCTTCAATCGCGCCGTTTCGGTGCCTACACTCTGCAGGCGGCAATCGCGGCGGTGCACGCCGAAACCTCCTCAGAAGCGCCCACCGACTGGCACCAGATAAGGCTGCTCTACGACAGGCTGATGAGGATTCAGCCCTCTCCGGTCGTGGAACTCAACCGCGCCGTTGCCATCGCCATGGACCAGGGTCCGGAGCACGGGCTTCGTCTCATCGATGACCTTCTATCGCGCGCGGAGCTCGCCAGCTATCACCTGGCATACTCAGCCCGTGCGGATCTGTGCCGCAGGCTGGGACGGCTTTCGGAGGCCCGTGCCGCGTATGAGAAAGCGCTTGCCCTGATTCCGGATGGGGCTCGGCATGAGCCGGAGCGTCGGTTCCTTTCCGGGCGCCTCGAGGAATTGAGAAAAAAAATCGGCGCTGATGTCGATTTTCCCTCCGCCCAGCGACTATAGGGTGAATCATCCAGTAGGCGATTTGCGCTGCTGTAGCCGCCATAAAGGAGAGATCGATGAAATACATCTGTTTGGGTTACTACGAGCCGGCAAGACACGCGAGCATGACCGACGACGAACGGAACGCGATGTTCGATGAATGCCTTGCCTACGACGACCACCTGCGCGCCAACGGGCACTGGGTTGGTGGAGAAGCCCTTCAGCCTTCTGAAAACGCGCTGACCGTGTATTGGAAGAACGGCAAAGTCGCGACTACCGACGGTCCTTATACCGAGACCAAGGAACAACTTGGCGGCCTTCTTGTGCTTGAGGCACGCGACATGAATCATGCCCTGCAACTCATGTCGCAGCATCCCGCCGTGACGTACGGGACGATT
>CAYMHP010000263.1:2222-4108 GCA_964390225.1 uncultured Solibacteraceae bacterium
CGAAATACGGCCAACTGGCGATATGAGCGAAATCATACGGGCGAGCGAGCAGCGGCGACGCAAGCGTCCCGCGCGCTGAGGTACCGGTCGAGAGTAGAGCGGTGAAGATCACCGCTGGGATCTGTCAGCAGCGACCGGATGTCAGGCCGTTGAGGTGAGCTGAAGCGATCGCCGCTTCGGGCCAGTCTAGGAACAGTCAGCACAACCGTATTGAGGGAGGTTTGGGATGTCAAAGGTTAGAGTCGCGGGATTTAGTGTTTCGCTGGACGGTTTCAGCGCTGGAATCGAACAGAGCCTGGAAAATCCGCTCGGTAAGCGGGGGCCTGAGATGTTTCAGTGGTTCTTTCACACGAAGACCTTTTGCTCCATGGTCGGGCGTGAGGGGGGAACCACGGGGGATGTGGATGATGTGTTCGCTCATCGCGCGATGGACAACTTCGGTGCGTTCATCCTCGGTCGCAACATGTTCGGTCCGGTGCGCGGCCCATGGCAAGACGACACATGGAAGGGCTGGTGGGGAGACAATCCGCCATATCACGCACCGACCTTCGTTCTGACGCATTACCAGCGCGCCCCGCTGGTGATGGAAGGTGGAACTACCTTCCACTTTGTGACAGGCGGCTTTGAAGAGGCGCTGGTCCTTGCGAAGGAGGCCGCCAGCACCAAAGACGTCAAGATCGGGGGTGGCGTTGCCACAGTGCGGCAGTACCTAAAAGCTGGCCTGATCGACTCTCTCCACCTCGCGTCGGCACCCGTTCTCCTCGGTCAAGGAGAGCCGCTGTTTGATGGTCTGGATCTTCATGCGTTGGGGTTTACCATAACCGAGCGCAGGACTTCGGAATACGCAACCCATCTTGTGCTCGAGAAAGCGTAGCGGCGGAAACGGCGATGACAACACCGACACCCCGGCTCACTTCCTCAGAATCTTATCCATGGCCTTTCCCTTGGCTAATTCATCCACCAGTTTGTCCAGGTAACGGATCTGTTGCATGAGCTTATCCTCGATCTCTTCCACCCGATAGCCGCAGATCACGCCGGTGATCTTGGACACGTTCGGGTTGATTCGTGGCGCCCGGGCGAAAAAAGTCTCGAAGTCGACCTTGTTGTCGATCTGCTGTAGCAGCTTCTGTTCATCGTAGCCTGTTAGCCAGTAGATGATGGCATGCACTTCCTCCTTCGTACGACCCTTCTTCTCCGCCTTCGCGATGTAATGCGGGTAGACGCTTGCGAACGCCATTCTGAATATTTTCGTGTTGTCCATGGCTGCGTTACTCCTCGAAGTTTAGCGCTTTCGTTCAGCGCGCAATCGAGGCTCCAGACGAAGTGCGACCGCCTCCATCGGGCCTGCGTGTGATAGCGAAAGAGAGACCCATCCATTAGTGGAAACGCCGCATTCGGTCAAGTGACGCCAGATCGAGACCATGCGGTAGGCCGAGCCGATCTCCTGTGCGCGCACGGTACACTATCTTCGAAACATGCAGGACTACGACTTTCGGCGCGTCTCCGTCACTGCCCTCATACCTGCCTTTGCGCGCGGCGATTACACCTCGATTCCCTGGGCCAGGGAGATGCTGGCGTTTCTCCGCAGCCACGGCGCTACGCTCTCCGATGGCCCGTGGTCTGAAGACGCTGCGCGTGCCTTCGCTCCCGTGTTCGAAGCTCGCTTTCGTGCCGTGAGCCAGGCGGTCGCGGAAAAAGGAGCCACCCAGGTGCTCGAACTCGCCGCCGGCCTTTCTCCGCGCGGCATGGACCTCGCCGGGCAAGGCATCGTGTACGTGGAAATTGATCTCGCCGAATCGATGACCCGGAAGCGCGAAATCGTCACCGCCATTCTCGGCGAGGTTCCCGAGAACTTCATCTACATCGCCACCGGGATGGGCCAGGCG
>CAYMHP010000263.1:4118-8763 GCA_964390225.1 uncultured Solibacteraceae bacterium
CTTTGCGCCGCGAGCGCCCTCGATCGCTCTCAGGTTCTCGAGTGCTGCTCGCCCTTTGTGACCGGCCGTCCCGTGGCCGTCACTACCGAAGGCCTGCTTCGCTACCTGACCTTCGACGAGAAGGCCCTGGTCGCCCGAAACGTGCATGAAATTCTTCAGCGCTACGGCGGATGGTGGATCACGCCCGACGTCCATCTCAGGACCTTGACCCGGCAGCAGACCACGGATTACCAGCGACAGGAGCGCGAGACCTTGGGCCGCAGTCTGGACGCGAATTATTTCGAGGATCTCGACCACGCGTATCGCTTCTTCGAAGGCTTGGGATTCACCGTTGACTCGCGACCGCTCTTCGAACATCTTCGCGCCCGGATACAAGCTCCCGGCAGCGACCAGGCGGTGGACCTGGGAGATTTTCGGCTGTTTGTATTGACGCCCAAGTGAGGATTCGGCTTTCGGTCCCCGCAAAGGACCGTCCGAACACTTCCCAATCGGTGCATGAGCCCGATACGCCGTCGTGCGGCTTCGTTACTTTGCGAGCCCCTCTTTCAGGAAGGCGACCAGCGGCGGGACCGAGCGCGTGGGATCCTCCATGAACGGCACATGGCCGAGACCTGGCAGCAGTTCGAGGCGCGCCTTGCCGTTGGGAATGGTGGCGGCGATGTGCTTCATCCCTTCCTGGAAATTGGCCGGCGTGCCCGCCAGCATGTCTTCGGCGCCGCCGTACACGAGAGTCGGCGCCTGGATGTGAGCCCAGTCGTACACCACCGGGTCGAGATAGATCAGGTTGCTGATGAGCGTCTGCACCCGCGCGAGGCGGGGCCAGTCGGCGCTGAGCGTCCAGGCGTACCGGATGCGGACATAAGACTCAAACTCGGAGTTCCACGCCGCGGGCTTGTGTGCCACGTAGCGCATCAGGCTGGCTCGAATGGTTTGATAGGTGGAAGCCAGCGTGCGCTTATACGCTGCTTCGGGGTCTCCCACCGGGTTATTGAAACGGGTGTCGCTGAGCCCTATGGGATTAAATAACACCAGGCGTTCGGTGGCGCCCGGATATTGCGTGGCGAATCGCGCCGCGAGCATTCCGCCCATCGAGTGGCCCACAATCATCGCCTTTTCGATGTTCAGGCTCTGCAGGATGGTGTGCGTATTCCGCGCCATGTCCGCGAGGTAATAGGGAATGATGGGTTTCGAGGAGCGGCCATAACCGATCTGGTCGGGCACGATGACGCGGAAGCCTTCCTTCCGCAGGGCGTCGATGACGACACCGAAATAGAAACCCGCGAAGTTGTTGCCGTGCAGGAGCACAACCGTATGGCCGTTCGGCTGCGCCTGCGGCGCCACGTCCATGTACGCCATGCGGACTTCCTGCCCGTAGAGCGTCAGCGGCAGATAAGAACTCGGATACGGGTAGGGGCACTCTTCGCAAGTGATGCTTCCCGGTTTCACATCCGCCGGCGCGGCCCCATCGCGGCCGCCGCTCTGCGCGGAGCCGAGGTGCAACAACAAGAGGCTGAACGAGAAGCAAAAAACGGCATTCCACATCATGGCTACCCAGCGTATCGCAAACGACCCGCGCCCTGGTGACGGTTGTCCCTGGAATTGCGCTGTCAGATCTTTCGCGCTCGGATGAAGGCACTTATTCGCGGCCCGGGCGGCGCTTTAGGCAGAACCTGTCCGCAACAAACAAAATCTTTACTGCATCTCAAGCGCGTTGCGGGATTTGTCCGAGGCTCGGCGGAAGGAGCGCCGGCGGCCTATGCCGCCGGCAAATCTTTTTAGGTCTTAGCGCGAATTCGCGCGATATCGCTTCACTCCGATCAGAGCCAGTCCCGCGGCAAATAAAGCGATCGTGGATGGCTCTGGTACGGCGGTACCGTTTAGAGCGAAAGCAGCGTTAAAGGTGGGTGGAGGTGTTCCTCCGACAATATCCGTGCCCACTCGTGACCAATCCGGATCGAGGTTGGTGTCGCGAGTCCATACCTGCAGGTCGGGGGCAAATGGTGTGGTGCCCGCGCCACTGATCGGCCTTGATGCCGATAGCCAGTAGAACTGGGCGCCATTCGTCAAAGATACCTGCGGAACGAAGAAATAGTGATCTGCGGGAAGGTTGAATGGCGTCAGGAACGTTACGTTCAATTGAACTTCCTGCCCGCTCAAGGGACCGTTGCCGCCAGTGGTCTGGCCCGGACTTGGGTGAATTCCGCCGGGCTGCACGCTGTTGAGTGCCGAAAACGTGCCTGCCAGCACTGTACTCGAAAAAGTCAGCCCGTTTGCGGCGCTATCGCGGGTATCGAACGCGACATCGGAAGGGGAATTAACTCGTGTGGTTACACGCGGAGTCCGGGTCGTGTCCGAGTCGTTGGGAAACACGCGGTAAATTTCTACCACGACGTCCGATATACTGGGTACCCCGCCCGTACCTCCAACGATGAGCCCCACGAAAGACGCGGAATTGATGATGGTTTGCGAACCCAAGAGAAAATCGTCGCCGGTCTCGATTTCGATGCCGCCGCCGACGCTCGGCCGAGTTGCAATCGCTATCTGATTATTGGGGGTCAGGTTGTTGTAAATGGGCGCTCCGCTGGCGGATGTGACCAGCATTGTGCCCAAGCCATACGCGCTGATTGCGAAGCAGAGGACTCGCAACATATTTCTCCTCCGAAATGGAATAGGGTTATGGCTTCGGGCCATACTACCATCGGGAGAGTTTAGAGAATAGGTGGATCTTCCTGAGTCGCCGGGCCTAATGTCGGCCGACTCACATTCCCCACCCCGGATTTGTCGGTTTTCGCCTCCGAAAATTGGAAGGTGGCCGAAAGATACCGCGCTGCGCAGAGTCTCGCCTGGACGATGACTCGGCCCCGCTGTGCGTTCCCTCGCGGCCCGTGTCTCTCTATAATTCTGCGTATGAGATCTTCGCGTCGCAAGTTCATCGAAGGCGCAGTCGCCGCGGGCGCGTCCCGTGCGGTGGCGCAGCCGGCAGGTAGGGTGCTCGGCTTCGACCACGTGGCGCTCCCTATGCAGAACACCGACGCCATGCTGGCCTTCTACCGCCGGTTGGGCTTCGAGGTCCGGCAGAACCCGGTCGCCTGCTCGGTCTACATCGGGGACCAGATGATCAACTTTCATCGCCCCGAAACCTGGCAGCGCGAATCCTTCACACTGCGAGCGCCCGCCGCCCGTCCGCCCTGCGGCGATCTCTGTTTCGTCTGGGAGGGCACGCCCCAAAGCCTGAAGGCAATGCTCGATACCGCGGGCGCCAAAATCATCGAGGGTCCCGTGGGCCGGCAGGGCGGCCGCAAGAAGGCCGCTTCCAGCGTCTATGTGCGCGATCCCGACGGCAATCTGCTGGAATTCATGATCTATTCGTAAAACGCGATCACGCCTGTTTGCTAGAGAGTTCCACGCTCTGAGTAAACCAGTTATGCGCGGGACCGGCGTAAGGCGGCCAAGCGGTCGCGCTACGCTGAAATTGAAAAAGGTTGCTCGCTCGCCGAGACGCAACCAATCCGGAGCCGCGTCCAGCCGCCCAACCTCGAGGGGGCTTCAAAGGCTGGGACCCACGCGGTGCACCGTTTTTCGGCGGCCACAGTCGCTTGTAGTCCTCCTGGAGAGGAAAAGGAACCGGTTCCTCAGCGCGGCACAGCGCGAAGCCATGCGGAACAAAAAGAATTTCGAAGAAACGAACTAGACCTTCTGCGCGATGGATTTCGCCTGCAGGAATAACAGCAGGTAATCCGGCCCGCCGGCTTTCGAATCCGTCCCCGACATATTGAACCCGCCGAACGGGTGCGCTCCCACCATCGCTCCCGTGCACTTTCGGTTGAAGTACAGATTCCCTACGTGAAACTGTTCCTTTGCCTCGCGCAGGTGTTCCGGGTCGTTTGAAAACACCGCGCCGGTGAGCCCGTACTGCGAGTCGTTGGCAAGTTCGAGCGCGTGCTCGAAATCTTTGGCCTTAGTGACGGCCAGCACGGGGCCGAAGATCTCTTCCTGAAAGATCCTGGCTTTCGAATCGACGTCGGCGATGATCGTGGGCGGGATAAAATATCCGTCGCCATCGGCGGCCTGCCCGCCGGCAATCAGGCGTCCCTCTTTCTTTCCAACTTCGATGTAATTCAGGATGGTCTTACGCGCGCCGTCGCTGATCACCGGACCCATGTAGTTCCGCGGATCGTTGGACGGCCCAACGGCTACCTTCTTCGCCCGGTCGGCTAACTTCTGTACAAACGGTTCGTAGACCTTGGCGTCGACGATCGCGCGCGAGCAGGCCGAACATTTCTGCCCCTGGTAGCCGAACGCAGAGACAAAGACGCCCTCGACGGCTTTGTCGAGGTCGCACTCCGCATCCACGATGATCGCATCCTTGCCGCCCATCTCCGCGATCACGCGTTTGATCCACACCTGTCCCGGCTGCGGCTTCGCGGCCAGTTCATTGATGCGCAGGCCCACGTCGCGCGATCCGGTGAACGACACGAAGCGCGTCTTGGGATGTTGCACCAAAACGTCGCCCACCGCCGCGCCGCTGCCGGTCAAGAGCGTGAAGCTTCCTTCCGGAAAACCGGCTTCGAGCAGCACCTCGGCGAATTTCGCGGCGATGGTGGGGGTCTCGCTCGAAGGTTTCACGATAGCCGTGTTGCCGGTC
>CAYMHP010000264.1:0-8728 GCA_964390225.1 uncultured Solibacteraceae bacterium
TGCGTACAACAACGCGATCCGCGATCTGTTTGCGCTCGATTTCGATGTGAAGGCGCTGCTTCCCGGCGACGACACCGCCGATGGCAGCTTCGACGACTTCGCCGACGTACTTTCGATTTCGACGGCTCACCTGGAGCGATATATGTCGGTGGCGCGCCAGGTCACGCGTCTCGCCGTCGGGTTGCCCCCGGTGCGCCCCACGTTGGACCGGTTTGAAATCCCGCGCGACGTGCTGCAAACCGACCGGCAGAGCGAAGACCTGCCGTTCGGGTCCCGCGGCGGCATCGCCGTGCACTACAACTTTCCGGTTGATGGCGAATACCTGATCAAGGTCCGCCTGCAGCGCCAATATCAGGACTACCTCAAAGGCATGGGCTGGCCGCAACTGCTCGACGTCCGGCTCGATGGAAAGCTACTGAAACGCTTCGTGGTGGGCGGCGCAGGCAAGGGCCGGCCGGCGGCCACCAGCTATGCGGGCGATGGCGAACCCGGTTTTGCCGGCGATCCCGACTGGGAAACGTATATGCAGGTTAGCGGCGACGCCGGTTTAGAGGTTCGCGTCCCGGTGAAAGCGGGTCCCCGCGTGGTCGGGGTTTCGTTCGTCCGGGAAATGTGGGAACCGGAAGGCCTGCCGCAACCCGTGCAGCTCGGCCGCGTGGTCTCGAACGATCAGGTGTACATGGGGTACGCCAACGTCGATTCAATCCAGATCGGCGGCCCTTACCAGTCCCACGGACCGGCCAAAGATACTCCCAGCCGGCGGGCGATCTTCGTCTGCCAGTCCGGCGCGGCCGCCGAGGAACGGCCGTGCGCGGCGACGATTCTTTCGCGAATGGCGCGGCTTGCCTACCGCCGGCCGGTGACGAAGGCCGATACCGGCACCTTGCTGCAGTTTTTCGACAGGGGCAGGAGGGATGGCGGCACTTTCGATACCGGCGTCCAGTTTGCGCTCGAGCGCATGCTGGTGGACCCGGATTTTCTGCTACGCGTCTACCGCGACCCCGCAAAACCGAGCGGCACGGCTCCGTATCGCCTCAGCGATCTCGAACTGGCTTCGCGCCTATCCTTCTTTCTTTGGAGTAGCATCCCCGACGATCGTCTGCTGACGCTGGCGGAGCGCGGAGAGCTGAGTAAGCCCGCGGTCCTCAGCGAGGAAGTCCGCCGCATGCTGGCCGACCCGCGAGTGGATCGTTCGCTGGTGGACGATTTCGCCGCGCAATGGCTGAATCTGCGCCGCGTCGACGAAGTCGTTATCGATCCGGACCGCTACCCGCAATACGACCTGAGCCTGCTCGAAGCGTTCCAGAAGGAGACGGAGCTGTTCGTCGCGAGCACCATCCACGAGGACCGCAGCGTGCACGACCTGCTGGACGCTGATTACACCTTCGTCAATGAACGGCTCGCGCGGCAGTACGGCATCCCCGGAGTCTACGGCAATCAGTTCCGGCGCGTCATACTCCCGAATCACGACGAGCGCGGCGGTCTGCTGGCTCAAGGTGCGCTGTTGACCACCACGTCCTATCCCGACCGTACCTCGCCGGTTCTGCGTGGAAAGTGGCTGCTGAACAACATCATCGGCCTGCCGATTCCGCCTCCTCCGCCGGGCCTCAACACCACGCTCGAATCCAAGCCGGGTGTGACCCCGGCCTCCATGCGCCAGCGCCTCGAACAGCACCGCACCAATCCCACCTGCAACAACTGCCATTCCGTGATCGATCCGATCGGGTTTGCATTGGAGAATTTCGATGTCATTGGCGGCTGGCGGACGAAGGACGAGGGTGGCAGGCCGATCGAATCTACCACCACGATGTGGAACGGCACCAAGATCGAAGGACTCGCGGGGCTACGGTCGATGCTGCTCGCGGACCCGGAGCAGTTCCCGCGTACGCTGACCGAGAAGCTGATGGCTTATGCTCTCGGCCGCCGGGTCGAGTATTACGATGAACCCGCGGTGCGGAAGATCGTGCGGGATGCGGCGGCAAGCCAATACCGCTGGTCCTCGCTCATTCAGGGCATCGTGCAGAGTCCCGAGTTCCTGATGCGCACGCCGGGCCCATCGGTTTCCGGCGCCTCGCCAACCACTCTGGCTTCCAAGTAGGAGACGAACGAACATGGCGGTCCTGACGAAATCACTCTCGCGGCGGACGGTCCTGAAAGGGATCGGCACTTCCCTGTCTCTGCCGTTCCTCGAAGCCATGCTTCCGCCGCTCCGCGCCGCGGTGAAGCCGCCGCAGCGTTTCCAGGCCTTCTATGTTCCGAACGGCATGGCGATGGAATACTGGACGCCCAAAGGCGAAGGCAGCAAGTTCGAGTTGGCCGCGATCATGGAGCCGCTGGCGCCGTTTCGCGAGCAGATGTTGATCTTCTCCGGAATTAAAGCAAGCTGGAATTACATCCATGCCGGGGCCTCCGGGTCGTTTCTCACCGGCACGCCGCGCGGGGGGCAGAACGAGATCGAAATCATCGCCGACGTCTCGATCGATCAAATGCTTGGGCAGCATTTCGCTAACGAAACGCAGTTGGCCACGCTCGAGATCTGCATGGACCTGCCGGCGAACGCTGGAGCCTGCACCGGCAACTTGAGTTGTGCCTACCTCGACACGCTGTGCTGGCGCAGCCCCACTCAGCCGCTGCCTATGGACTGGAATCCGCGGACGGTCTTCGAGAAACTATTCGGCGACGGCGGCAGCACCGATCGCGCGGCGCGCGAGCGCAGGCTGGAGCAGCGCCAGAGCATTCTCGATTCGGTGACGGGCAAGCTGGCGGAGCTCAAGCGGGAACTCGGACCCCGCGATCAAAATAAAATCGACGAATACACCGACGCGGTTCGCGACGTGGAGCGCCGCATTCAGATGGCGGAAAAGCAGAGCAGCATCGAGTTGCCTCCCATGGACCAGCCGCTCGGAGCCCCGCCCGTGTTCGAAGACCACCTGGCGCTCATGCTCGATCTGCAGTTGCTTGCGCTGCGATCCGATCTGACGCGCGTGGTTTCCTTCATGATCGCGAAGGAGCAGAGCCCGCGGCCGTACCCGCAGATCGGCATCCCCGAGGCACACCATCCGCTTTCGCACCACAATAACGATCCCGAACTGATCGCGAGGATGTCGAAGATCAACCAGTATCACGCCAAGCTGTTTTCGCAATACCTGGCCAAGCTGCGCGCAACGCCGGATGGCGACGGCTCGCTGCTCGATCACATGCTGATTCTTTACGGGGCGGGCATTTCGAACAGCAACGGTCATTCGGGCGAGAATCTCCCGCTGATGCTGGTAGGCGGCGCTTGCGGGAAGGTTAAGGGCGGCCGGCATTTGAAATATACAGACAAGCCGTCGCAGGCAAACTTGCTGATGACCATCATGGACAAGATGGGCTACCCGGTGGAAAAAGTTGGAGGGAGCAACGGCAAGCTTCCCATCGACACCCTGCCGGAAGTCTGATCAAAAAGAGGCGAAAGCGATGCGAACTACATCCTGCCTGCTTGCGGTAGCGTTTGCGGGGCTCCTGGGCGCTGCCGAGTTGACGCGCCCGGTCCTGGTGGATGCGGCCAAGAAGGGCGACAAGTCGGGGTTGCAGTCGCTGCTTCAGAAGAAGGCAGATCCGAACGCAGCCGACGCGGACGGTTCGACCGCGCTGCACTGGGCAAGCTATCACGACGATCTTGTAAGTGCCGACCTGCTGATCCGCGCCGGCGGGAACGTCAACGCGGCCACCGATCTCGGCGTCACACCGCTGTGGGCTCCGTGCGAGAGCGGAAGCGTCGCCATGGTGCGCCGGCTGCTCGAGGCCGGGGCGAATCCGAATTTGGCTCTCCTCTCCGGCGAAACACCCCTAATGGTGGCGGCCCGCTCGGGCTATCCGGAGATCGTGGAGATGCTGCTGGCCAAGGGCGCCGATCCCAACGTCCACGGCACGCGCGGCCAGACGGCGCTGATGTGGGCGGCTTCGCAAAAGCATCCGGATGTCGTGAAGGTGCTGCTGGCGCACCGTGCGGATGTCAGTCTGCGCTCGGAGGTCTATAACGAGGTGATGGCTGTCCCTCCACACGGCTACCTCCCTTACAACAAGGCGATTCCGCATGGCGGCGAAACGGCGCTGATGTTCGCGGCGCGAGTGGGCGATCTGGATTCTGCGAAGCTCCTCGTGGCCGCCGGAGCGGATGTGAATGATACGGATGCATGGGGTGTGAGCGCGACGACTTTGGCGGCGCACTCCGGATTTTGCGACCTGGTTGAGTTTCTCCTCGATAAGGGCGCTGACGCGAGCGCGGCCAAGGCCGGTTTTTCCGCGCTACACGAAGCCATCATGCGGCGCGACGAGAAAATGGTCGCCGCGCTGCTCGAGCATGGCGCCGACGCGAACGCGCCGGTTAAGACTTGGACCCCGACGCGCCGCTCCTCCGAAGACTGGCATTTCGAGCCTCAGCTCGTGGGAGCCAGCCCGATTTGGCTGGCGGCTCGTTTCACCGAGCCCGCCGTGATCCAGATGTTGGTGCAGCACGGCGCCGATCCGAAGTTCGTGCATCATGCGGAATACGTCGCCGAGCAGCTATTCGGGCAGGCACAGCGCAAAGAGACAGCCACCACGTTGATGGCGGCAACCGGCGCAATCCGCACCGCTCCGTGGGTCGACATCCCGCGCAGGGAACGAGAGCCGCTGGCGCTCGATACGGTCAAGCTGCTGGCGGATCTCGGCGCCGATCTCAACGCCACCGACCAGAACGGCCGCACGGTTCTGGATCTTGCCAAAGGACTCCGCTACCAGACGGTCGTCGATTACCTCGTCTCCAAGGGCGCGAAGGCCGGAACCGGCCCCGGCCCGGCGCAACGCCGCGGCAAAGACGACGGCTTCAAAAGAGAAGAGCCGATCTAGCGAGGTAACCGGGCCATTACTGGCCCGGCTGAAGTTCCGCCCTGCCGGGAGAAGGGATTCGGCCTGCGCCGTTCCATCAGACTTCGCTACTGTACCCCTTTGACCAGGTAGAGCGTGGCGAGATCGCGTTGATACGAGTACGCATAGGCCCGGCTGTCACGCGAGAGCACGACCGATTGAAAAAAGGAAGCCATGCGGTCGGGCGTCTTCAGCTCCCGCCAGATTTCGGTTCGCCCGGTAGTGGTATCCAGCCGGAGGATCGCCTCCCGGCTGCTGTCACCTTTCTCCGGCGCGCCGCCGCGCTTCAGTAGGAACAGATGGCTGCCATCGTCGCTCCAACGAAGCATGGAAACGCCTGGATCGACCTGGCCAATGGCGGTTTGGGAGCCGTTCTCAACTGACTGGCGATAGAGTTTGCCCTTCGAGGTAATCACTACTGCCGCGCGGCCGTCCGGAGAAACTCCGGACGCCCGGACTCCCGGCGCCGTCACTGGCCTCGCCTTTCCCGTGGCAAGGTCTTCCACATAGGTCCTCGGCGGTTGACTCGACTCATTGCCAGTAACCAGGATTCGCTGTCCGTCGGGGAACCATTCGGCGGCTTGCGGGCGAATGCCGTTGTCGGGGAGCCTGCGTGCCTCCCCCGGCCCGGTGGGCAGCAGCAGAAGCTGAGACCTGTTGCCGTCGCGGCGGACGCACAGGACGTATTTGCCGTCCGGCGAGAGCGATGGGCGGTTGCCATAGCCGAGCTTCACGGCGGGGGAGCCGTCGGTCCCGCGCATGTAGATGGCGGCATTGCGGCCCTCTCCGGACGAAAGCTCGGAAAACACCAGCACTTTCCCATCTCCTGAGATCGCCTCCGCTACGGATGCATCCAGCCATGCCAGGTCGCGCTCCTCGGTGGCTCCAGGCGCCAGTCCGCGGATGCCGATGCGCGAATCGACAAGCGAGAGCAGTAGTTGCCCGTCTTTGGCGATATCGCACAGGTACGCATAGCCGGCGATCTGTGCCAGCATCCGCTCGCGTCCCTTGAGATCTACAGCGTACAGAGCGGGATCGGAGCCGGTACGCCCGCCGGCAAACCAAATCTCCCTGCCATCCGGTGACCAGCCCAGACCCCCGACGACGCGCCATCCGGCCGATAAGACCTGCCGGGCGCGCCCTCGACTCACGATCGTCACCGAGTAATCTCCTACCTCCGTGAAATCGAAAAACGCGACCGCGTCACCGCGCGGCGAAACGCGCATGAACAACGGCGGACGAACCTGAGCGGTCTCGTAGAGAACCGCGCCGATCGGATACTCGATGCGGTGATGGCCTGCGACGGTCCGGACCACGGCGATTTGGCTGCCGGCAGGGTCCCAGTCCGCCGCGGAGACATCCTCGAGCAACTCCCGGGGAGCACCCCCGGCCAGCGGAACTTGGGCCAGCGTGTCATGGGCGAGCAAACGAATGAGCATCTCGCCGGAAGCGGAGATCGAAAGAATTTCGGCAGCCGGCAGCCCCAGATCGCGCGCCTCACGTGCTCCGGGCTGCGCGGTGAAAAGAGTGCTCGGAGAGCCATCCCAGGCCGCACTATAAACCACGCTGCCTCCGGGAGCGAACCTGGCGGTTTCCAGGTCGCCCTGGCGGAACGTGAGGCGTCGAAACGTAACGGGAGTTTTATGGAGGACCCTGTCCGCCACGAACGCGCCCAGCATCAACCCGAGCAGCAGCGCGAGATTGGTGAATACCAGCCAGACCCGGCGCGAGGCCGGCCGGGCTGGCGCTGCCGGGGCTTTGTCCAATTCCTCGAGGGCCTCCTCCAGCGAAAGCCGAACGTCGCCCATGTGCTGGATGCGCCGGGCGGGATCTTTTCTCAGGCACCGGCCGATGATCTTTTCCACTTCCTGGGGCACGTCCGAAACAATCGACCGCACGGCCGGTGGGTCCTTGCCGATGACGGCGGACATGATCCCCATCGCAGTATCGCCCTGAAAGGGCCGCTGGCCGGTTACGAGTTCATAGAGCAGTGCCCCGAATGAGAAAATATCGGAGCGGGCGTCGGCGGGCTTGCCTTCCGCCTGTTCCGGCGACATATAGGCAGCCGTACCCACGACTCGCCCCGGTTGTGTCTCGAGTGCATTCGCCGCGCGGCCAGCTCCGGCAACTTCGGTCAGCTTAGCCAGGCCGAAATCCAGGATCTTGATGCGGTCCTGGCTGGTGACCATGATGTTGGAAGGCTTGATGTCGCGATGCACGATGCCGGCGGCGTGGGCGGCCGCTAGCGCCTCGGCAATTTCCAAGCTATACCGCAGGGCCTGCCTGAGCGGCAGTCCTTTGCGCGGGTTCACCTGGTCGAGCGTTTTGCCGGAAACGTACTCCATAACCAGGAAGTCCGTTCCCTGTTCCTCGGCGATCCCGTGAATGGTGACGATGTTCGGATGGTTCAGCGCGGAGGCGGACTTCGCCTCCTGAAGAAAACGCCGCTTGCGTTCGGAATCGGCAAAGGAGTCCGGCGGAAGCGCCTTGATGGCCACGAAGCGGTTCAAGCGTGTGTCCAACGCCTTGAAGACCAGGCCCATGCCGCCTTTGCCGATCAATTCCGTGAGAACATATCCGCCGACCTGTTTACCGAGCAACTGATCGCCGTTGCCGGCCTCGTCCGGGAGTATTTCGACGGCCCGCCCGACAGCGGCGCCGATCACGTCGGGGGCGCTCTGACTGTCGTGATCCAGCAGCGACTCGACATCGCGACGCAGCTTCTGGTCGCCGGCGCATTCGCGGTCCAGGAAGCTCACGCGATCGGCCGGAGCCAGATCGGCAGCCTCATGGAACAAATCCTCGACCCGCCGCCAATGCTCGCCGGTCACGACATGCTCTCGCCGCTCAGGAACCGGCGTAGCCAGGCTTCGCCCAGGCGCAGATCGCGTTTCACTGTAGCCAGCGTAAGATCCAGCGCCGCGGCGATTTCTTCGCGCTCCATGCCGCCGAAGTAACGCAGTTCGATGACGCTCGCTTTGCGTTCATCCACCTTCCGCAACGCGTCCAGAGCCTCGTTGACCTCGAGCACATCCGGGGTGCGGGCAGGGGAGAGGATCAACGACTCCTGGAGGGTAACGGCTTGGCCGCTTTCGCGTTTGGCCGCACGCTGTTTCCGCGAATGATCCACCAGGACCAGGCGCATGAGCCGCGCCGCAATCCCGAAAAAATGCGCGCGGTTCTCCCAATCCGGCAGTTGCGACTGGCCGATCAGGCGCAGCCAAGCCTCATTGACCAGGGCGGTCGGTTGTAGTGTTTGGTTCGGACCGAGCCGCCTCAGATAACTGCGAGCGAGTCCCTGGAGTTCCCGGTAAACCCGGGGAGTGAGTTGTTCCAGGGCGGCATGGTCGCCCTGACGCCAGTCGACCAGCAACTGCGTAATCGGGGCCGGGCCGTCCATTGGGTGTATTCTGGCACAAAATTGGGTTCTCGGGTTAAACCCCTGGTACTGATGAGACTCGAAAAAATTTTCGGATTTCGCTAGCCGTCTTCCGAATTTCTGCGAATGACTAGAGTGAAGGGACATCAAGAGGTCCTGGCGAGGAGGAGACGGCAATGACATACGAAAACGAGCAAGTTCAGATCCCCGCGACCGAAGAGAACGCTCCGGTCGAGGAAAGCATTCTGCAGGTTGAAGAGCTGGAATCGCGCGTGGCGCCGAGCGCCGTGTGGGGCTCGTAAGCGAGGAGAACGACGATGACATACAAGAACGAGAACGTTCAGATCCCCGCGGCCGAAGAGAATGCTCCGGTCGAGGAAACCATTCTGCAAGTTGAAGAGCTGGAGTCGCGCGTGGCGCCGAGCGCCGTGTGGGGCTCGTAAGCGAGGAGAACGACGATGA
>CAYMHP010000265.1:0-6308 GCA_964390225.1 uncultured Solibacteraceae bacterium
ATGTGGAGATCGTTGTCGCCAACTGCTGCGGCCCCGCCACGGAACGAGCAATTGCAGAACAATATCCGGGTGTCGCCGTTCTGACGGTTCCCGCAGAGACGTCCATCGCTGATTCGCGTGACGCAGCCATTCAAAAATCGGCCGGCGAACTTGTCGTCATCTTGCATGAGCGCTATCGAGTGCCCCCGAACTGGATACGCCTGATCTGGGAGGCACATTCCACGCAAACGGCGGAGGTGATTGCGGGCTGTGTGAAGCCAGCACCGGATCTGGCGACGCCGCAATGGGGCATGTTTTTAAGCGAGTACTGGCACGCGACTCCGCCGTTGCGCAGCGGGGTCCTGGCTCGCCAGGACGCCTGCATGATCCCGGGCGGCAATGTCAGCTACAAGCGTTCGGTGTTTCAGCGGGTCTCTATGTCCGGGCATATGTGGGAACTCGATTTTCACGCGGAGCTTTTCGACCGTGGAGTGACGTTTTACCGCGAGGGCGACCTTGCGGCCACTTTCGCCTGCCCGCCCACAACCTCGGAGTATATTGCAGAGCGGTGGCAGATTTCCCGCGAGTTCGCATCCCGCCGAGCGGCCCGAATGCCATTGGTCCTGCGATTCGCCACGATGGTTTCCCGTCTTCTGCTTCCGTTCGTCGTCGTCGGGCGGACTTACGCGGCAGTTTTGAGGCGAAACCGAACTTTTCGCCGCCGTTTTCTTCAGGCGCTCCCCGCCATTTTAGGTTTCGCTGTCATACAGGCCTGCGGCGAGATCGCCGGTTGTGTATCCACGTTGCGGGCGCCAGGAGCCGCCCGGGATCGCCATCTAGTTTCGCAGGGCGACAGGGAACACCGCTGGGATTAGTTCTTTCTCTTCGCTCTGAGCGTTTCCTCAAACATTTCCAGCAGGCGGGCCGCAGCCTGCGCCCACGAGAACTGAGATGCCCGGGTCAACGATTTCCGCGACAGTTCATTGGCAAAAGCCGAGTCGGACAAGACGCGGTCCATTGCTCCCGTCAAACCGGCGACGTCGTGCGGGTCGACTACGATCCCGGCTCCGCCGGTGATCTCGGCGAGCGAGTTTCCGGAACTCACAATCACGGGTGCGCCGCACGCCATCGCCTCGACTGCCGGCAGGCCGAAGCCTTCATCGAACGATGGCATGACAAAAGCACAAGCCTGGTTGTACATGGAAACGAGTTCCGGGTCCGGCACATATCCGGCGAAACGAACCTCCTGTTCCAGCCCAAGCTGTTTCACCAGCTCGTGTAATTCCGTGTAGCAGCTTTTGAACCCGTCGGACTGGTAATCTCCCACCAGGACCAGGTGCGCTTTCCGGGATGGCTGAAGACCATGAAAGGCGCGGATCAGAGTGGTCAGATTCTTGTTCGGGCTGATGCCTCCGACGTAGAGGAAGAACGGCTCACTGGGGGATGGAGCGGGCACGCGCCGGAAGCACGGCGAGGCAGCCTCGTATAGAACGCGGATGCGGTGAGGCGGGATGCGAAGAACGCGCTCGATCGATTGCTTCGAGTAATCCGAAACGGTTACTACTGTATCGGCCTGTGCCAGCGCGAGCTTCACTTTCGCCTTCCAAAACAGACGCTGGCGCGATGAAGCGAAGGCGAACTGAGGGTTCTTATCAGCGATCGTGTCATGGACGCCCAATAGCGTGGGAACCGGGCGGAGCAATGGGAAATAGCTGAATACCGAGGAGAAGAAGAAAACGTCGAGCGGGGTCCGGGCGACCGCATAGCTCATCCGCAGCATATCTGCCACGGGCCGGTGCCCGTCGGAGCGTGCAGCCTGATTCACCGTCTGGCCCGTGGGCACGAGCACCGCGCGAAAACGGTCGCGCAGATGGAACGAGTCATACGAACCTGGATCGAGGAACACCGAGTATTCGTTCCTGGTATCGCTGGCCGCCAGCGCCTCCAACAGCTCGCGCAAGAACCGCCCGAATCCGCGGCGATTGCTCCAGCAGCCTCCGTCGATTCCGATGTGCACCGGCTATTTGCTCCTCGCCCAGCCCCGGGCCAGGCGCGGCAGCGCCCGGAGGCCAATGTACATCCTGGTCACGGGGCCGACGGGATTCTGGCACCAGCGTGGCCATTTCAAATAATAGGTGTCCAGCCTGGGAAGAACCGCGGGATCCGAGCCGGCATGGGCGAAGGCCAAGCGCGTGCTGCAACCGCAGCCGAACTCCGCTCTGACCAGCGCTGCCGAGCGGGGATTCACTCCTCCGTAGGGATATGCAAAGCTGTCCACGGTCCGCCCGATCTCCTGCTCAATCTGCGTGCGGGATTGGCAGACTTCCCGCCTCATTTCGTCGTTTCCGAGAGAACGGAGATCCTGGTGGGTTACCGTGTGCGCGCCAACGGCTACGTTCCGCGGAAGATCTCGAAGCACGGCCCAGCTCATCAGCGGCGTTCGTGGAATGCCGGGGGACTGGGTAGGCCAGTCGTTGTATCCGCCGCAATATCCGCTGACAACAAACACCGTCGCCGGGAACGAGAAGCGCTGCAATACGGGTACGGCCACATCCGCGAAACTGGCGAATCCGTCATCGAAGGTGATGGCCACCGCGCCGGAGTGTTGGTAGATCTGAGAAAGCGGAACCACAGGAATTTCATTCTCTGCCAAAGCTTCCATCTGACGCCGGAATAACCATGGAGAAATCGATATAACAGAGCCCGTGTCATCTAAAGAGTGATATGTCAGGATGGCCGACCTGGAACTCATGGATCGCCGCTTATGATTGCACTCGGTGGGCCAAGGGCGTTAAGCACCCGGATCTGAGGAAAACCGTCGAAAGAATGGGAAGAAATGCGAAAAACTTCGCTGAATTCAATGATATAAGCCTATCGGGACGACTGGAACGCGGGTTGCTGTCTTCCGACCGATGCCCGTAGCCGATCCGGAGCGATTCAAAATCCAGGACGCCGCGAGTTACGATGGGGTCGCCGGCCACTTCGACCACTTCACCCGCCGGTTTATACCGCCGATCGCGCGCAGATTGATCGATCTGGCAGGACTGCAGCCTGGCCAAAGGGTCCTGGACGTCGGGACGGGAACGGGCGTGGTCGCGCTCGAGGCAGCACCGCACGTAGCGCCCAACGGCCGAATAACGGGCATCGATTTGTCTCACGGGATGCTTGCCGTCGCGCGCGCACACGCCAAGCGTAGCGAGGCAATCGATTTTCGAGAAATGGATGCCGAACATCTGGCGTTTGGGGATAGCTCCTTTGATGCGGTCGTTTCTCTGTTCGCGCTGCTGCACTTCCCTGATCCGCTGCAGGCCCTTCGGGAAATGCATCGCGTTTTGCGGCCAGGCGGCTCCCTGGCGATTGCCGTTGGCAGCCGGCCGCCGCTCTCGCTGGCCGGCCTTGTGCATCGGGTATCCCGCCTCCCGTTCCTGCTGCAATACCTTCGAAAACGTGTTCTGATCGCGCCGGCATTTTTGGACGAGCTGGTGCTCCGGCATATTCCGGAACGTGCCGCGCCGGAGGAGACAGAGCTGGCGAGTCACAACCGGAACCGTTCGATGGCCGTGCCGCAGCTTGTCAAGCGGGCAGGTTTTCGGAATGTGGCCTTGGGGTGGCAAGGTTTCGAAGCGTCGTTGGCCAATATGGAAGAGTTCTGGGATGTGCAGTGCACCTACTCGAGCATCGCCCGGAAGAGAATTGCCGCGGCTAGCGGCATGCAGCGCCGGGCCATCGAGTCGGAGTTCGCATCCCGCTGCGCGGACGCGCTCAGGCGCGGTGGGAGGCTGGTATACACCTACGCCGCGTTCTACGTTTCTGCGCGCCGGAGCGGCTGAAACGACACTCTTCTACTGATCGAGGCTGAACTGCATACTGCCCCCGATCATGTTCATACGCATCGTTAAGTCATTATCGGGATGGACTGAGGGATGGGCGAACTGGTAGATGTCCAGGGTGCCATTCCATCGCGCCACTGAACTGGCCAACGGCAAACTACGTTTCAGATGCATGGAAGCTGGAACGGAGTCTAGAAGCGCACTCCAAGGGTGCCGCGACCGCTCCGCAGCCACGGTGGAACGTTCCAGGACAAGGTATTCGATCCCGAAACGCTGCGCGAACCGCTCGAAGCTTGCGGGCGCAAAGAAATCTTTGGGTAACTTGTCTCCGGCGAGGATCACCGTATCCAAGCCTGGCCGCGCCGACCGATAGCTGAACATAAAGTTGCCGTCCGTGCCACCGCAATACAGGATGCGGTGGGCCCCCGTCCCGGCCAGAATCTTCGCGGTTTCGCTCGGCCCTTTCAGATAAACGTTGGGCGGCGGATAGCTCCCAACCAGGGAGATCACCAGGACCGTGAGGCACGGCGCCACCCCCCATCGTTCTCTGCCGGGTAACAGCTTCCGGAGCAGGCTCCAGAGCGATGTGTACCCGAGGACGACGAGCGCCGGGAGAGCAAAGAAAAGATAACGGACGTTGTAAGGGCCGATGAGCAACAGAACGAGGAATGCGGAACCAGCCCACGCGCTATAAAACGCTGTGGATGTCCGGGGAAGCACTCGGCTGGCGAGCGCGATCACGAATGCAATCATCAAGATGATCCCGGCCGGACCGACTACGGTATGGTAGTTCGTAACGTAGAAAAGGAGGTTGTGATAAAAGGCGAAAGAATGGTGCGGAGGGGCGGCCTGATTGACGCCCGCGCCATGAAACGGCACCGAGAGCAGCGTAAGAGCGAAAAGCAGAATTCCGAAAACGAGCGCAGAGGCCCAGATGGCCGGCCGACGGAGGAGCTTCCAATGTCCCGCGAGAGCTGCGTAGAGAAACGGTACTGCACCCACAAAAACAGCTTGCTGCTTGACCCACACCGCGGCGCCTGCCAGAACTCCGAAAGCAAGCAGGTACAGCATCGGGCGCTTGTCGTTGCTCTTCCACAGAAGGTGAAGGCTCCAGAGCATGAACACCATGGCGGGAAATTCCAACATGACACTGCAACTGAGCCACATCACGTAGGTGAGTGACAGAAACGTGGTCGTCGAAAGGGCGGCGAGGAATACTGAATCGTGCGTAGCGATGACGAGACGGAAGAGCAGACTTCCGGAAAGCGCGACGGCTAATGCAATGGCCAGCCTCGCAGCCAGGACGTTCACGCCGAAGATGAAGAAAAACACCGCTTCAATTGCCGGGAATAGCGGCGGATGATAGGGCATCGAAAGGGCCGGTAAGTGCGCGTAATACATGTGCGCATACTGGAGGATGCCGGTGAATTTGCCGCGTACAATCAGATCGTGCAGAAAGGCGCCGTTCATGGCGTGGCGCGCGGCATCAGTATCCACGATGGTATTGGCCCCGACCGACCGAAGGCCCCACAACGCAAAGAAAAGCGCAATGAGGATGCCGCAATACCAACCCGCACGGCTCCTCAGAGAGACGAACCTCTCGGGTGCTTCGAGCGCCTGGTTTCGCAGGTTGCCGGAACCGTGGGCCGCCGTTTCTGGAACGAGTTGAATCTCCTCTTTCATTTCGATCGGATTATTACGTCTGGATTCGGCAGTCGGCGAGCGGGGCGTTTAATTCGCTGCCCTTCCTACGACTTTAGCGCGGCTGGATCGGAACATGTTCCTCGACACGAACGTAGCCACTCCGGTCAGAAACGAAACGCCGCTGTAAAAGTAGAACAGCATATGAAATGGCACGGCAGCGAGCACCGTAATCCAACCCATGCGCCTACCCAGGTAAAGGTAAAACCTGTGATTGATAGCCACTATACACAGAATTAGTGCATAAAAGCAGAGAACGGGCACCCGTGTCGGGAGAAAGCTGGTAATAAAAACAAGGCTCCCGACCAGGTACGCCGCGTACGCCACGCCCGTGAGTTTGCGCAGCTTGAAATTCCGCGACGTGTATCGATAACGAATAAAGAGTAGCAGGTAACCCACGATCACTGGAGGAATCAGCGAGATCATGTGCTGGGTGAAGGCAACTCCTACAAATGCCAAGACCAGAGTCGCAAAGGTCCACTTGACGCCCGTGCTCCGCGGGCCAACACCCGTCTCCGTCCAGTAGCAGGCAAGGGCGAAGAGCATGCTCGCCAGCAACGGCACGACGAAAAATCCCTTGTAATACACCGCGGCGGCCAGTGAGAAGCCGAAGAGGACAAACGCCAGCGCCACGCTCACGCGCTGACTGATCTGCACGTTCAGATCGTTCGGCATCCGGCCGTCGCGAAGAATGAGCTCAGTCCAGGGAATTGCGCGATCGAAAACATCCGTTTTGACGAGATTGAGAAAACTCCAGCGCTTCAGGTGCTTTACTTCCAAGGCATGGTCGAGAACGAT
>CAYMHP010000265.1:6318-8713 GCA_964390225.1 uncultured Solibacteraceae bacterium
CCGGTGTCCACCCGAGTACAACCGGTAGCCGAGTTCGATGTCTTCAATCGCCGGGCGGCCGAAGCTCTCGTCGAAGCCGCCAAACTGGAGAAACAGTTCGCGGCGAATTGCTCCGCAACCACTCCAAAACGTCGTGGCATCCCGTCTGCCGTTTTGGTGAACGTATCGATGCATCAGATTACGGTACATCGAGAGCACATCCTGCTCGTGGGGGGAGTCATCGTAGGATCCGATGACCGCTTCTATGTCCGGCTCAGCCGAAAAGCTCGAGACAAGGCGGGAAATGGTAGTAGGGTGGATGCACACGTCGGCATCGATAAAGAAGATCACGTCGCCCGCGGCTTCACGCGCGCCGAGATTCCGCGCGTGCGCTGGGCCCTTGCGGCCTCCGCTGGACAGAACCCGGGCGCCAAACTGGCGCGCAATGTTGCAGGTGTCGTCGCTGGAACCGTCGTCCACGACCACGCACTCGAAGGGCTGGATTTCCGATGCGGCAATGGCTTCGAGACACGCCGGTAACGTGGTGGTGGCGTTGTACGCCGGTATCACGATCGAAACTCTGGGAAACGCCATTTCGTTGGGAACGTCTAACGCACATTTGGGTCCAAACGCAACCGCGTCTAATCAGCTGAATATGCAGCAAGCCAACTGAATCTGAAACAAGCGTTAAACCAGGATTCCTGGGATTTGGGAAACATTTCTAAAGCTCTTCTCTTGGAGTCCAATCCGGCCCGAACCGCCGTCGGTTGGGTAGTACTTGAGACACCCTGAGGCCCGTACCCGTGGGTCTTTCATGCGGTGGCGCGGTTTAAGTACACTCGTGGAAAGACAAAGCGCACTTCTCATTCTTCGCTGCGATGTACACCTTGAGCGTGGCGATAGCCGGCGCGGGGATCAGCCTGGGGGCGCAACCTTTCTGTACATCCGAAGCAGGCAGGTACCGTGGCAGCTCCCAGATCCGTCGATGAGCCGCGGTTCCCAATATGTTGTGGAATGTGACGTGCATAGCGCGGTGGGATCATGGAGGCTCTTCCAGCGCTTGGCGCCTCCCTATCGGGGGCTGCCCTGGTAATTGCGCTAACGGCGCGGGGAGCCATATCGCCACGCATTTTAGAACTCCTGTTAACCGGTGGGCTCGTCGCTCTATATTTATTCGCAGCGTCCCGCCGCCAAGGAAGTAGGCCAATATCCCTACTCGAACATTTGGCCTTTGGACTCGTCCTGGTCAACTTTGGACTTGCGGTCGTCCACATTTACCTACTGCTAACGCGAATACCTTCCACACCCTGGGAAGAAGCTATCTTCGTTTCCGCAACGCGCTTCCGAACTTTATCAGATACATTCGCAGTGTCGCACCTTTTTAAAGCACCGTATTCGATCTCCATTTATTCCCCACTATTCTACGGGGCTTTTCGGAGCTTAATTCGGCTACTTGGCGCATCTCCCCTAGTTGGCCGATACCTGAGTACAGTTGGAATGCTCGCAATATTCATTGCGCTATCGTACATAAGCAGTCGTGCAACGAAAACGAATCCGCTCTGGTTGTGTCAACCGCTCCTTTTTATTGCCCTGTTTCCTACTCTCTCCTGGTCCGGAAGTTATTTCAAGCCGGAATTTGTAGCTGTGCCGTTTTCGGCGTTCGCATTTGCTGTATACGTCCGAGGGCTTTCACACGAGACGCGATGGTTCGTCCCGACCTGGGCTCTTACCACAACGGCAATTCTTTTTAAGTTAACTGCCGTCGGTGCTCTAATCGGCATCTGCCTGCATCTAATATGGGGCCGCCGGTACAAGCAGAGCCTCCTCTTAGGCGCCTGTGTTGCCATTGCGGTATCAGCCTTCTATATACTCTCGATCCTCGTTTTGGGACCGGGCGTTTGGGCAATGACTATCGGTGCGAATGCCTTGACGCCATCATGGACGAATGTCATAGAGTTTCTAGCCAATAAATATCTTGTTAGCTCCATGATCCTGCTAGGGATCGCTTCCTGTTACACCCTTATCGCATACGATCGAACTAAACGGGATATCAGCAGTGCGATTGCTTGGTACTTCGTTGGAGGTTTCATTTTTTTTCTTTTGGCTGCCAGTAAACCAGGTGCTGGCTACAGTTATTTTCTTGAGCCTTTGGTTGGGCTGTCACTTCTCATCCCGGCCGCTTTGGATAGACTTAGTTCCACCCACGAGCGCAACGGGTATGCCGTGGTTCTTATAGTGTTCATTGTTGGCTTAGGAATGAACCTTAAGGGTTTGCATGGCTTATTACCCTGGAGTCCTCCGGAGATTGACCATTCTGCGGTTGTTAAGAGGCTCTCATCCCTTCCGTTATCGCATGAGGGATATGTCATGGCAGACGCCCATTATTCCATGGACATTCTCAAGAGCGGTGGCGCTC
>CAYMHP010000266.1:0-8677 GCA_964390225.1 uncultured Solibacteraceae bacterium
GATAGGACTATGATATAGCCCGAACGCCATTTCGACAGTGCGCCCCGGGGTGTCTGCGCCTCCGACAGATGCCCCGGGTGCAGCCCGAGTAACGAAATCTCGGCCGCGCCCGAATCTCCGGTTTCCCGCGCGATGTGAATACGCGGACTCCGCGTCACAACCGTTGATACGGCATTGCCAGGTATTTGCGCGATTCGTGAGCTGCATCGGCCTCGGGTGCGTACGCGATGCTCTTCCTATATGCCGCCAAGGCCTCGGAGCGCCGGTGCTTCATATCCTGGATCTGCCCAATCCGCAAGTACGTGAGCGCTCCCGTGTTGAGATCGAGTTCCACCGGCGAAGCGGCCACCTTCTGCATATTCGCGAGCGCGCGATCCAGATCGCGGTACCAGAACTGAATCGTGCCCTCCTGGAAATACACTTTTTCCCAGGGCAGACGTTCGTAGCCAGGCGCGTTCGCGGTCTTTAAACGGGCTACCTCCTCGATGGCTGCCAATGCTCGTTTGCCGTCTCCGGCCAGACTGTACATCTGCGACAGTTCCATCCGCAGCAGAAAATTCCGCGGGAAGCGCCGGATCAGATCCTCAATCAGGGGCACGGCCGCGACCGGCTGGTTTTCCCTCCGGTATAGCGCGCTGAGAAAGATCTCCGCAGCCACCTTGTTCTTCTGCCCGTTGCGCGCGACGTACTCAATGGTTTCGATACCCTTCTGCTTGTCGCCGTGAATCCCGGCCAGGAATCCGAGCATGCGGTAAGCCAGCGGCAGGCTGCCCACGATGTAGTCGTGCAGACCCTGAACCAGGCGGGCATCCACGTTTCCAGGCTCCATTTCCAGAATCGCGTTGTGCGCGCGCCGCGCGGCCGTGGCGTCGCGGAGCGAATCCCGCCACGATTTCTTGACCACCCAATAATAGTTTGCGCGAATCCCGTAAGAGATACCCAGCGCATATAGAGCCCCTTTGTCGTTCGGATTCTTATCGAGGCGCGCTTGGGCGAGTTGCATCGCCCGTGCAATCTCGGCCAGGAGCCGTTGTTCCGTTTCCGGAGTGGGGTTCAGTTTCGGCCGCCGTAAAAAGGAATTGTTGCCCGACACCAGTTCGCTTTCCAGCGCGCCGTTGCGGTACATCTCTCGGAACACGAGCGTCTGCGCGACGTGATTATGCGGGTCGGGAGACATCGGATCGGCGGCAATCGCCTGTTCGAAGTCGTGCAGCGCCTGGTCGTAGTCGAGGTTATAGAAATGGTCGAAGCCGCGGTCCACCAGGGACTCTTGCGCGGCGAGTGGCGTGAGGACTAACCATGCCAGTGTAAGAAGCCTCACCACTCCATGCTAACAACCACGCTGGTCCGCCGCCAGGATGGGGAATCCATTTAACTGTTGCAACGCCCAATACGCATGCTCGGCGACCAGGTCGTGCTCTGAGGCGGCCAACCGCTCCAGTGCCGGCCGGAACCGCTCCAGCTTCCGGTTCCCCATCGCAATCGCGACGTTCCGCAGGAATCCGGCATAGCGCGCGCGGGTTACGGGAGTGCCGTTGAACATGACGCGAAACTCTTCTTCCCTTAAGCTCGCCAGTTTCTCCAGATCCGGCGCGAACTCGCGCGGCTGAAACGCCGGATCAGCGCTTACGGGCGCCCGCCGGTTCCACGGACAGACATCCTGGCAAATGTCGCATCCGAAAACGTGCGCTCCCACGCCGTCCCGCGACCCTTCGGGAATGCTGGCCCGCAGCTCGATCGTGAAGTACGAAATGCAAAGCCGCGCATCCAGCGCGTACCCGGATCCGCGGGGCACAATCGCCTTCGTCGGGCAGGCATCGATGCAGCGCGTGCACGTTCCGCAGCGATCCGGCGGCGGCGCATCCGGTTCGATTGCGAGTGATACCAGTAGCTCTCCCAAGAAAAACCACGAGCCGCTCCGCTGATTAATGAGGCACGTGTTTTTCCCGATCCACCCGAGCCCTGCCAGCCGCGCATACGATCGCTCGAGCAGGGGCGCGGTATCCACACAGATGCAGGATTCGAACTGGGCTCCAGTCTCACGCAGGCGCGTTTCCAGGCGAGCCAGGCCGCGCCGCAGCGTATCGTGATAATCATCGCCCCAGGCATAGCGCGAGATCCACGCCCGTTCCCGCTCGTCGAATCGATTGGAATAAGGCCACGGAGTGTTATACAGCTTTCCGACGCAGATGATCGATCGCGCGCTAGGCAGCAGATTGCGTGGATCGTCCCGGACTTCGGCCCGGCGGTCCGTCAGGTAACGCATCTCGCCGCCGAATCCCGATGCCACCCATTCGCGATATCGCTCGCGGTCGCTTGCCGGCTCGGCCGCGGTGACGCCCGCCAGTTCGAAACCGCATTCCGACGCTAGTTGGCGAATCTCCGCTCCCGTCAAATTTCCAACCCCACCGAGCGCATCAGCTCGATCGCGTTACTCTTGGTCACCACACCCTGGCGCATCACGTAATCGAAGCGCATGCGCCCGTCCTCCACGTGATCTTCAAAATGAACGTTGGCGGCTTGGGACCCCAGCGCTTCCGCGATATCGGCCAGCGCGAGGTCGTGTGTGGTGATCAGCCCGATCGCGCCGCGCTCTACCAAACTGTGCACCAGGGCGCCCGCTCCAATCCGCCGGTCATGCGAATTGGTTCCGTGCAGGAATTCGTCAATGAGAAACAAGACCGGGCGCGGCCCCGCCGTGAGGTCCAGTATCTGGCGCAGCCGCAGGATTTCGGCGTAGAAACGCGAGACGTGGGCCTGCAGCGAATCGTTGATGCGAATCGACGCGCCCACCGCCAAAGGTGACAGTACAAGGCGCTGCGCGCGCACCGGAGCGCCCGCCTGCGCCAGCACCACGTTGGTTCCAATGGTTCGCAGCAGCGTGCTCTTTCCGGACATGTTGGAGCCGCTAACCACCAGCAGCCGAAGCGGCCCTCCGATAGTGACGCTGTTCCGTACCACCTGGCTCTCCGGAATGAGCGGATGACCGATGTCGGCTGCCTCCAAAATTGCCGGTTCGGCCGTGAACTCCGGAAACGAATCGTCCGGGTGCTCGAACGCGTGGCTTGCTAACGCACAAAGTGCCTCCATTTCTCCGGTTGCAGTAAGCCACCGCCGCACGCTGCGCCCCGACCGCAGCCGCCAGCTCTCGATCGCATAAGCCACGTGCGGGGTCCAGAGAATGAATACTTCCGCGACCCGCACGAAGAGGTTATCGCGCGAGTCCAGATACTCAACTAGGCGCCGCAGACGGCCCAGATGCGTTGAAGGCGGCTCGCCTTCGGTGTCCAGAGACGCCCGTAATTCCGATAGACGCGGCGAACGGAATCGCTCCCGCTCCAGCCGCACCAGCACCTGCGAGAGCAAGGCCAATTCGTGCGCCGCTTCCTCCACCGCCGCGACTACCGGCTCCACGCGGTGCCGCGTGCGATACATATAGATGCCATTGCCGATCAAAGCAGCCAGAAAGAAATCCCGCAAAAGGACAACGGCGGCCTCGGGCAGCGGAATCAGACTCAGCGCGGCCAGCCCGGCCACCAGAAACGAGACGGCGCCCACCGTACCGAGCAGCGTGAAGGCCCACACGACCCGGCGCCCGCTCGAAGCGAGCAGCGGTTCGGCTTCGCCCCACGCCGCCAGTGAAATCGGGTCGATCCCGGTCCGTGCCTCTTCGGCCAAAACCGCCAGGTCTTCCCGCAGATCGACTCGCGGGCGCAGTTCCTCGACGGCCTCCTGGCGCGCCCGAACGGTCCCCGAGTCGGCCGGGCTTAACAACCACGCCGCCAGAGTCTCCTCGCCAATGTGGGTCCGCGCCGTGCACAGCAGTTCGAACAGCGACGCCTTTCCGAACAGATCGAGATCCTGCGCATACGGGTGAGCCGCATCGGCGTAGCGTTCGCCGCTTTCGCCGGTGCCGGCCCAGTTCCCATCCAGCCGCGCCAGTCCACGTTCAAAGTAGCGGACCGCCCGCCGTGTAAGCTCCGATCCCTCGAGCAGCCTGTGATGGATCACCAGCAGCGTAATGAACGCCGCCGCGGGTGCTAGGGCCCACGCGATCGAGACCGCTTCGTTCGCCAGCGCCAGCCAGACCGTGCCCAGGGCGATCAGCACCGCTGCGAGTTGGAAGTATCCGAGGGTTCGGTGCCGCTGTTCCCGGGCGGCCAGTTCCTGCCGCCGCTTTTCGAGAAGCTGCGAATAAATCGTGCGCGGATCTTGCATCGGCCACCTTCATTTTCGCGAGTTTCGTGGAAACATGCAGGATGTTATAGTGTGGTCGTGCCGAGCGGATACGTTCCGATCTTCATTTTTCTCGGACTAGCGATCGTGTTTCCGATCGTCGTGCTCCTTCTGGCCAAGCTGATTCGTCCGGTTGCGCCGTCCTTTGAAAAATCAGAGGCCTACGAATGCGGCATTAAGGCCAATTCCGATTCCCGCGGCCGGTACACGGTCAGGTTCTATATCATCGCGATTCTGTTTGTGATCTTCGACGTGGAAACCATCTTTCTCTTCCCATGGGCAGTCCGCTATCGCGCGTTTGGCTGGTTCGGCGTGGCCGAAGTTACTGTATTTCTGGCGATTCTCTTCGTGGGGTACATCTGGGCCTACAAAAAAGGCGCCCTGGAATGGGTTTAATCGCCCGATCCGCGTAATACGATAAAAGTTGAATCCCGTGCGACCCTCCTCGACTCACTGGCCACAGGTCTATCTGTGCGTCGCGCTCACCACCATGGCCTCGCTCCTGATGGAGTTGTCGCTCACCCGCATCTTCTCGGTGGTCTTCTATTACCACTTTGCGTTTCTCGCCATTTCCATCGCAATGTTCGGCTTGGGCGCCGGGGGCGTGTTCTCGTATGTAGTCGCGGGCTGGAAGGCGCCCGTCTTCAAGCGCCTCGGCCGGCTGAGCGCAATCAACAGCCTGCTGGTCCTGCTCGCTTTGGCCTTCATTCTCCGGCAGAAGCAGGATGTGAGCACGTGGCAAATCGCCTTCCTCTATTTCACTACTGCGCTTCCGTTCTTTCTTGCGGGCGCCATCGTTTCGCTCGCCATCTCAGAAACTGTCGCCCGGGTCAACCGGATTTACTTCTTCGATCTGCTGGGCGCCGCGGGGGGTTGCCTGCTGTTGATCCCGCTGCTGAGCCTGTTGGGCGGCTTGAACACAGTGCTGGTGGCCGGCGTGCTGTTCGCCGTCGCCGCCGCGATCTGGCACAGCATGGACGGATCCGTCGCGGGCCGCGCCGGCAGCGTGGCGCTGGCTCTGGCCCTGGTCGCGTTTCTGAGTTTTAACAGCCGCTTCAATTTCCTGGCGATTCAATACGCCAAAGGCCAGCGCCTCGAGGACGAGTCTTTCGTCAAATGGAACAGCTTCTCGCGGATCGCGATTGCCCCGGAAAAGGGCTCCGGCACGCCTACCATCTTTATCGATGCGGACGCCTCCACCGCCATCGCCAGCTTCGATTTCGATCACCTCACTGCCCGGCAGCGGCACGACCTTCTCGAGCAGGGGCCGGCGCTCCCGTACGCAGTGCGTCCTGGCGCCAAGACCCTGATCATTGGACCCGGCGGAGGATGGGACGTCGCCCGCGCCCTCGCCTCCGGCAGCCATGACATCACGGGTGTCGAAATCAACCCGATCATCGCGAACACGATCATGCGGCAGCGGCCGCAACTCAGCCGCGGCCTGTACCTGCAACCCGACGTCCACATCGTAGTCGAAGATGGCCGCAGCTTTGTGCGCCGGAGCAGCGAGAAATTTCAAATCATTCAGGCGACCCTCGTCGACACGTGGGCCTCCACCGCCGCCGGCGCCTTCGCCCTTTCGGAAAACAATCTCTACACCACCGACGCGTTTCGCGATTACCTCTCGCACCTCACGAACGACGGCGTGGCGGCATTCACCCGCTGGGGTTTCGACCCTCCGCGCGAATCTCTGCGCCTGATCTCGCTGGCCATCGAGGCGCTCTCGCAACTCGGCGAGAATGCCGCCTGGCGTCACGTAATCGTGGGCCGCGAAGGCTCCGTCCAGGGATGGGGCGCGCGCGATACCGTCCTGATCTCTCGCAAGCCGTTCATCGCGGCCGATCTCGACCGTGCCCGCGCCATGATGGCAGCGGCCGGTATGCAGGCGATCTACATGCCGGGCCTGGATGTCCATAACCCGTTCCACGATCTGCTGCACAGTTCCGATCCGGACGAGTTCGAGCGGGGCTACATTTTCAATATCCGGCCGGTGAGCGATAACCGCCCCTTCTTTTTCTATACGGTTCAGCCGCGCGATCTCTGGACGTTCCTCAATTCCGCGTCCCGGCAAAGCGCCGATTACAAGGTGAACAAGGCTGTGCCTCTGCTGTTTGCGCTGCTGGCGGTGAGCCTCATCGCGACCCTGGTAATTCTGCTGTTGCCGCCGGTGCTGCTCGGCACGCGCCTGCCGCGCCAGCGCGGCGTGCTGGGATTCCTCCTGTATTTCCTGTTTATCGGCTGCGGCTACATTCTGATCGAAGTCGGCCTGATTCAGAAATTCGTTCTCTTCCTCGGCCATCCGAATTACGCTCTGACCGTGGTGATCTTCTCGATGCTGCTCTCGAGCGGACTGGGCAGTTTCGCCAGCCGGCGTCTCCTCAGCAAGCCGGAAGGCCGGCTCATCAAGGTGCTCGGTTGCATCGCGCTGGGCGCCTCGCTTCTCGGGCTCCTGCTTTCGGGGCTGCTCACCGCGCTTGTCGGGCTGCCGCTTGCCTTGAAGGTGGCGCTCACCGTAGTGTTGATCGCGCCGCTCGGATTCCTGATGGGCATGCCATTTCCCACCGGCCTGGAGCGCCTGGAACACTCCCACGCGCCGGCGGTTCGCTGGGCGTGGTCGCTCAACGCCGCCGCGAGCGTCCTCGGGTCGGTTGGCGCGCTCGCGAGTTCCATCTATCTCGGCCTGATTCAAACGCTGATCATCGGCGGCTTGTTCTACGTCGCGGCGCTCGCCGTTGTGGAACGCGTACGCGTAAGCAGCGAGGGTGCTCCCGAACCCGGCGCGACCCGCGTCGTGTTGGCGAAGTAAGTTCGGCCAAGCCCTTCCCCGGTGGCCGAAATCCACCAGCGTTGGTGCATTGAAGCCAGTATTCTACATTCTAATTCCTTACGTTTCAATAATTTGCCGATGGAGAGCTGCATGCATTGCAGCGACCGGGAGGCAAAGGCAGCGCCATGAAACTTCATGCTGCTCCATTCCGTTCTGCTACTCACTGCCTGATTCCAGGCCTGCTGATTTCCGCAATCGCATTTGCGCAAAACCCCGGGTGGAGGCGCGCGGATGAACCACCGCCGGTCCAGTCTGCGGACCCGACTACACCTGTCGCCCGGCCCGAACCGCCCGCGCCCGCGGAGCAAGCTTCCAACGTGTTGGCCTCGCGCTTGACCATTCCGTCCGGCACGTTCGTTACGGTGAGGGTGGATCAGCCGCTCTCATCCGATCACAACCAGCCCGGCGATTTTTTCAGCGCGACGCTCGCTCAGCCGGTGGTCGTTGACGGCATCGTGGTCGCGCAACGCGGGCAGGTTCTCTCCGGGCGCGTATCCGAGGTCGAGCGAGGCAAGCGCTTGCAAAATGTCTCCCGCCTCGGCGTTCAGCTTACAGAACTGACCCTGGTGGATGGCCAGCAGGTGCCCATCCAGACACAGTTGGTCGGCCGCAAGGGACGTTCGACAACAGGTCAGGATGTTGGTACGGTGGCCGCTACGACCGCGGTCGGCGCGGCGATCGGAGCCGCGGCGGACTGGGGGACCGGCGCCGCGATCGGCGCGGGTGTAGGTGTGATCGGAGGTCTGGCGGGCGTATTGCTAAGTCACGGTGCGCCGGCGGTGATCTATCCCGAGTCGCTGCTGACCTTCCGCATTGAGGCCCCCGTTAGCTTCTCCACCGACCGCTCACCACAAGCCTTCCGGTACGTCGATCCGAATCAATATCCGGAAACGCTCCAGGAGCGCGCCGCGGCGCCGCCAATGCGGCCGCGGGCGTACGCTCCCGTTGCGTATCCCTATCCGTATCCTGGTCCGTGGGCATACCCCTACCCATATCCGTATTACGGTGGCCCCGGAATCGCCGTTGTCGTCGGACGCGGATGGTACGGCCCGCGATGGTACGGTCCCGGATACTATCGCTGGCGCCGGTAAACTCTGCAAGCGGCGTCGCTTTACTTCGGCCCGATCAGTGAAAATCGTGCGATTCGGCCGCGGCGCCTGCTCGCAGTCCCTCGACGTGCGCGGCCTTGATGGAGATCACGCCATCCAGGTTCTGGAGGGCTCCTTCCACCAGTAGAAAAGGTTCGGTAAGCACCTCGAATTTATAGCGATCGAACATCGGCGGCGTCACAATCGCGTTCATCACTCCGGTTTCGTCTTCCATGCTCAGAAAGACGAAGCCCTTCGCCGTGCCGGGCCGCTGCCGTACGATCACCGACCCGGCAATCCGCACCCATTGTCCATCCGGAACACCAGCCAGATCGATCGCGCGGATCACGCCGAGCACGTTCATTTCCTCGCGCCGGTAGGCCATGGGGTGCCTGCCGACCGTTAACCCGGTGCCGCGGTAATCGGCCCACAGCCGCTCTTCGGTATTCATGCGAGCGAGCGGAGAAGCCTCGCCCTTTTCTTCCAGCGGCGCGAGCAGAGGACCCACCGGCAGAATGGCGCGCTG
>CAYMHP010000267.1:0-8667 GCA_964390225.1 uncultured Solibacteraceae bacterium
GAGCCTCGATACGCCGCGCGACGGCGAGCGGCCGCTGGCGCGACGTCGACACGCGGAGAGCCGCCGCGCGGTAGCCGCGCCGGCGAGCCTTGAGCAGCGCGCGCAGGCGGCGGCGCGCGCCAGCGCCGGCGAGCAGCGGCCTCTTTCCCGCTTGGCCGCGCAGGCGCGACCAAAGGACGTCTTGCGCGCACGTCAGCGCCACCAGCCGCCCGCGGGAGACGACGAGGCGGACATTGCGCTCGTCGAGTAGCGCGCCGCCTCCCAGCGCCACGACGCAGCGCCTGCGCCCGGCGGCGGCGCGCACGGCCAGGCGCTCCAGGCGCCTGAACGCCGCCTCGCCCTTCGAGGAAAAAATGTCGCGGACCGCGCTCGCCGCGCGACGCTCCACCCACTCGTCGGTGTCCAGGAAGGACCAGCCGAGCCGGCGGGCGAGAAGGCGCCCCGCCGTGGTCTTGCCCGTCGACATGAAGCCGGTCAAGAAGACAAGATCGACAGGAAGTTTGGCTCTCTTTTTCAACGATTCCAGGCCTTGAGCCGCGGCAAGATTTCGGCCATGCTGTCTCCGCCGAACTTTCGAAGGACGGCGTCGGCCAGGACCAGGGCGACGAGCGACTCGGCGATCACGGCGGCGGCGGGAACGGCGCAGACGTCGGAGCGCTCGATATGCGCCTTGGCCGGCTTCATCGTGGACAGATCGACGGAGTCGAGCGGCTTCATCAGCGTCGCCAGCGGCTTCATGGCCGCGCGCACGACGAGCGGCTGCCCCGTCGTCATTCCTCCGTCGATGCCGCCGGAATGATTGGACCTATAGCCCACTTTCCGCTTGTCGACGAAGAAGGCGTCGTGGGCCCGCGACCCGGGCCGGCGCGCGGCCTCAAAACCGAGCCCGATCTCCACGCCCTTGATGGCGTTGAGCGACATGACGGCGGCGGAAAGCGGCGCCTCCAGGCGCCTGTCCCACTGAGCGTAGCTGCCCAAGCCCACGGGCAGGCCGCCGGCATAGACCTCGAAGACGCCGCCCAAAGTGTCGCCGGCGGCCTTGGCCTCGTCGATGGCGGCGATCATGGCCCGCTCTGCCTGCGAATCGGTGCAGCGCACGGCGGAAGCGTCGGCCGCGGCGTTGAGGCGCTCGACCGGAAGAGCCAGGGCGCTCGCGTCCTCGACGCCGCCCAAGGCGACGACGCGGCTGGCGACGCTCACGCCGCACTCCTTCAGGAACTTGCGGGCGACGGCGGCCAGCGCCACGCGCATCGCCGTCTCCCGGGCGCTGGCGCGCTCGAGCACGTCGCGCAGGTCGTCGAAGCCGTACTTGCGCCCGCCCACGAAGTCGGCGTGGCCCGGGCGCGGCACGACGACGCGGCGTTTGGAGGGGTCGCCGGACGGCTCGGCGCCCATGACGTCCGTCCAATTCTTGAAGTCGACGTTGGGGATGAGGAGCGCGATCGGCGAGCCGAGGGTTTTTCCGCGCCGCACGCCAGAAAGGATCTCGACCTGATCGCCCTCGATCTTCTGGCGGTTGCCGCGGCCGTGGCCGCGCTTGCGGCGCCGCAGCTCCGGCTGGATGTCGTCGACCGACAAGGCCAGCCCCGCCGGGACGCCTTCGAGGATGCCGACGAGCGCCTTTCCGTGGGACTCCCCTGCCGTCAGATACCTAAGCGTCATGACGCCCTCCTTCCAATTGCCGCAGCAGCTCTTCCGCCAGGTCGCGCCTGCGCGCCGCGCCCAAAGGCTCGATCCAGAACTCCCAGGCGCGCACGGCCTGGAACACGAGCATGGGCAACCCGTCGCAAGCCGCGGCTTGCGCGGCGCGCGCCTGGCGCAAGAACGCCGTGTCGCGGCCGTAGACCATGTCGAGGGCGGCCGCGCAGAGCGCTTTTTTTCCGCCCGGCGACGGATCGCCGTCCCTCCAGCCGAGCGGCGTGGCGTTGACCCACAACGCGGCCTTTCGAGGCCCGGCCGCGCGGAATCGAGTGCGCGTGAAAAGCGCGGACATGTCCGCGGCCAGCGCTCGCGCCGCGGAGCGCCGGCGGGCGCAGATCGTCACGACGCGAGCGCCCAGCCGGCCGAGAGCCCACGCCGCCGCGCGCGCCGCGCCGCCCGCGCCGAAGACCACGGCGTCTTGCCCCCGCACTCGCGCGCCGAGGCGCCGCAGGGCGTCGGCGAAGCCTTCGGCGTCGGTGTTGTGGCCGATCCATAGGCCGCCGCGGATCGCTACGGCGTTGACGGCCCCGGCGCCGCGGGCTTGGGGCGTCAGCCGGTCGAGCAGCGGGATGACGGCGCGCTTATGCGGCCTGGTCACGCCGAGAGCGCTCCAGCCGCGCGCGGCCAGCCGCCGGACGCCCCGCTCGAGGGCGCGAGGCTCTAGATCGACGGCGACGTAGCGGAAATCCTCGCGCAAAAGACGGCTCAAGCGGCGGAAAAGTTCCGGCGAGCGCGAGTGGGCCACCGGATGCCCGATCAAGCCGCCGCGCGGCCTACGCACGCAGCGACTCCAGCTGCCCGGCGAAGCCGGGGTAGGAGATCCGCGCGCAATCGGCGTCGGTCACCCGCACGGGCGAGGCCGCGATCAGGCCGGCCACCATCGCCGTCATGGCGATGCGGTGATCGGATTGCGCGTCCACTTGGGCGCCGCGCAAGGCCGCGCGCCCGCGCACGATCAGGTCGTCGCCGCTGACCTCGGCGTCGCCCCCGAGCGCCGTCAGCAGGCGGGCGATGCCCGACAAGCGGTCGCTCTCCTTGTGGCGCAGCTCGGAAAGCCCGCGAAAACGGCTCTCGCCCTCGGCTTGCGAGGCCGCCAGCGCCAAGATCGGCGCCTCGTCGATCAGGCGCGGCGCTTCCCGCGCCTCCACGACCGCCGCTTTGAGGGGAGCGGCCTCGACTGTCACGTCGCCGACCGGCTCCTCGCCGCAGCCCTCGGCCGGCGTCACGCGCACGGCGGCGCCCATGGCCTTGAGGACGTCGAGGAAGCCCGTGCGCGTGGGATTGAGCCCCACGCCGCGGATCGTCAGCCGGCTTTCCGGCACGATCGCCGCGGCCACGGCCCAGAACGCCGCCGACGACGGATCGCCGGGCACGACGACGCGAGCGCCGTCCATGGGCGCCCCTCCCGCGACGGTCACCTTCAAGCCCTCGCGCCGGGGCACGACGCCGAAGAGCGGTAGCAGCCGCTCCGTATGGTCGCGCGACAAGGCCGGCTCGGTGACCGAGGTCGTCCCGGTCGCGAGCAAACCCGCGAGCAGCACCGCGGATTTGACCTGGGCGCTGGCCACGGGGGAAACGTAATCGATGCCGGACAGCGCCGCGCCGCGCACCCTCAAGGGCGCGGTGCCCGACGTCGTCTCGATCGCGGCGCCCATGCGGCGCAGGGGCTCGGCCACCCGTTCCATCGGCCGGCGGCGCAAGGATTGATCTCCCGTCAGGCGCGCCTCCACGGCGTTGCCGGCCAAGACGCCCATGAGCATGCGCATCGTCGTGCCCGAGTTGCCGCAGTCAAGCTCGCCTTTGGGCTGGCGCAGCCCGCGCCAGCCGGGACCCTCCACGCTCACGCGCCCGGCCGCGGAGATCACGCCCACGCCGAGATCGGAGAGGCAGCGCCAAGTCGAGCGCACGTCTTCCCCGTCGGAGAGGTTCTCGATGACGCTGCGGCCGCGGGCCATGGCCGAAAAAAGCAACGCCCGGTGGGAGATCGATTTGTCTCCCGGCACGCGGACCTCCCCGCGCAGCGGCCGGCTCATGCGGCGCCGGCCGGCTTGGGCAGGCCGTGGCCCAGGGCGGCCGCGATCTTGCGCAGATCGTCCATGAGCGCCTTGAAATCGTCCGGCGTCAGCGCCTGGGCGCCGTCGCACAAGGCCTGCTGCGGGCGGTCGTGCACCTCGACCATCAAGCCGTGGGCTCCGGCCGCCGCCGCGGCCCGCGCCATGGGAGACACGCGGGAGCGCACGCCCGTGGCGTGGCTCGGATCGACGATGATCGGCAGGTGGCTGAGCTCCTTGACCGCCGGCACGACGGTCAAGTCCAAGGTGTTGCGCGCGTGGTCGGAGAAGGTGCGCACGCCCCGCTCGCACAAGAAGATCTGCCGGTTGCCCTCGCTCAGGAGATACTCCGCCGACATCAGCCATTCGTCGAGCGTGGCCGAAAGGCCGCGCTTGAGCATGACCGGCTTGCGGGTCTTGCCCAGGTCCTTGAGCAAGGCGAAGTTCTGCATGTTGCGCGCGCCGACCTGCAGCACGTCGGCCACTTCCGCGACGTCCTCCAAGGTGCGTTGATCGAGGACTTCGGTGACGACGGGCATGCCCGTTTCTTTTTTGGCGAGCGCCAGCAGCTTGAGGCCCTCTCGGCCCAGGCCTTGGAAAGCGTACGGCGAGGTGCGGGGCTTGAACGCCCCGCCGCGCAAGAGCTGCGCGCCGGCCGCCTTGACGGCGCGGGCGATGCGCACCAGCTGATCCTCGTTCTCCACGGCGCAAGGGCCCGCTATGACGAGGAATTCGCCCGCCCCGAGCTCGTAAGGCCCGATCTTGACGACGGTGTCCTGATGATTGAAGTCGCGCCCGGCGAGCTTATAAGGGCGGGTCACCGGCACGGCGTCTCGCACGCCGGGCAGGACCAGGAACTCCCGGGGATCCAAGGCGACGTTGTTGCCGGTGATGCCCACGGCCACGCTCTGCGCGCCCGGAATGACATGGGGGGTCAGCTTCATCGCCTTGACTTTCTCGAGGACGCCCTCGAGCTGCTCATGGGTGTGGTCGGCGCTCATCAAGATCAACATGCCTTATCTCCCTCTTAAAGAAAGTCCGGCGACCAGGCGCCGGGCCAAAAGCGGCAGGCCGCGGCCCTTGGCCGCGGCCGCGACCAGGGCGCTTCCCACCACCACTCCATCGGCGAGCGGCGCCAGCGCCCGCGCCTGCGCCGGTTCGCTCACGCCGAAGCCGACGAGCAGCGGCTTGCCCGTCAAGCGGCGCACCCGCGCCAGGCGCCGCGAGAGTCCCGGAGCCAGGCCGCGCCGCGCCCCGGTGACGCCCTCCCGGCTGACGTAGTAGACGACGGAGCCGGAAAGCCGTCCGATGAGGCGCAGACGCGCGTCGGAGGTGGTGGGCGAGGCGAGCAGGACGGGCTCGACGCCCCGCTTGCGCAGGGGCGCGTAGACCGCCTGCGACTCCTCCGCGCACAAGTCGACGATCAAGACGCCGCGCACGCCGGACTCGGCGCAGCGCCGCGCGAAAACCGGCAAGCCCATCCGGAGCACGGGATTGAGATAAGTGAAAAGGATGATCGGCGCGCGAAAGCCCGAGCCCGAGAGCCCGGCGGCCAGCTCCAGGACCTTCGCCAACGTGGCTCCGGCCTTGAGCGCGCGCTGGGAGGCCGCCTGGATCACGGGGCCGTCGGCCACCGGGTCCGAAAACGGCACGCCCAGCTCCAGGAGGTCGGCGCCGGCATGCTCGAGCGAGCGGGCGAAGAGCGCCGTCGCCTTGAGCGACGGATCGCCGGCGGCCAAGAACGGGACGAAGCCCGCGCGTCCCGCCCGGCGCGAGCGCTCCAAGGCGGCGGCGAGAGTGCTCATGGGAACGCCGCCATATCCTTGTCCCCGCGGCCGGATAGATTGATCAAAACGACCGCGCCTCTGGGCCAGCGCCGCGCCCGGCGGACGGCGTAAGCGACGGCGTGGGAGCTTTCCAGGGCCGGGAGGATCCCTTCGAGCCGGCACAGCAGGCGGAAGGCGGAGAGCGCCTCGGCGTCGGTGGCGAAGGCGTAGCGCGCGCGGCCGCCGCGAAACAGCGCGGCGTGCTCGGGCCCGACAGCCGGATAATCGAGCCCGGCCGAGACGCTGTGGGTCGGCCGCACTTGCCCGTCTTTGTCTTGAAGCAGGTAGGTGTAGGTGCCATGCAGGACGCCCGGCCGCCCAGCCGAAAGCCGCGCGGCGTGCCGGCCGCTCTTGAGGCCGAGGCCGCCCGCCTCGACGCCAGTCAACGCCACGCCGCGGTCGGCCAAAAAAGCGGAGAAAATTCCGATGGCGTTGGAGCCGCCGCCGACGCAGGCCACCACCTCATGGGGCAGGCGGCCCGTCTCCTGGACGACCTGCCGCCTGGCTTCGCGGCCGATGACGCTTTGGAAATGGCGCACGATCGAGGGATAAGGATGCGGCCCCAGCGCCGAGCCCAGCACGTAGTGGGTGTCCTTGGTGCGCGCCGACCAAGAGCGCAGCGCCTCGCTCGTGGCGTCCTTGAGCGTGCGCGAGCCGGAGTCGACGGGCACGACCTCGGCGCCGAGAAGCCGCATGCGGGCGACGTTGGGCGCCTGCCGGCGCATGTCCTCGACACCCATGTAGACGGCGCATTCCAGGCCGTAGCGCGCCGCCGCCGCCGCCGTGGCGACGCCGTGCTGCCCCGCGCCCGTCTCGGCGATGACGCGCTTCTTGCCCATGCGCCGGGCGAGCAGGCATTGGCCCACCGTGTTGTTGATCTTGTGGGCGCCTGTGTGGGCCAGGTCCTCCCGCTTGAGAAAAATCTTGAGCCCGCGCCCGAGCTGAGCGCTCAAGCGCGCGGCCAGCGTCAGCGGCGTGGGACGCCCGACGAAGGAGGAGAGCTCGGCCGCCACTTCGTTGTTGAACCCGCCGTCGCGGCGGGCCTCTATAAAGGAAGCCTCCAGTTCCCGCAGGGGCTCGACGAGCGTCTCGGGCACGAAACGGCCGCCGAACTCGCCGAAATACCCGCGCCGGGACATGCCGCCATTATAGCCCGTTTTTGTGTAGGCCGTAAGTCCCAGGCCGTTTGCCCGGCGCCATTGCCCTATCGACCCAGGCCGGCGGCGGAAATCTCTCATAAACTATGGACATGAAGAATCTCGCCTCCTTTTCCCTGTTCGCCCTTCTTTTTTCGCCGCTGACCGCGACCGCCGTGAGCTTTCCCGAAAACCTCGGCCAGCCCGTTTCGCCCAAGCCCCAGGACATCGTCCTGGCGGCCAAAACGGCCAACGAAGCCCTTGAAAACGCCGTCAACGCGGCCGGGAAGACCTGCCTGACGACGGACGGCAGCGGCCCAAAGTCGATGACCAGCGACCTGAGCGCAGCCACCTTTAAAATGAATAACGCCGAACGGGCGCTGCTCCTCATTCTCTCTTCGCCCCATTTCGACATTTCAGGCAAGCAGATACTTGATGCCTCAGAAAATGTTTCGGCGATGGTCGACTCGAAAGACCCGCGTCAGACGCGGGGCCATGACATGGCCGACACTTATGATTATTGCGTCTTGCAAGCGAAGAGCGCCGATCCAAACGCAGACGCCGTCTGGACCGACCTCGCTTTGGAGATCGCCCGAGCCAACATGCGCCGGTCTCTTCTGGAGTTCAAGAAAACCGTCCGACAAGTCGCCGGAAAGCTCATGCAAGCGGGCGACAAAACGATCACGAGCGAAAACATTTCCCGGCTAGACCAGGAAATAGTCCAAGCAAGCTACGACTCGCCGAATGATCTCAAAAAAGAGATCCTCGGCGCTCCCGCCTCGGTCCGCGACCTGCTCTATCGGTCGGCGGTTTTCGCGATGCCCACTAGCGTGCCCTAAAATCGTGAAGGCATTTTCGTTTCTTGCCCCGATCTTCCTTTGCTCCGTCGCCGCGCGCGCGCAGACGCTTTTGCCTCCGAGCCATTCCTGGAAGCCCGCCAACGGCTCGCAACTCGTCGACAAGATCGTCGAGGATAACGGCATGATCGCCGGGATGTTCAAGGGATCTTCTCTTTCCGCGATGGACCAGGCGAGTATCGTCATGAACAACGTCAACGGCTGCCTCGCAACCGGTCGGCGGGCCAAACCGGTTTATCTGGAACGCTGCGCGGGCGGCAACGCCGCCGCCCTGGTCCGCCGAGCCGCGCAGGCGCTCAAGACCGCGTCCATGGCCGCCCCAGCGCCGACAAGCGCCTCCTCCGCCGCCGAGCTCGCCTTCGCCGTGGCCCAAGCCAACCTGGAGCGCGCCTACGCCGAGATCGTCAAGGAAAGCGGCGGAGCGGCGCCGGCGCCATCGGACTATCAGCGCGCCGTGTCGCGGCTGATCGATTCCGTCGCGCCTTCGGCGCTGGCCGTCGTTCCTTCCAGAGGTTGGGATCCGAAGGCGATGCGCAGCTATCCGACCACCGCGCAAATTCCGGTGCGGGCCTGGCTCCATTACTGGGCGGATTTTTCCCGCTAGCTACGGTCTCGGCCAACTCGTGTATTTTTGAGCTGCGTCTAAGCCTCGTTCATGCCGCCAAGGCTTCGAAGAACCTGCGCATCATCGCGGCGTCCTTGATTCCGGGAGCGCTCTCGACGCCCGAGCTGACGTCGACGGCGCCGGCGCCCGAGACGCGAGCGGCTTCGGCCGCGTTGTCCGGAGAAAGGCCGCCGGCGACGACGACGAGAGGATACCTGCCGGAAAGCTCGCGCGCCCAGGACCACGCCCGCCGCTGCTCATCCGATCCGACCTTGCGCCCGGCCAGGCGGTCTTGGGGCGAGCGCGGAGGCTCGACCAAAGCCGCCGCCGCTCCCGGGACTGGCTCTAAGCCGGGAGAGACGACGCTGAGCAGCGGCGCCGAGCCCGCGTAAGGGCCGGGCGTCTGGACGGCGTCGAGCCGCAGGGCGCGGGCCGTTTTTTCGATTTCCTCGGCGGAGTTTCCCTCGAACACGCCCACGGCGAGCACGCCCG
>CAYMHP010000268.1:0-8662 GCA_964390225.1 uncultured Solibacteraceae bacterium
GTCCACGGCGCCGGGACTGAATCGTGGTCACCTGCCGCGAGCCTGTTCAGCGGTGGCATGTCGCCCACGCGATGGAGAATCGATCTCGATTTCGGCAACCTGCGCGACAAAAACGGTACCGCGATTCCTACGTCGAACGTGCGCAAGATGCGTTGGACCTGGGCGGCGGACCTGCAGGCTGGCAGTTTCGAGCGGAGTGAGTTCAGCGTTAGCGTGAGCAATTGGACGGTGGGAGGCACGAATCTGGATTACCAAGTTGCCGGCCCGGGAAGCCGCCGCATCGAAGATGATGCTGAAGATCTGATTTACCAGGGCACGTGGACGGAGGAGAGAGGCAATTACTCCGGCGGTTCCATCCGGAAAACGACAGCGTCCAACTCGCAGGTGCGCTGCAGCTATTATGCGGCGACCGCGCACTCGCTATACCTGGGGACGCGGCGCCTAGCGGCGGGCGCACAGATTACGGCGCAAGTAGACGGCGCGGCGCCGATCGCGATCAATTTACTCTTGCCAGCCGAAGACGTGCTGGTACGAGTGGCACTCGCGCAAATGGCTGCAGCGGGGAATCACACTGTAATCGTGAGCTACTCCGGAGCGGCGGGGCGCTCGTTCTACTTCGACTTTCTTGAGATCGCAGTTCCTGACTCTACCCTGCCCTCTTTCGCTGAGAGCGCCATCACGACGCTGGCCACGGACTGGGATACCGACCACTCGCTGGCGCTGCCACCCGAGCGAACAGCGTGGCTGATTCATAAGCTCGGTTTTCACGGGCGCGCGAATCACTATGCGGGTGCGCTATGGTTCTACGAGTTGGTACGCCCGGGACAGGCGTACGCATCGGCTACGGTCACCTTCAGCGGAACACCGGAATGGAGCCGGACGGCCCGCATTCTACTAGCCTCGACGCCGATTGACCACATGGTGCTGATCGGAGACACACTCGAAAGCGTCGCGAAAGCGTTTGAACTGCTGATCAACGCCGGTTCCACCGGAGTGTGGGCTAGCGCCAACGGCCCCGTCCTCACGATCACGGCTCGCGCGATGGGCAGCGCGGGAAACACGATCACGCTGGACGTGAACACAAATAGCACACAGCTTCACGCGCAGAGGAGTGGGGCGAATTTTTCCGGCGGCACGGACGGAACGTGGCGAACCGATCTTTCGGCGACGCCACGCCTCAACCGCGCGGCGCGAGACTGGAACCGAAGCTTTTTGCGGGCCTTGCACGCATACGGCATCGAAGCGGCGGCCGCCTTCAGCATGGAACTGCAACATGGCGATGACACGCTTTCCGCTGGGATCGCCCAGCGGTATCCGAACGGCGATGCATGCTGGCTGAACACGCCGGCACTGCAAACCAATTTCAGCCCGGCGAGCACGAACTTTTGGAAGCAGGTGTATGCCGATATGGCTGGAGTTTTCGCCGAGGCGGGCCTCACGCCCTACCTGCAGTTCGGCGAGATCCAGTGGTGGTATTTCGCGGCGGCTTCGGGGATGCCTTTCTACGATGACTACACCAAGGCCACCTTTACTGCCGCGTATGGCCGCGCGATCCGCGTCATCCCGAGCCAAGACGCGACGCCGGAAGATTTTGCCGAGGAATGCTCGTTTCTTCCCGCGCTCATCGGAACCTTTACGGACGCGATCATCGCGTACGTACGCCAATCCTACCCCAGCGCGCGATTCGAAGTCCTGTACCCTCCCGATGTGAATGACACTCCCTTGAACCGGCTGATCAACTTTCCGGCATTGTCGTGGACGCCGGCCCGGCTCAGCTGTCTCAAGACGGAGAACTTCACTTACACCGGAAACCGCGACCTCGCGAAGGCGCGCGAATCGATCGCACTGCCGGCCGAGCTGGGATACGCGCGCTCGCAGGCGAGTCATCTGATTGGCATCGGCGAATATACGACGCCCTGGCAGAAAGAGCACAATCTGAGCATGGCGGAAGGGGTCGAGTCGATCGTGCTTTTCGCGCTCGATCAGTTCTGCTTGATCGGTTATGCGCTGCCGCTGGAAGTCGAGATCCGGCGCGTTCTATTTCAAGGCTCTTAAGAATTCGCCATCAGCGATCCTCTCGGATTTATCCGATTGCTGCGAGTCTGTCCAAAACGATACACTGCAACTACCCCCGAGATGAATAGATCAGGAGGACTGGATGATTACGGATCAGAGCCTGTCCGAAGCAGTGATCGCTTTGCAGAGGCAGGACTTGGGGCCGGAAGCACGGCACGTCATCGAGGAAGCGGCGCGCCTTTTGGGCGAGGGCCGGGATATGGAGGCGCGCGCTCTCGTGGAAAAAGCCGAAGCACTGGCTGCGCAACATGCGAATGGTAAGGGAACGGTTGGTATTCCTAACGGCACTACGGGTAATGGCGCAAGCAAAGTGAACGGGAACGCGGCCGCGCTGCCGCCGACGATCATCGCGCCCATGGCTGCGAAGCTGGCCGCCGGGTTCACGAGCGTGATGACGGACGTTCTGCAGGATGTACATCGATACACCGGCGAGCAGATCCAGGCTGTAGGCAGGGCGCTGGAAGAACGCATTCTTACGATTCAGACCGCGATCCGCAGCGTCGCGGGATTAGAAGAGCGCCTCGATCAACTCGCCACGATTCAGGACGCACGCTTTCAGTCCGTGCACCAGGCCCATGAAGAGATTTGGGGGGCGGTGCGCGCGCTGCAGCAGACCGATCAGGAACAGGCAGCGTCCATCGCCAAAACGACCGCTACCACGGAGGCGCTCTCTCAGAGAATGCAACAGCAGGCCGACGGCGTGGCGGCGCGCTTCGCAACCGTGGAGGAGCGCGTTTCCGTCCTCGACAAAGTTACGCAGGAGCTGCAGCCGCAAGTCTCTTCCGTGATCACTCGCCTGGACCGCCACACCGATGCACTGCGGCTTCTGGAGCAGCGGCAGGCACAGCGCGTTTCGAGCCTGCACCAGGTGCTTGAAGGGTTGGCCAAGCTCCGCGAACCAACGCCGGCCGAGCAGCAGCCGCTACCCGCTCTCAATTAGCAACGCCGCGTTTTTGGGGCGGGCTCGGCCCCGCCCCCGCTAGATTGGCCGACTGACGCGGTACCGATCCTACTTTGACGGAATTCCGCAGGCAATTCGGCCTTACCGTGAACACCTCACGGGCGATTTACGTCTGCTTGTGCGGGGTTTGAGCGAGAGCTCGCGGTCTATGGCCGCGGCGACCCGCCCGGTCCGCCGTAAGGATATGAATTCAGGCTGCGTGCTGGAAAATTACTCGCAAAGGCCGCGGAGAAGCTAGTTCGGACAGGGGCGGTTCAGGAGCGCGGTCATAATTCTGTTGACTATGTCTTCCCGCACCAGTTCATCGCGCGCGTCGAGCGGTGACACCTGAATGTGAACCAGCTCATGGACGATGGTGCACTCCATATCGAGCTTCAGTTCGCCGCCGCGCAGATTGTAGTCGCGCGGATCAAGGACGCTGATGACTCCGGTCTTGGCGTTAGGATCCCATTCGGCGGCGCCCCAGGAGTTCCGATCGATCTCCGACTGGCGCACCACGCGTAGGGAAAGGTTCCACTCGTCGAGGCCGAGGCGCTTCTGCCACAGGTGCATTTGCCGCTCGAGCCGGGTTTCGGTGGGACTCATCGCGGAACAACTCAAGACACCCAGGAGAAGGGCCCAGACCGCTCGCATCAAGGGCGATTGTACTATAGGCCCCAGAAGCGTTTCTAGTTATCGCCGGTTATTACGCGAGGCGCCACAAGAGACAGGATAGCGCCGGACCTAATCACCCGCCTAATCGCCGCGGGCGGTACTGGGACGCGTCACTTCCGATCGAGCCTCATCGCTCATCTTCTCGAAAAAGCGTTTAATAAGCATTCGCGCGGTGGTATCGAGCAGGCGCTGGCCGACTGCCGCAATCGTGCCGCCTACCTCTACGTTGCCGTCGAACTGCACGCTGGTGCCGCCCTGCTCCGGAACGAGCGTGAGCAGGCCGTCGCCTTTCATGAACCCGATTTTGCCCGAACCTTCGACAATGAGCCGGAAACTGGAGATCGGATTCACATCGGCGATGCGCACGGTGCCATCGAACAGCCCGGAGATGCTGGCCATGGCCATTTTCATCTTCATGTGGTACTGCTGTTCGCCGATCTGCTCCAGGGTTTCACAGCCGGGCATGCATCGGGCAAGGACCACCGGATCCTGCAGCAGTTCATAGGCGCGGGCTTGGGAGGCCGGTAGCAGATACGCGCCCGAGACCTTCACGAGGCCCTCGAGAGCGCCACGGTAATAGCGCGGGCGGCGTGGACGCGGGCGAGGTGCCGGCGGTAATCCGCCGACGCGTAGAGATCCGCATTGACGTCCTGCCCGTTGCCGAGGACGGCAACTGCCGTCGCGACATCAGCGCCGCTCTCCAGTAGCTTCTCCGTTTCGAGCGCGCGGAAGGCGTGCGGACCCATTCCGGTAACCCCAATCCGCGCAAACGAGACCTTGCCTGCCGTCTTCTTGATCCGGGCGGCGACACCCACGATCGCAAACCCGGATGCGGGATGGGAGACCTTTTCGTACCGGTGTCCCTCGCTGGTGTCCTCCGCCGCGACCAGCACTTCGACGATAATCTCTCCCGGCTCAATGGCCGTCGTGAACGGGTCGAGGAAAAATTCCGAGGCGGGAACCGTACGATCGGAATTCGCGGAAACCAACCGGATGTTGGCTTCGAGCGCCAGCAGAGAGGCGGGGTAGTCGGCCGCGGGATCGGCATGGGCAATGCTTCCGCCGATCGTACCCATATTGCGCACCTGCGTGTCGCCGATATGGCTGGCGGCTTCGGCGAGCAGCGGGCAGCGGCTGCGAATGACGGCCGAGCACTCGATATCGTGATGAGTGGCGGTAGCGCCGATATGGATCAGGCCATTCATTTCGGCAACGTGATTGAGGCCGGGAACGCGGCCAAGGTCGACGACGTGGTCCGGAGCGGCAAGACGCAGCTTCATCAGCGGGACGAGACTCATGCCCCCGGCGAGGACCTTGGCGCCGCCTCCGGCAAGAAGTTGCACCGCCTCCTGAAGCGTGGCCGGTGCGGAATATTCGAAGTTCTGCGGAATCATGCGCGGTCTCCTGGCTGAATCAACTTCCAGATTTTTTCAGGCGTGAGCGGCATGTCGATGTGCCGCACGCCCAGATGGGAAAGCGCGTCGACGACGGAATTGACCACGGCAGGGGTGCATCCGATGGTCCCCGCTTCTCCCACCCCTTTCACGCCTAGAGGATTCACCGGCGATGGCGTCACCGTGTGGCTGGCTTCAATCCAAGGCATCATGTGAGCGCGCGGTACCGCATAGTCGGTTAGCTCGCCCGAGACGAGCTGGCCGTTATCATCGTAGATCGCGTGTTCCCAAAGCGCCTGGCCGAGGCCCTGGGCGACGCCGCCGTGCACCTGGCCAGCGACGAGAAGCGGGTTGATGATCTTCCCGCAGTCGTCTACCGCGACGTAGCGCCGGATCGAAATCTGACCCGTATCGGGGTCGACGTCCGTGATCACAATGTGTGAACCGAAGGGAAAGGTGAAGTTCGGCGGCTCCCAAAAGCGCGTCGCTACGAGGCCCGGCTCCGTATTCGGCGGCAGCTTCATAGCGCGGTAAGCCGCCCCTGCGATTTCGGCGAGCGAGACCGATTTGCCGGTGCGCTCGTCCACGCAGTTTCCACCCGCCAGCGTGACTTGTTCGCTTTCGAGCAGCATCGCTCCGAACTTCTTGATCTTTTCCTTCAAATCTTGCAGCGCGTAATACAAAGCGGCGCCGCCGATGGCTGTCCCACGGCTACCGAATGTGCCGATGCCATACTGCACGAGGAGCGTGTCGCCGTGGAGCACGACGACGTCGTCAATATCCACGCCCAGTTCGTCCGCGGCGATCTGAGCGAACGTGGTTTCTTCACCCTGGCCGTGGGGGGAGGCGCCGGTGAATACGGTCACTTTGCCACTGGGCTCGATTTTGACGGTGGCTGACTCCCAACCTCCGGTCGGCGTCGCAGGAGAGGGGCCCATCGCGCAGATCTCCCCATACGCCGACATACCGATGCCCATCAACTTGCCCTGTTTCCGGCTTTGCTCCTGCTCTTTTCGCAGAGTTGCGTAGCCTACGTCATCGAGAGCGGTTCGCAGCGGGAGCGCGTAGTTGCCACTGTCGTAAGCCAGGCCGGTTGCGGTGGCGTACGGAAACTCATCCGGCGCCGGGAAATTTTTCATCCGCAACTCGGCCGGGTCCATTTTCAGTTCCGCCGCCAGAATGTCCACCATGCGTTCGATCCCGTGGGTAGCTTCCGGGCGGCCAGCACCGCGGTAGGCGTCCGTCGGAAAACAATTCGTAAAGGCGCCGACGATATCCGCCGAGATGTGTTTGAACTTGTATAGTCCCGGCATCATGAGCACGGAAAGCGTCGGGATGGCCGGCGTGAGCAACTGCAGATAAGCGCCCAGGTCCTGGATGATCTTCAACTTCAGCCCGAGCATCGTGCCGTCGCGCTTGGCGGCCAATTCGTAGTAATCCACGTGGCCCCGGCCATGAATGGTGCCGAGAAAGTTCTCCCGCCGCGACTCGACCCACTTCACCGGCTTGTTGATCCGCTGGCTGACGAAGGCCATCAGCATATCTTCGGCGTAGACATCGATCTTGGAACCGAAGCCGCCGCCCACCTCGGGAGCAATCACGCGCAAACGGTTCTCGGCGATCCCGAAAATGTTCGCCAGCAGGCTGCGCAGCAGGTGCGGCGCTTGCGTGGAGGAATAGAGGGTCAGCGATTTTTCCGCGGCGTGCCAGTCGGCCACCACGCCGCGCGTTTCCATCGCCATCGGGATGAGGCGCTGGCTGGTGATGCGCTGCTTTACGATCACGTCGGCTTCGCGGAAAGCCTGCTCGATATTGCCGCCCTCCTGATGGAAGGTGAAGGCCGTATTGTCGGGCCACTCGGGGTGGACCGGCGGCGCACCGGGGGCCAGCGCCTTTTCCGGATCCGCGACGGCAGGCAGCACTTCGTACTCGATCTCGACGGCGTCGGCGGCATCCGCGGCGATATAGCGATCGGTGGCGACGACTACCGCGATCGGATGACCGACGAAGTAGACACGATCCTGCGCCAGCACGTGATGGTGCGGTTGCCGCAATCCCGGCAAATGCGCTACGCAAGGAACCGAGCCGAGGTCTTTCACGTCGGCGCCGGTGAATACCGCGGCCACGCCGGGGCGCTCCAGCGCGGGCTTCGTGTTGATGCTCTTGATGCGGGCGGCAGCATGCGGACTGCGAACGATGCAGGCATGATGCATGCCCGGCATCTTGATGTCGTCGAGGTACACCGCCGTTCCGGTGATGAGCCGCGGATCTTCGCGGCGGCGAATCTTCTTGCCGACGAGGGTCTCTGGTTTGGTAGTAGTGGTCGCCATGTTACGCCTCCGCCTTTGCAGCAGCCGCCTTTACTGCGTTTACGATGTGCTGATAGCCGGTGCAACGGCAGACGTTGCCTTCGAGTCCCTTGCGGATTTCCTGCTCGGTGGGGCTGGGATTATCGGCCAGTAACTGCTTAGCGGTGAGAATCATGCCCGGCGTACAGAACCCGCACTGCAGGCCGTGTTCATTCCAGAACGCTTCCTGCAGCGGATCGAGCTTCCCCTCTACCGCGAGCCCCTCAATCGTCAAGAGCTGGCGTCCGTCAGCCTGAACCGTGAACATGGAGCATGATTTCACGGCCTTGCCATCGAGCATGACGGTGCAGGCTCCGCAAGTGGAGGTCTCGCACCCGATGTGCGGCCCAGTAAGTCCTGCGACTTCACGCAAGTAGTGGATCAGCAGCAGCCGCGGCTCCACCTCGTCCGTGTATGGTTTGCCGTTGATGCGCAGCGATATTCTTCGTTTCATGGTTTTTTGCATCCCGGATTCCTGGACGGAATCCCCTCAGACGGTCTTTGAAGGTATCAAGAAAGCGGCGGAAAAGCAAAGGCGGGCAGTGCGATACTGGAGAAATCGTATGAACGTCGAAAAGACAATCGAGTTCATCTTGCAGCAGCAAGCCAAGGCCGAAGGAGAGATGGCTGCAATCCGGAAGCTTCTCCGGACTGGCATGCGGATACTCGCCAAACACGACGAGAGCATCAAAGAAATCAAGCAGGTTCAGAAGGAAACGCAGGCCGAGTTGAAGAAGTTGGCTGGTGAAGTGAAGAGCGTGGCGGGCCAAGTGAGCACTCTGGCGAGCCAAGTGACGAGCCTCTCCGGCGAGGTCATAAGCCTGGCGACTCTGCAGAAGCAAACGCAGGCGGAACTCCAGGCCTTCATCAAGTCCCTCCGCCGCGGCGGCAACGGGCACTCTCGGAACTAGCCCGCTCACTTGCCCAGCAGTTGCTTGTCGAAAAACCGGTTCGCGGCCTCGTACGCCTCGCGCCAGTGGCGGAAGAGCAGGAACTCGTGAATCTCGTCCGGAAAGATCAGCTCCTGAAAATTCACATGCCGCTTCCGCAGCGCGTCGGCGAGAATCACCGTCTGATCGAATTTCACGTTGCGGTCGTCATCCCCGTGGACCAGCAGGACGGGCGACTTCCAGCCGTCCACGAACGCCATAGGCGAGGAATCGAAAGCGAGCTTGGCCGCCGGGTCGGTGGGCGGAACCTCCCACTCCGTGCTCCAGTCGTGAACGCCG
>CAYMHP010000269.1:0-8640 GCA_964390225.1 uncultured Solibacteraceae bacterium
GTGGTGGTGACTGAAATCGACCCCATCAACGCGCTACAGGCCGCCATGGAAGGCTTCGAAGTGACCACGGTCGAAGACACCCTCGGCCGGGGCGATATCTACGTCACCTGCACGGGCAACCTCGATATCATCACGCTCGAGCACATGCAGAAGATGAAGGACCAGGCCATCGTGTGCAACATCGGCCACTTCGACAACGAGATCCAGATGGATCGTCTGAATGGCTCGAACGCGAAGCGGACCAACATCAAGCCGCAGGTGGACATGTACACCTTCCCGAACGGAAGCAGCATCTTCGTGCTGGCGGAAGGACGCCTCGTCAACCTGGGCTGCGCCACCGGCCACCCCAGCTTCGTGATGAGCAACAGCTTCTCCAACCAGACGCTGGCGCAGCTCGATCTCTGGAAGAACCGCGATACCTATAAACCCGCCGTCTACACTCTGCCGAAGAAACTGGACGAAGAGGTAGCGCGTCTCCACCTGGAGAAGATCGGCGTAAAGCTCACCACTCTGACCCAGCGCCAAGCCGAATACCTCGGCGTGGCGCCGGACGGACCCTATAAGCCGGATCACTACCGGTATTGAATTTCGGCTGGCAGAGGCTCCCTTCTACGGTAACCTCTGCGCATAAGGCACTATTACAAACGTGATAAATTTGGTTTAAGCCGCAGGAGGAACTACTTGTCAGAAACTCAGAGATTTCTTTTCACGTCGGAGTCCGTCACGGAAGGACATCCGGACAAGATTGCCGACCAGATTTCAGACGCCGTGCTGGACGCGGTACTCGCAGAGGATCCCACGGGCCGCGTAGCCTGTGAAACCCTGGTGACGACCGGAACCTGTATTGTCGCGGGTGAAATCACCACCAAAGCTCACCTCGATATTCCCCGGCTCGCCCGCGGCACCATCGAGTACGTCGGCTACAACGATGCCAGCTACGGGTTTGATTGCCACACCTGCGGCGTGCACAACCTGATCCAGACCCAGTCGCCCGACATCGCCATGGGCGTCGACACCGGCGGCGCCGGTGATCAGGGCCTCATGTTCGGGTATGCCTGCGACGAGACGGCCGAGTTGATGCCGCTGCCAATCATGATGGCGCACAAGCTCGTCGCGCGCCTCTCAGAAGCGCGCCGTCAGGGCATCCTCGAATTCCTCCGTCCCGACGGCAAGAGCCAGGTCTCGGTGGAATACGTCGACAATAAGCCCAAGCGCATCGAGGCAATCGTCATCTCGACGCAGCACGCTCCCGAGATCGGAACGGAAGATCTTCGTAAAGAGGTCAAGAAACATATCATCGACGCCATCGTACCGTCGAACATGGTAGATTCCCAGACGAAGTACCACATCAATCCGACCGGCCGCTTCGTGGTGGGCGGGCCGCACGGTGACACCGGTCTGACCGGCCGCAAGATCATTGTGGACACGTACGGCGGCATGGGGCGTCATGGGGGCGGGGCGTTCTCCGGCAAGGATCCGACGAAGGTCGATCGCTCGGCGTGCTACATGGCGCGCTACATCGCCAAGAACCTCGTGGCCGCCAAGCTCGCCAGCCGCTGCGAAGTCCAGTTGGCCTACGCGATCGGCGTTGCCGAACCCGTCTCGGTCACTGTGAATACGTTTGGCACGGGCGCCATTCCGGACAGCAAGTTCACTAACCTGGTTCGCGAGAATTTCCAGCTCACGCCCAAGGGCATTATCGAGACCCTGAGGCTGCGCCGTCCGATCTACCGCAAGACCGCGGCGTTTGGGCACTTTGGCCGCAACGAAGACGGCTTCACTTGGGAGTCCACCGATAAGGCGCAGGCCATCAAGGAACAGGCCGGCGTCGCTCACGCGACCGCAACCAAGTAAGCAACGGACCCCCGCCCTTACGGGACGGGGCTGAACCTGGCGTTCAGCCCTGCCGGTGACGGCGGGGGTCTCGTTCTTGCAGGCGCCCCTGGAAATCGCTTCTACAGCAACCGCGCTGCAGCCTCATCCAAAAACCATTCGGCGGTCCTTCCGATTAACTGGGCTGGGTATTTCTTCGGCTCTAACGGCTCCTCGAACACAGCCCGCAACACCTCGGATTTATCCGCACCGCCCACCAGGTACAGGATTTGTTTGGCCGCCAGCAACGGTCCCGGAAGCAGAGTGACGCGCCACTGGTTGAACTTGGCCGCAAGTACCGCGGCGGCAGTCCCATCCCGGTCGTCAATCAGGGGCTCGCCGGGAAAGAGGCTGGCGGTATGCGCGTCGGGTCCCATGCCGCATTGCACAATGTCGAAGCGCGGCATGTCGCCGGGCGCCAACCCAAAGAAGTGGCGAATCTCGTCGGCGTATCGCTGCGCCGCTTCCTTCGGCGCAATCTCACCGAGGATTCGGTGCACGTTCCGCTCCGGGAGATGACCTGGATGAATCAGGCAGTCGAACGCCAGCTTGTAGTTGCTGGCCGGATCGGTGGGCGGGACACAGCGCTCGTCCACCCAGAAGAGATGCACGCGCTGCCAATCAAATCCGGAGGCCGCGAGCCTTTCGAACAGCAGCCGTGGAGTGCTACCGCCGGAGACTGCGAGCGTACCGAAGCTGCGCGTCGAAAGCGCTTCTTCGAGCAATCCGGTAATGCGCTCGGCGCAGGCCGCCGCTGCGGCCGCGATGTCCGGCGACACGTGATGGCGGGCGGTCATAGGCGCGCAGCCGTAGCCAGCACCCGTTCAAATACGGGGTCATGCCTCACGATCCCGAGTTCCTCGCGCATCAGCACGTAATCCGTCGCGCGCGGCAGATTCGTGCAGTTCGATAGATCGTTGGTCGTGAGAACCAGTCGGTTTTCGCGGCAGGCAACCTCCACACGAACGTCTTCGCCCCGCAACTCAATGAACAGCAAATCGCCTGCGGGCTCCTCGGGATGAGCCTCCCACATGACCGGCAGATGCATCCCCGCGCTCTCCAGCGAATTCGCCACCCATGCGCTTATGTAGCGTGCAGAGGTCGCCGGTTCCGCTCCGCCGAACGCCACCGTAATTTTCGAAACGGCCGGCAGTCGTGAAAGGTATTGCCGGTTTTCAAAGGCCTGCGAAAGCAACTCGCGCCAGCGTGTCAACCTCGTCCAGGCAAGATCGCCAAGCGCGATGCCCTCGGCAAAGAGCGCAGTGAGCGTTCGCAGCGCGGCCCGCGAATCAGCCCAGGCCGCGGTGTCGAGGACCAGCTTGCCCGTCCTCGCAACCAGGGCCCGGAATTCCGCGCGTTCCACTGCGGAGGCGCTGCGGCACCATATAATGACGGGTAGGTCCGGCGCCACAATCGGCGCCAGCACCGAGCCGACGTCGTCCAGCGAGATCTTCGACGCGGTGATTTCCACCTGCTCACAGCAGATCTGTTTACGCTGCCCAAAGGGCATCCAGCATTGGGCGAACACACGCGCCCCGAGTTCCCGCTCGGCGCCACCTTTCAGCCGGATGATGATGGCGCGTGCCGGATGCTCCGGCATTAACGCCGCAATGGTTTCTCCCAGCGCTTGAAAATCGTCGCTCTCCTCGGCCACAACCACGAGCGTCATTGTGCAGGCCCGCAGGACCGGCGTACCGGTCTCCGCCTGGCCTTCTTTGCCCAGAGTCATCCACAACTTCGCCATCTCGCGGACGATTTGGTCGGGAACAATGGTGGCGCTCATCAAGGTTTTCTCCAAACGTGGCCGCGCCGCGCCAGCATCTCGTCGGCCTCCACAGGCCCCCAGCTACCGGCGGGGTAATTCGGAAAATTATGTTTCGTGGAGCGCCACTCCTTCAGGATCGGTTCCACCACCGCCCAACTCGCCTCCACCATATCCTGCCGCGTGTAGAGCGTAGCATCGCCAATGATCGCGTCGAGCAGCAGCGTCTCGTAAGCCGAGGGGGAACGCTCGCCGAAGCTCGTGCCATAGTTGAAGTCCATGGATACCGGCCGCAGTTTCATACCTGTACCAGGGCGCTTGGAGAGGAACTTCAGGGAGATGCCCTCCTCCGGCTGGATGCGGACGATCAGCAGATTCGGCGACGTGTCATCCGCCGCTCCATCGAAAATCGCCAGCGGCGCGCCATTGAATTGAATCGCGATCTCGGTGACGCGCTTGGGCAGCCGCTTGCCCGAGCGCAGATAGAACGGCACACCGGCCCAGCGCCAGTTCTCGACGAACAATGTCACGGCCGCGTACGTTTCCGTCTGCGCTTCCGGATCGACCCCCGGCTCCTGCCGGAAGCCTGGCACTTCCTCGCCGCCGATCCGTGCGGGCCCATATTGCCCCGGCACAGCGTTCGCCCGGATCTCCTCGGCCGTCATCGGCTTAATGGAACGCAGCAACTTGGATCGCTCGTCCCGCACCGATGGCGCTCGAAAACTCGCGGCAGGCTCCATCGCGATGGTCGCCATCACCTGGAGCATGTGATTTTGGATCATGTCCGACAGCGCTCCGGCCTCCTGGTAATACGCGCCACGGCCTTCCACGCCGATCGATTCCGCTGCTGTGATCTGCACGTGATTCACGTATCGCCGGTTCCACAGCGGCTCGAAGATGCCGTTGCCAAACCGGAACGCCAGTATGTTCTGGACAGTTTCCTTGCCCAGGTAGTGATCGATGCGGTAAACGTCGCTCTCGTTGAACACCTTGTGCAACTCGTCGCTGAGTTGCCTGGCGCTCTCCAGATCGTGTCCGAAGGGCTTTTCCACAACCAGCCGCCGCCAGCCTTTCCCCTTGCCCAAACCCGCCTCCCCTAAGCCGAGCGCCGCGGGCGCATACTGGCTAGGCTGCGTCGACAGGTAGAACAGGATATTGCCGCCGGTGTGCCGTTCCTCTTCCACTTCGCCCAGCTTCTCGGCGAGTTGGCGATAGCTTGCGGGATCATCGATGTTTCCGGGCACGTAAAACAGCCCACGCGCAAAACCGTTCCAGACTTCGGCATCAAAGGGCGTATCTTCGGAGAACTCCTGCACGGCCTCTTTCATACGCTCGCGGAACTGGTCGTCGGTGAGACGCGAGCGCGAAGTGCCCACCACGGCGAAGCCGGCCGAGAGCCTTCGATCGTACGCCAGCCGGTAAAGGGCCGGCATCAGTTTGCGCTTGGTGAGATCGCCGGTAGCGCCAAAGATCACCATGGCACATTCCGGAACGCGCCGCTCAAATCGCAGCGAATCCTGAAAAGGATTCGCGAGGGAAACAGCATCCGCGACAGCCATAGGTCCACCATAGCACTGCCGCCGCGCCCGGAATTTGTGGGATAGCACTCTGCCTTCTCAACGTCGAAAGAACTCGCCCGCGCAAGGCAGACCCTTACGCCACCGTAATCGAGAGCGCCGGCGCTCTTTCCGCCGGCCGGCGCTCCATAATACAATCGGCTGTTAAAATACACTGCATGGCGGACAACCCGGCTGGCGCCAAACCAGTGGAAAGCTTTGAGGCCTGCCTCGACGAACTGGAGCAGGTGGTGAAGCAGCTCGAGGCCGGCGATCTGCCCTTAGAGAAGGCGCTGGAACTTTTCGAGCGCGGCATGGGCCTGAGCGACACGTGCCGGAAGCAGCTCGAGGAGGCCGAGACGCGCGTGGAGATGCTTATCCGCAAAGAGGGCAAAATCCAGGCCGAGCCGTTTCGGATCGACAAGCCAGAAAAAGCATGAACCTGCGCGAATATTTGGCTCAGCAGCAGCAGCTGGTGGATGCCGAGCTCGACCGCCTCGTGCCGAACGAAAGCGCCCCCCCGGAGACCATCCATCGCGCCATGCGCTATAGCCTGTTCGCGGGAGGGAAGCGTCTGCGCCCCATCCTCTGCATCGAAGCCGCACGCGCGGCCGGAGATGACACGGACGGCGTGGTTCCCGCCGCTTGCTCGCTGGAGCTGATTCACACGTACTCGCTCATCCATGACGATCTGCCGGCTCTCGACAACGACGACTATCGACGAGGCAAGCTCACAAACCATAAGGTCTTCGGCGATGCCATGGCGATCCTGGCGGGCGATGCGCTCCTGACGCTGGCGTTCCAGGTGCTCGCGTTATTGGATATCTCCGCCGAGCGGCGGACGCGCCTCATCGCCGAACTGGCCACCGCCGCCGGCACGGTAGGAGGAATGATCGGCGGGCAAGTCGCCGATCTGGAAGGCGAAGGCAAGCCACCCGAGCCGGCGCTTCTCGAAACTATTCACCGCGCCAAAACCGGGGCGTTGCTCCGCGCCAGCCTGCGGATGGGCGCTATCTTCGCCGGCGCGAGCGAGGCACAGTACACGGCACTCTCCTGCTATGGAGAGCACGTGGGCCTGGCGTTCCAGATCGTCGACGACATCCTCGATGTGGAGGAGTCCTCCGAACACCTGGGAAAGACAGCGGGCAAAGACGCGCAGCAACACAAGATCACCTTCCCGGCCGTTTACGGCCTGGAGGCTTCGCGCCGCATGGCGGAAGAGGAATGCGAACGCGCCCACCACGCGGTTCAGCTCCTGGGGGGTCGCGCCATGCGTCTACACGAACTCGCCGACCACATTGTCCGTCGCACGTCATGAAACTCCGGCTCGACCGGCTGCTCGTCGACCGTGGCCTGGCGGAATCGCGCGAGAAAGCACAGGCTTTGATCATGGCCGGTGAGGTTCTCCTCAACGGCCAGAAGGCCGCCAAACCCGGTCAGGCCGTGGCGGACGACGCTGTAGTGGAAGTGCTGGCCCGCCCGCCTTTCGTGAGCCGCGGCGGCCTCAAGATCGCCACGGCATTGCGCGAGTTTTCGATCGATGTCGTCGGCCTCGTCTGCATCGATATTGGCTCTTCGACCGGCGGGTTCACCGATGCCTTGCTACAAGCGGGCGCCGCTCGGGTGCACGCGGTCGATGTAGGCGCCGGGCAACTCGCCTGGTCACTCCGCACTCATCCGCGAGTCGTTCTGCATGAAGGCGTCAACGCGCGCGAGTTGACGTTCCAGGAGATCGGTGAAAGGGTCGATCTGATCACATGCGATGTCAGTTTCATCTCGGTGACGCTCATACTGCCTGCCGTTGTGCCGCTGTTACAACCTTCGGGGCGAATGGTTATACTGATCAAGCCGCAGTTTGAAGTCGGTAAGGGCCAGGTGGGCAAGGGCGGCATCGTGCGGGAGCCGGAACTCCATCAGGCTGCGTGCGACCGCGTCACGCGCGCCGTGCGGGAGTTCGGATTCGAGACCAGCATCATGGAAAGCCCCATCCTCGGCGCCGAAGGCAACAAGGAATTCCTGCTCTATGCCCACCATTAACACCGTCGGCATCATCTCCAAGCCGGGTGCAGAAGCGGCGTATCAACTCGTTCCCGCGCTGGTGGACTGGCTCAGGCAGCGCCACATAGAGATCCGGTGTGACCAGGAGACGGCCGAATACGACCACCGTGAGAAAGCAATCGCGCGCGCTGAAGTGCCTGAAGGTTGCGATCTGGTGATCGTGCTTGGTGGCGACGGCACCCTGCTCTCGGCCGCACGCGCGATTGGCAAGCGCGAGATTCCACTGTTCCCTGTAAACCTCGGTGGGCTTGGATTCCTGACGGCCATCACGATCGACGAGGTCTTCCCCGAGCTCGAACGCGCCTTCCGGGGCGAGCACCGTGTGGCCAAGCGAAAGCTGCTGAATACCGAAGTTACTCGTAACGGGGAGATCGTGGCTTCTTATGACGCGCTCAACGACGCCGTCCTCACCAAAAAATCGATTGCGCGAATGATCGACCTGCAGGCCTACGTTGACGAACAGTTCGTCGCCGACTATAAGGCCGACGGGCTGATCATCGCCACTCCAACCGGCTCCACCGCCTATTCGCTGGCCGCGGGTGGCCCGATCATTTTTCCGTCCGTGCCCGCCATCTGCCTGACGCCGATCTGCCCCCACATGCTGACGAACCGCCCGGTGCTGGTTCCCGAAACCAGCATTATCCGCATCATCTCGCACGCGCCGGATGAGAGCGTCTTCTTGACGATCGACGGCCAGATCGGGAATCCCGTATGCGAGGGCGACTCCATCATTTGCCGTAGCTCGCAATTCTCCTTGCGCCTGATCCGTCCCCCGCGCATGATGTTCTTCGATGTGCTGCGCCAGAAGCTGAAATGGGGGGAGCGGTGAAGCGACTCTCGCTCACCACGTGGATTTTCATCGGAATGGCCGCAGGCGTGGCGCTCGGACTGGCGGTCCCCGGCTTTGCCCAGAAACTCGCGCCGGTCTCCAACGTCTTTCTCCGGCTGATCCGCTCCATTATCGCTCCCCTGATCTTCGCAACCTTGGTTGCCGGGATAGCCGCCGGGGGCGATGTCAAACACATGGGCCGCATCGGGGTCAAGGCTGTCATTTATTTTGAGGTCGTGACGACGTTCGCGCTTTTCCTGGGGCTCGGCGCGGTGAATCTCGCGCAGCCCGGAGCCGGAGTGCCGCTCACCCGAACTCCCGCGGATATCGCGGCGGCCCAGGAGCGGCCCACCGTCTCCACACTGCTCGAGCACGTCTTTCCGGCCAGCATCATCGACGCCATGGCGCGCAACGACGTCCTGCAGATCGTCGTGTTTGCGCTGCTGTTCGGCGCGGCGTGCGCCGCCATCGGCGCGAAAGCAGCGCCAGTGGTTTCGTTCTCGGCCGCCCTCGCCGAGATAATGTTCCGCTACACGAAATACGTGATGTACCTCGCGCCCTTC
>CAYMHP010000270.1:0-8540 GCA_964390225.1 uncultured Solibacteraceae bacterium
GCATCTCGTCCCAGGTTCTGCCGTCGAGTTCGCGGCCGTGGCGTTTCTTCTGGACGCCGCCCCATTGCTTGAAGAAGAACGCGACGCCGGCTCGTTGGCACTGGTCCCTGACGTCCGCCACCCAGTCTGGTTGCAGCGGCCGTGCGCCTGGTCCTGATTCTCCGCCGACGATCACCCAGTCGATGCCGCGGAGGTCGATGTTGCCGAGCGGCCCGAGAAGCGGCTCGACGGAGAGGAACTTGATGTGCGCCTTGGTGCGCCGTAGGTGGTCGATCCGCCAGAGGTAGTCGCGGTTCTCGACGCTCACCCCCATCCAGATGTGCGGAGCCCATGGCAGCTCACTCGCTACCGCTTCGAGCCGTTCCGCGCGTTTCGTCAAGACTTGATACTGGTGCCACTTCGCTTGCGTCATCACGGCAAAGACGCGCTGGATGTAGTCGAGCGGGATGTCGTCGTGGAAGAGGTCGCTCATGCTGTTCACGAAGATGCGCCGCGGGCTCTTCCAACGGAGCGGCTCGCCGATCTTCGCCGGGATGAGCCGGAGGTCAAAGCCTTGCTCGAACGGGTGTCCCTTCACGCCGCGGAAGCGCTCCGCGAAACGTTCCGCGTAGCAGTGCTTGCAGCCGGGGCTGATCTTGGTGCACCCTCTGACCGGGTTCCAGGTGGCGTCCGTCCATTCGATTTTGGAATGCTCTGCCATTTCAACGTTGTCCGTATTTCCGGAAGATGTCCTTGACGATCCTGAGGCCCGCGGTGTTTTGAGTCGCGAAGTACAGGTCGTAGATCACGGCGTTGTTCTTCGTCTTCATCGGCATTGGTTTGGGTACGTGCTCGAAACCTGCCTTGTTGATGAGCCGCTGCCGGAAGCATTCCGCGAACTCCTCGTTGGACACCTTCTGATAGTCCGTTCCGAACAGGGTCTCTACTTCACGATACCCCGTTCCTTCGAGTGGGCTTCCGGCGCGCAGTGAACTCATATATACTAGCTCGTCGGAGATTCGTACATATGGGTCTTAATCCCTTCGCTGCCGTTTCGGATTATCCTTCCATGTTAAACAAGGTCGCGCTTTACACCTTCTTCATTTCGACCTTGCTTTTGGGATTAATCTACTGGCAGATCCCATCCTTCCGCGAGTGGGTACCGGCACTGCAGTTCAAGATTCCTGACACCGACATACAGGTGCCGGCGATTATCGTGGTGCTCGCCTTTGCGGCTGCGTTCGCAAGCCGATTAATCAAACTTCACGATAGGCTTTCCGATTTGTTCGGGATCCGGCGACGATTTGACGTGTATTCGATTCTTTTCCCGATGGCCGCAGCATCTGGTGTGGCTCTGACCCTCGAGAAGCAGGCAAAGCTCTTTAAAGACCGGGAGGAACTCATGACAAGGGTGTTTTACAAATACGCCTCAAGCAGCCCAGGAAAAGCTCAAATCGAACTGCATGCCATCACGATGGCACTGGATCAATGGTCGTGGTACTGGATATTAGTCGAAGCAGCGTTTTGGATTTTCGCGGCGGCTCTGGTTCTGCTGTTTGCTGGGAACTCGCTTGCCCCATGGATGTTCCTGTTGGATTTGGGAACACTCTGGCTTCTACAGGGTGTGCGTTCCCTCTGTTCGGGATACGCTCGGGACGAAGTTCGGCAGATATTAGAGTCTGAATCTCGGGCTGCTGCAGTGGCAGAGGACTTTCGTGCACTATAAGGTCCTAGGCCGGGTCGTTTGCACCGAGAACTCCGCCAAGCCGAGAAAGCAATCCTGTCAATATCTCCGTGATTGGATCCGGCACCATCCGAAGGTCAACTATGCCCTAGACGTTGGTTGTGGGCGGCTCAGATATGCGCCAGAGCTTGCTGCGCGCTCGAAGGTTCTGACGCTCGTCGACTCGGAGGAACAGCTCTCGCGGACGCAGCGGATCGATGGCGATTTGACGACCGTTCGCGATTATGCAAGGTCGAAGTGGAATAATTCACGTGTGCTGTCTACGGGCGAGTTCCAACACGATCGAGAGAAGTACGATCTGGTGTTATGTGCCAACGTGCTGCCGGTAATCCCAAGTCGTGCCACGCGAACAGCGCTATTACGTCGGCTGCACACAGCCCTGAGCCACGACGGGACTTGCCTATTCGTTTGTCAATACCGGAACTCATACTTCAAAGACATGCAGAATTTTGACGGGGCCGTTAAATATCTGGACGGGTGGGCCGTCCTCAGGGGAGACAACAAGAGCACATACTACGGTCTACTATGTGGCGAGAAGCTCGTGCGAATGTTGGAACGGAATGAATTCGAGGTAGTCCGATCTTGGGCGGTGGGACAGTCGGCGTATGTGCTATGCCGCGCGTGGCAGAGACGATTTTCCTCACTCCACGCGCGCCCCAGGTCGTAAAGATGTGTTATTGGCGTTATACGGATCTAGCCGCGCCGGTTTTGAGTCCCAACTGCCTTCGTGGTGGCACATCGTCGAGTTGGCGGCTTTTATGTCAACTTGTGTTGCCCTAACCGACACATACTTTCTCCGCCCCTCGTCCTACGACTGAACCGGTGGCTTGGGAATAAAGCCTCGGAGGTAATTAATTAGATTTTCAGTGAATAGGCCGCAGACTGCGCCAATCACAAAGCCTCCAACGAAATCTTCCACGGTAATGGCCTTTCGGCTCTCAGATGATCTTCCGGTCAAAAGGCCAACTACTAGAGCCAAAAGACAACAGGCTAGGCCATATAAAGCTCCCTGCTGCCAGGACGTCGGCGGCGGGCCAATATAGGCAAGCTTGATAATGTATCCCGCGAGTGCGCCGAGGAGGGCACCGACTGGAACGGCGAAGAATGACGCATGTAAGCGCAACGCCTGCGCGCAGCTATACACTCCAGTCGTTCCTTTTTCGAGGTCTTTATACGATACCTTGAACTGAGCTTCTCCGTCGGATTGCCGGTAGGCGTGTGGAGCCCTGCATCGAAACACGAACGGTACGGTTTCACCTGGCTGGATACTGATATCCGGATTCAGCGGTATCTGCCTGCCGCGCTCATTCAGCTCTTGCTCCTTTTGCAGACACGTCTCGAGCTTTGCCTTAGTTCTATTAAAAGCGCGCCGAAGGAATGAGTTGTCAGGCTCAGCGGACATAATATCCTTCTCGAGGCGCTCTAAATCAGACCAGTCCTCTATCCTCAGCGCTTCCCTCGCCCAATACGGGACCGCACCGGGCTCCTCGGAAATGCCGTACACCCGAAGAATCGCTGAAAGCAACGTTGACCGCGAACCCGGCGTGTCTTTCCGCGCCTGACTTCTGTACGCCCTGACAATTTGTATTTGGAGTTCCCGTAAGAGCTTGAACTTCTTCTCGCCGAGTTCGTCGCGATCGGTTCGCGCTGGACTGTCTTGTACGGCTAGCACGGTTCCTGGGACAACTTGGGGTTCTACGTTAATGCCTGAGAGCGGTTTATCGCAGACATTTGTCACATCAATGATAATGGTGTAGACTTGGCTCCCGAAAACGATCGGAGGACACCTTAGGGAGAGCTTTAGCTTCTCTGACATTGGCCACATATTGTAGCTGATCTCCAACCAGCTGAGGCAAAGACTGTGCCCATGGGAAAACGGGGACAAGCCTGGTCTGCGAAGTTTTCTTGGTCCCCGTCGGCGAACTGAACGCCTTATTGCGTCGGAACGCGTCTCGAGCGAGTTCGCAGAAAAGATGGCTCAGATCAGGATGTCCGCGTCTCCCCGACGCAGATCAGGATGTCCCCGTTTTCCACCCCCGTTTTCTTCCCGTTTTCTTTAGTGGGCTCCCCGGCCGGCGCAGATGCCAAGAGCTCTACCGCGGCGGTAAAACTGACGTTCCGGACGGCTTTGGTGAGGTCTATGGCTTCGCTCCCCTTGGCTCCGCAGGAAAGCAGTGAAACTTGCCGGAGTCGTGGTAGGCGAAGCAGTTGTTGTTGGATTTGGATTGGTGAATGGAGCAGTAGCCTTGCCAATCCTCTTTACGGAGCAGGAAGCGCTGCAGATCGATGCCGAGTAGGCGGCCAACGTGGGAAATGCCAGCTCACGGGCTGGCTGATAGAAGTCCATCACATCCTCCTTGTGAACTCAGGTTTGGCCTGAGGCCGCAAAGAAAGCCCTGTATTCTCAACGACTCGGTTACCTACGTTATCTATGCGTGGGAAATGTAATCACGAATCGTTATAGCGTCAAGCAAAAATTTAAGGTTTTTTTAAAAGGGGCAGAATTTGGTTGATGAACGCCGCCAGCAGGCTGCATGCGGCAGCGATGACACCGAGAATGGCAGAGGGCTCCGCCATCGCCGTAAAGACGTTGGCCGGCGTTCAGCAGGTTACAGCCGGGGCACCACGATCTGGGTTGGCGCACAAAGGTTGCAGCTGATAACCAGATGCCCTGGAATTAGATGCTTTCAACTGCTTTTATTTTAACCCATTACGGGCGAACGAAAAGTGGCCCGATTTAACCATGACTCATGGTTTTTTAAAAATGGGCGAATCCATGACGTCCTCAAGTGGCCGCAAAGCTTGAACCTTGAAGAGTGGGGACTCCGTAAAGAACCGTGCGACTGCAATGCTGGCTGAGACTGCGCTAAGCACCAGCGAGACGAGCGAGATCGTAGACGGCTCCATCCGGCTGGATTAGACGCTCGGGTATTGGCAAAGGTTTCAGACCCGGCTGCTGTTGTGTGCCAACCTGTCCTGCCGGCAGTAGTTTCTGCAAATGGTTTTGGTCAGCCACATGGCAGGAAAGGGCTCGCGAGTAATCCCGGTTAGCGATGGGCCTTGCGAAGCCGGAGCCAAGGGCGTACAACTAGGGGAATGTTGCTGTGGTTCTCCACGAACTCTGCCGCAATTCAGGCGATTTCTGCAGCATTGTCCCCGGTATTGACGATTGCATTGTTTACACTTACTTGGCGATACGTCACTTTAACTAGCAGGATAGCTCAAACGACACAAGAGCAACTATCAGCGTCCTTGCAGCCGCTGATAAGAGTCGTACTGGAGAGCGTGTCAACCGGCAGCTCGGTATTTTCCGACGGTTCAGTGTTATATAATCTGGGTCCGCGATATCGGATCGAAAACATCGGGAAGACGCCGGTTAAGCTTAAGGATCTATACTTGATTGCTCGGCTGCAGAATGTTTACGACTTCGAGCAGCACGAGTATCCGATGCGGTTGTATTACGACAGGCTTCTCTTCCCTGAGAGCCCCTTACTTGCTGCATCAAGCGTAACTACTACGATCGACTATTCAATCACCAAAGACACATATGTATTTGGTTTACGCGTCGACTGTACCGATCTGGCTGAACTAGTGACACACAGCTTTTATGTGATGCCAGATCACTCGATGAAGCATACATTCACTAGAACAATGAAGGACGTAGGTTTCTGGGCAGACATTAAAGAGGCGATTGAAAAGTTAAGACGGCGCTGGATTCAACTTGAGGATGAGGCAATAGCTGAATCTCAAAAACATTAAATGAGCATCTTCGCCAAACTGTCGCCGTCGATATCACGGCAACACCAGTTGCGCACTTGCACTGTCACGCGCTCAGCGTTTCGCTTGTTAGCGAAGAAATGGCGAACAGACCCGACTACACGCCTGACCGCCGCCTCATCGAACCAGCCGTTCGCATAGGCCAAGATCCCTGTGATCACAGCGGCGATTAGAGCCACGGCGGCTTGCGCAAAGGCGAGATGGCTCCACCAGTGCCGCAATCCAGCAGTCTCCAGACGAAGCTTTTCAAGTTCGAGTCGTGGTTCCGGCGGACTCATATGTCCGATTTTCGCAAGAAACTCTAGCCCGGACATCCCCAAAGCGTTCGTTTCTCTTGGACGAGACTTTTAGGGTCGCTTCTGGCGTCTCCTCAATCATTGCAGATGGGCCCGTCTTGACCGTTTTGCGGGAACGAGGGTAGGCTAGCTGCATCGAAACAGGCCGGGCGCATTGCTCCCAGGTAGGCAACCGGCGCCGAGGGCGCAACTTCGGAGTGGCACGCCGCCCGGCTTCACAGCAGCACTTGCGGGCGAGCCAGGCACAGAATCACAGTAAAGGACGTTTCCCGCACGATCGTAACTCGCGCTCTCCATGCCCGCTTGACTCTAAGTTCCACATGTCAGTAGACTTGAAGCCATCCGCGGAGGAGCGCGTAGACGTATGAAACTGATCGAGAGACGGCCGCGATTGCTTTGTTTGGGGCTTCTGCTCTGCCTGCCGTTGGCGGCGCGCAGTGTGCGCATCATCCAGACCAATAGCGCTGGGGATGATGTTTCGATCATCGATCCGGTCTCCAACAAAGTGGTTGGGACGATTCATGGGATCGAGGTCAATCATGGTGCGGCGGCGGCGCCGGATGGGTCGCGCTTGTACATCAGCGATGAGGCGGAGCGCACGCTCGATGTGGTGGATGCGAAGACGCTCAACATCGTCAAACGCATTCCGCTCTCGGGGCATCCGAACAATATCTCGATCAGCAAAGATGGCAAGCGGGTGTATGTCTCGATCGCGGTGGCGCCCGGCGCGGTGGATGTCATCGACACCGTCGCCATGGAGAAGGCCAAGAGCATTCCCGTCAAGGGCGCGGTGCACAATACTTATGTCACGCCGGATGGCAAGTACGTCGTGGCCGGGTCGATTCCGTCGAAGGTCATTACGGTGATCGATCAGAAGACGGAGGAGCCGGCGTGGTCGCTGACCATGGACAAGGGCATCCGTCCGATGGCGTTTGCCACCAATCCCGATGGAAGCACGAAGTGGATCTTTGTCCAGCTTTCGGGGTTCAACGGCTTTGCGGTGGTCGATTTCGCGACGCACGAAGAAGTGAAGCGCGTGAAATTGCCCGACCTGCCGCCGGGCAAGCCGGTGTTTCCGGAAGGCGGCAATGAGTCGCACGGGATGGCGGTGACTTCGGATGGGAAGACGCTGGTGGTGAACAGCCGGCTGAACAGCTCCATCTATACGTATTCGATTCCCGATTTGCAACTGCTGGGCAGCGTGGAAGTCGGCAAGTCGCCGGATTGGGTGACGCTCACGCCGGACGGCAAGACCGCCTATGTGGCGAATGCGGCATCGAATTCGGTTTCCGTCGTCGATCTGAAAGCGATGAAGGAGATGCTGCGGATTCCGGTCGGAGAGGTGCCTAAACGGAACATCACGGCCGTACTGCCGTAAGAGACTGACGTTTCCAACTCGCCGGTCACCGGCCCTCGCCACTAGCCACGAATCGCCAGTGCGCCGCCGGGAACCGCCTTCCCGCGAACCAACTGCCCGTTACACCATGCTCTGGCCGGTGTCATCGAATGTGCATGGTAGCCTGAGAATATGCGGTTTTCCGACTCCATTTTCGCCAGTCGTTTTCACCTGACGCGGCAGGACCTCGAGAACTACCTCGCGGAAGCCCTCTCTCAGGGAGGGGATTACGCAGATCTGTACTTCGAGTACCTTCTTACCAGTTCCATCAGCATCGACGAGTCGATGGTGAAGAGCGCGGCGCAGGGGGTCTCGATGGGAGTGGGGATTCGCGTGATCGCCGGGGAGCGAACCGGGTACGCGTACAGCGACGACCTCTCGCCGGAGAAAATCCGCAAAGCCGCGGGGGTCGCGGCACACATCGCCGCCGGACCCAGCAAGATCGACAAGTTCGGCTTAAACGAAGGAAGAACGCACAACCTGTACCCCGTGGTGACCGCCCCAACCGAAACGGAACTCGCCGAGAGGGTGGACCTGGTGAAGCGAGCGGACCGCGCCGCGCGGGCCTACGATCCGCGCATCTTCCAGGTGCAGGCCATATACGCCGATAACCTGCGCCACGTGATGGTCGCCACCAGCGATGGCGTGCTCACATTCGACCGGCAGCCGCTGGCGCGCCTGAGCGTTTCCGCGCTCGCCCGGGAAAACGGGGGTCCTCCGCAGCATGGTCATGCCGGAGGGGGCGGCCGCGTGGAGTTGGATTTCTTCCTCCACGAGAAGACACCGGAACACTTCGCCGCCGAAGCCGCGCGCGAGGCCATCGTGATGCTCGAGGCGGTCGAGGCGCCGGCCGGAGAGATGACCGTGGTGCTCGGTCCGGGATGGCCCGGAATCCTGCTGCATGAAGCCGTCGGCCACGGATTGGAGGCCGACTTCAACCGAAAGGGCGTCTCCGCGTTCAGCGATCGCATTGGCCAGAAAGTCGCCAGCGAGTTGTGTACCGTAATCGATGACGGCACCATGAACAGCCGCCGCGGGTCGCTCAACGTGGATGACGAAGGGCACCCCACCCAGCGCAACGTCCTCATCGAAAACGGTGTGCTGCGCGGCTACCTGCAGGATAAGCTCTCGAGCACGCTGATGCGCTCGCAGCCGACCGGCAGCGGCCGGCGCGAAAGTTACGCCCATATCCCGATGCCTCGCATGACGAATACCTTCATGCTGGCGGGCGAGAGCGACCCCGCGGATATTATCCGCTCTGTGCCCAAAGGTCTTTACTGCGTGAACTTCGGCGGGGGACAGGTGGATATCACGAGCGGCAACTTCGTGTTTTCCGCTTCGGAGAGCT
>CAYMHP010000271.1:0-8076 GCA_964390225.1 uncultured Solibacteraceae bacterium
ACTTCAGTATAACGCTCCCCCGCAGGCCACATCCTACGGTAGTAAACTGTGGAGGGCGGAACGCATGCGAACAATCGTCAGTCTCATCGTTTTGCTGGTTGCGGCGCTGCCCGTTGTGGCGCATCACGCGGTCAACCTATACGACTTAAAAAACCCGACCACCGTCAAAGGAGTGGTCACCAAGGTCGAGTGGACGAACCCCCACGCGTTCTTTTACCTGACTGTAAAGAACGCCAACGGCCAAACGGAGGAATGGGCGGTGGAGGTCGACAGCCCGAATTTCCTGAAGCATAACGGCTGGACCAGCACCACCGTGAAAGTAGGCGACGAGATTACCTGCACCGGCGGACGCGCCAAGAGCGGCGCCAAGACCATGCGGTGCACTACCGTTGAACTGCCGGGCGGGCAGAAGCTGCGATCGTAACCCTTCCTCACGGTCGCGGCTCCGCAGATAAATGCACGCAGCGAATACTGAGCCGCGCGCGTCAGCAAGCGGTTTTCTGCGGTTGTGGGGCGAACTTCAGCCAGAAATGCGCACTAAAATGCGTAACCGAGCGACACCTGCCACGTGCGAGGCGGCACGAAATGTGTGCCGCTGAAGGTGGAAAGGAAGTTGTACAACGCCACCTTGTTCGTGAGATTCGTAACCGTGAGTTGAACGGTCACCCGGTTGCGCTCTCCCCCGCGCAACAGATTATCGGTTCCCAGCGCGAGATCGAAGAGGTTCCGCGGTTGCACCCGGTCCGGGTTGTGATCGTCGTTCTCCGTGCCCGTTTGGGGAAGGGTCAGCAGGCTCGATCGTCCGATTCCGGAGCAACTACTGATCGGTGCCGCCAGCGTGGCCGGCACCCCGTTGCAGGAGAACCCGATATCCACCTGCTGCGCCGGCGTGAGCGTCAGCGCGGCCGCGACGTCAGGCACCCCGGTCACCGCCAGGCCGCTATCATAACGCCAGATGAATGAGGCCCAGGGGCCGTTCTTCCCGCGCTGGTACCGCACGTTGGTCGTCTGCTGAAAGGCCTGGTCATGGTCGATGCGAAACACGCCCGGTATTGAAGCAGTGCCTTGAAAAATCAACCCGCCGTTCTCGGGAGGAAAGTACCGCGCGCGCGTATGCCCGAACGTCATGTACGCCTGAAAACCGTGAATGTTCGTCGTGCTCAGGCGGCCCGTGACTCCGTCAATCTTCGAGTTGTGCCAGGCAATCGGAAACGTGATCGGCGTGTTGAACAGGACGTCGAAATCGTAGCCGTTATGCGTGTACTTCCAGAAGTAATCGCCATCGAAGAGCAGGTGCGTGCCGATCTTCTGCTCCAACCCGGCGTTGAACTGATTGCGGAAGCCCGGCTCGATGGGAACGCTGGCGCGCGCTCCGAAGACATTTTGCGCCAGCCCGCCGGAACCGGTCGCGCTCGAGAGCAGCAGGTTCTCGTTGAACGGCGTTTCGAACGTTCGGGAATATGCCGCGCGAAGGACGGTGTTGCTTTTCAGCAGGTACGAGAGCCCGAGCCGCGGTTGCACGCCATTTTTCGAGACTAGGCCGTTGTATTGATCGTCGCGCAGCCCGATATTCACCGTGAGATGCTTCAGCCGGATGTCGTCCATGGCATAAAAAGCGTATTGATCGATGTTGCCGGACCCGTGGAAATGAAAGTACGATCCCCCGCGCGTCAGATCGTAAGGCACCAGGCCCGGCAGCAAATCGGGATTGCCCTTATAGAGCGGATTCACCCCGCTGCACAGATCCGGGTTCGTGATTCCGGGCAATTCCAAGGGATTGTCGGCCCCATCCAGACAGACCGGATTGAAATCGGGGCTGGTGATGCCCAGCACGAAGTCCTCCAGCAGCCTCGTCTGCTGAAGCTGCGTACCGAACTTCAGATTGTGCGGTCCGCTCACCCGGGAGACGTCCACCTTGCCTCCCCAGTTCGTCAGGAAGCGAGTTTGCGAAACCGTCGCCGGCGTATCGAATAAGGCATCGCGGCTGCGATAATAATTGACCTGATCGCGCCGCGCAAACAGATTCGCTGTGAGCAGGGTGGCCCCGCCAAACAAGTGCTGGTAACCCGGGGCGATGTTCCACGTCAACACGCGCTGTTTCTGGTCCTGCATTAGCTGGTCGAAGCTGTTCGGCACCTGGAACCAGTTCCGGACCGCGAACAGGTTCAGGTGAAAGGAGTCGCGGCCCGGCTGATAGTCGATGCGATCGAAAATGTTTTCGTTATTTCCGATGTCGTGGATCGGCAGGAACTCCGGGGTGTCCAGAAAATGCCCGGTGCGCACGCCGTTAATCGCGATGAAATTCCCCAGGGTTGGCGAGCCGAAACCGAATGTCGCATTCTCGCCCCAGGTGCCGAATGAACCCCAGTAACCCTCCAGCGTACCGAATGGACGCGCGCCCAACCCCGACTTCGTAGTCGCGTTCACGACGAGGCTCGACTTATCGCCGTACTGCGCATCGGGAGCGCCGGTAATCAGATCCATGCTCTGGATCGCGTCCGGAGGAAGCTGCGTCGAAAAGATCTTGCTCTGTTGATCGTTGATCGGCTGGCCGTCGATCACGAAGCTGACTTGCGCGTGGTCCCCCAGCGGATGGAAGAATCCGTTCGCATCCGCCGCCGTGCCCCCGGTACTGTAGTTGATGATGCTGCTCAACCCCGCCCCCGGGTCGAAGGTCGGCAGTTTCAGGAAGGCCGTCGAGTCCACGTCCGTGTGGGCGGAGGTATCGGTGTCGATCAGTGCGGCGGACGCCGTTACCTGCACGGTCGTGCGCGCCTCCGTCATTTCCACGTTCAGGTTGACGACCACCGGTACCGTGCTATTCACATCCACGTTTTGCTTGACCGGCTTGAATCCTTCCGCCGTGATTTGCAGCTCGTAGCTGCTCTGCGGGACGTTGTTGAATCGGAAGACGCCTGCGCTGTCGGTGACGGCGGTCTGATCATACCCGGTAAGCGGATTCCGCAATCCCACGGTCACATCGCGGAGAACCGCTCCCGAGGGATCCAGCACCGTTCCCATGACGGTCCCGCTGCTGGTCGATTGAGCCAAGAGCGGACGGCAAAGGAGCAGCAACAACGGCAGAGCTGAGGCGCGACAGTTCCGTATCAACGAGACCCCCTTCTTCACACGGTACCGCGATCACTTCGCTTGTATCGACTCGAGATATTTGGTCAGATTGCCGATGCGGAGCGTGACTGTATTGTCGTCCCCAATGGAGCGGAACACCGAACCCCAAACCGGCATCTCGCGAGAGCCGTGAGCCTCTCCGGCGCCCAGGATCACTCGCTTCACCCGGAACGTCGGGAAACCGGGACCGTACTTGCGGCTGAGCTGCGTGAGATCGGCGGGCGCCTTCTTCAGCGCGGCGCCCGCCGGTCCGTCCCCCTTGGCGTCGATTCCGTGGCACGGGGCGCAGTACGCGCGAAACATCTCCGCCCCATCGGTGACCGGGACGTTTTCCGGCCGCACGTAAATAATCTTCGGCTTCTGCTCGGCCCCTGTAGACCAGGCCGCCGCCGCAAGGAGCGCCGATATGAAAAGAGCTTCGAGCCGCACCGACACCTCCGCCGGTGGGGCATGGGCAATTCGGCTGCCGTTTCAAATAACGCTAAAAGGGTCCTATTTTGAAATATATCCAGCGGACCCGCGTGAGCGTTTTCCCCCAAACTGCGGAAAACGACACCGTAATCGGCTTTTCGCGCTTCCGGAGCGCTCCCGCCTACTCGAAGACCTGGGCGACGGGCACGACCGAAACGTCTTCGGGGCGGAGGTGCAGCGGGAACTTCTCGACGATTTTGTCTTCTTCGGTGATCTCGGGCGGTTTGGGCGAGTTATAAGTGATCGGCGACGGCTCGTCGCTCGTCAACTGCTGCTTGAGCTCCTGGCCGTTCTTCGCGACCGCTACGATGACAAGCCTGTCCGTCCGCAAGTAGCGCCGGATGACGCGGTTAACTTCGTCTCGCGTCAGCTTGGCCAACCGCATTTTGACAAAGGTATTGTAGTTCGGAGTCCCATAATAGATGCTGTCGATAGCGTAGCCCAGCTCGGCGCTCTTGGTGCGCGTCAGCAGGTTTACGTACTTCACCAGGAAATCGCGCGTTCGCTCGAACGCGTCCTCGGGGATGCCTTCCTTGATCAATTTGTCCAGCTCGAAGAGCGCCAGCCGCAACGCAAACTTCGCGTTGGGCGGCTCCACGGGCCTGATCCAAAGCTGGAATACCTGGTAGCGGCGCGCGAGGTTCGGGCTGGGCTCCATCTGGAACATGCCCCTGGGGAAGTACTCGATATAGGCATAGTCGCCGTAATTGAGCCCGCGCTTTTCCCGCATGCGGTCGTAGAGCAGCCCGGCGCTCGACCGGTGCTGGCCGAGGTAGGACGCCGCCAACAGCAGCGCCGGGTAGTCGGCGTTCGAACGCGTGCCCAGAGTCGGAAAGCCGAGGGAAATGGCCACCGATCGCGTATCCTTATCGACGATCACCGCCCGCGTGTGCTGAATGACCTGAGGGATCTTGTCCCGGGGACGGAAACCGGAGCCCTCCGGAAGCCCCCGAAAGTCCTTCTGCATCTTCTCGAGAAACGCCTGCGAAAATCCTCCCGCAATTCCGAGGATCAGGTTCGACTGGCTGTATTGCGCGCGATAGAACTGCTTCACATCCTCGAGCGTGATCTTCTCGAGCGAAGAGACTGTTCCCACCGAGTAGTGGCCATAGGGCGTGCCCTCGAAAATGTTCTGCTCGAGAACCTCCTTGGCCAACTCTTCGTCATTATTCCCGCGCAGATTAACGCGCAGAAAATTGATGGCATCATCCTTGACGCGCTGAAAATCCTCTTCGCGCCAACCTGGGTCGAGCAGCACGGCGCGGAAGACCTTGTAGTAGGCCTCCAGGTTCTCCGCGTGCGTCGCGCCGGAGAAGGTGGTCATCTCCTTGTCCACCTGGACGCCAACGGAAGCAGCCATGGGAAAAAGCGTGTCCACGACTTGTTTGTAGGTCAGCTCCCTGGTGCCCCCGCGCCCCAGCATCGTGGCCGTAAGATACGCCAGGCCAGGTTTGTCGGCCGGGTCCAGAGCCGAGCCCGCGGTGAACACGATACGGAAACTGATCAGCGGAGATTTGCTCGGCAAGCTGACCAGCCGCATCTGGGCGAGCGCGGCCGACGCGAACATGAGGAATACCGCCGGCAATTTCACTTCGCGGACGCCTCCGTCGCCGATGGACCGGTAAGCGTGATGATGGTGCGGCGGTTCTCTACCAGGAACTTTTCCGCCGTGTGTTGGATGTCTTCCGGCGTAAGCTGCGCGAGTTGCTCGTAATACTTGTTGATGGTCTCCGGTGTCCGCCGGAGCGAGACGAACCCGGCGACAATCCGGGCAATGGTTTCGCTGTTGTTCATCTGCAGAGCGAGGCTATAACGCAAATGGTTGCGCACGGCGTCGAGCCGCGCGGCATCTACGGGCTTCTCGCGGAACGTGCGGACGGTCTCGAGAATCTGGTCGCGGACGTACTCCAGATCCTCCGCCTTCTTCACTCGAGCGTCGATTTCAAATAACGCCGGATCGACGTTTGCCGGACTGTCGGCCATCAGTTGATCGGCCTTCTGCTCCTGAATGACCAGCTTCTGATAGAGGTCGGAACTCGGAGAGAACCCGAGAAACGAGAGCGCTTCGAGCGCCGCCGTATCTTTGGTGTCGTTGCCATACTCCGGCCCTTTGTAACCGATCGCGAGAAGCGACAGGGTCGAGGTGGGCCAATCCACATGACCCATGCGCGGCGCCTCCTGCTGCGGCTCTGCCGGAATCTCGGGTTTGTAGCTGCCGCGTTTCCAATCGCCCCAATACTTGTCCACCAGGGACCGGACGGCCTTCGGCTTCACGTCTCCAACCACGATGATGGTCGTGTACTCCGGCCGGTAATAGCGGTCGAAGAACTTGAGGCTATATTCGTACTGGTTGGGCATGTCCTGAATATCTTTCAGAAAGCCCATGGGGGTGTGCTTGTACGTGTGCCGGTCGAACGCGGTGTCGGAGAGGACCTCGTCCAGCTTCGTTCCGGGACTGGCGCTGTTCTTGTTGTACTCGCCGAGCACGGCCAGCGTCTCGGTCTTGAACTCGGCCTCGCTGTACTTCAGGTTCTGGAACCGGTCCGCCTCCATGGCGAGCACCGTCCCGAGATCTTCCTTCGAGAACGTTGTGTGATAGCAGGTGTAATCGCGAGTGGTGAAAGCGTTGGAGTTGGCGCCGATGCGCTGTAAGGCGGCATCGTATTGAGCAGACGAATATTTCTGCGTCCCTTTGAACATCAGATGCTCGAACAGGTGCGCGAACCCGGTGTGCCCCGGCTCGACTTCATTTCGCGAGCCGGTCTGCACCACGATGAACGTGGCGACGATATTGGGATAGTCCGTGGGAACAGTCACCAGACGCAACCCATTCGGCAGATCTTCCTGCGTGTAGTTGTAAGGGAAAATTTTCTGCGCCGTTTCGGCGCCGAATGCGAACGCCGCCGCGCAAGCCGCGACGGCGAGCCACTTCGAAACCATACTCCTATTCTAGTGGCGCGCGCCGCCCCGCTCCTTTTTGCGCGAATTCGCACGGTGAGGGAAAGAGCACAACCCAACCGGCAATTCGCCGGAATCACACGCAAGTGCGTTCAGAGTTGCACTTCAATTGCAGAGAGTGATTGCGCACCGTCCATTCCATTGCGTAGCCGTGCGACGATGAAGAGAGGAAACAGCGCCGCCATGTGCCGCCGCGCTCAATCATGCGTCATCATCTGAAGACGGATTGACCATGACGCCATCTATCTGCGACAGGCGCTCATTGCGGCTCTGGAAACTGCACGCTCTCCGCTACGTACAACGTGACTGCGAGCTTCCCGGATCCGGGCAGTTGCTTGTATTGCATCGGGCCGGCGACTCCCCGTACCTCGCTGCTCCGTAGCGGCACGTTCATGCCGCCGGCTCGCAGCATTACCCGTTCCAACCCAACGTCGCCCGGCTCATCTGGAGCCGTACCTAGGCTGACTTGACCAACCTGTGCGGAGGCCACCGCGCCTGCCTTCGCGACTACCTTTCCATCTACCACCAAGTCCTGCGCCAGCACAAAGCTCACAGTCTTGCCCGTTGGGACGCCCTGCGTGTTCAGACCAGCCACGGCAATCAGGGGCACGGGAGTCCCCTCCCGCAGAACAGGCGCCTTCGCGTCGGGCGGCGCATTAGTGGTCAACTTGTTCAGCAACAGCTCCTGAGACAAATCCACAGCCACCCGCCCCATAAACCGGAACAACAGGCCTCTGCCGAGCAGGGTGTACTGGGTCCTCGAACCCGGGTAGTAAGTCTGTGAGATCTCGGACGAAACAACCGACCCTATCAGCTCGGAGTACGGCGGCTGCCACTTCCCGTTGTCGCCCTTCGCCCGAAAGGCCGCCTTAAACGCGTACCACGCTCGTTGAAGCGTCGTTCCCTGCCCCTTGTAGAAGTACCGCGGATCCTGATGCAGAACCGAGTCCATCAGCACTCCCGTAATCAGAACCCGGTTGGCAGCTATGGCGTACGTAGCCCCATATCGCTTGGCAAAACCTTCCCCACCCTGTCCAAACTGCCAATAGCTGTTCCTCTTCTGCTGAATACCGGCGGTCACCCCCACCAGGACGAACGTCGTTGGATCCAGCAGCGTCCTCAACGCCAAATGCAATTTCTGCTTCGCTACTAATGGCGCAGGATGCTTCTCGTAGGTCACGTAAAAATTCGGGATCACTGCCAATGCCCGCTGCTTCAGCTCCTGGTTGACCTGTGCCGCTGCCACTTCCTCCGTCCCTGCCCCGACCGTTACTGCCGTGACGTTCGGGGCGACCTGCAAGATAGCCACGAGGGGCTTCGATCCCGGGTTGGCGGACGCAGATACATTGGTTGCGGTCCAGTCGGACAAAGCATTGGCGGAAATCCTGACGGTGTAATTGCCGAGCGGCAAAGACGAGATCTGAAACATCCCGTCGTCATTGGTCACCGTCGTGCCTCGGCTGCCATCGGTGCCTTCGACCGTGACCACCGCACCCAGTACTGGTGCACCGGTCGCAT
>CAYMHP010000271.1:8086-8523 GCA_964390225.1 uncultured Solibacteraceae bacterium
ACCGCCCGGCCAACAACAGGAACAACACCGTGGCCCGCAACGCTTTTGTCGTCGACAAACTGAGAACGTTCTCCCCGTTGCACCGATTCTATATGGAGGGAGCTGGCGAAGTCACATAAATTTGGTCGTAGAGGCACTGACCGGCGTCTATGCTCTGGCCAGGTTCCCGGAACCGCAAGCCTGACGTACGATTCAAACCGCCGGAGAAGCCGAGAGGTAAGCGCACGCGCAGATTCTGTGATTTCCTTAATGGACCTGGGGGTTTGGAGGCTCTTTCGCCCTAATTCCGCGGGTAATTCTCCTCTCCGGCTATGTATACTCGTGGGCTGTTCCGGCTGCAGGAGGAACAGTGGTCCAGCGTCAGCGAGTGCGGTCGTATCGAGCATCACCCTCCGCGGCGCTGAGGATGAAGTGCGTCACCCGGCCGCTCGAATCCA
>CAYMHP010000272.1:0-1374 GCA_964390225.1 uncultured Solibacteraceae bacterium
AGCACAGTATTTGGCACGCCGAGGTTCACCAGGTTCTGCACATTGAACACCTCCCAGCGAAACTCGACCGTCTGGCGCTCGCGAACTCGGAAGCTCCGCGCGAGTTTCATATCGACCTGAACCATTCCCGGGTTTAAAATGTTCAACGAGCCAAGACTCCCAAAGCTACCTGGACCCAAACCGGCGGTGCTGAAGGCACCCTTGCCGATTCCGGAGGGTACAGTGAAAGGCGTGGCATTCAGATATTGAACGCTGAACCGCTGGCTCCCGGGTACCGCTTCCGCAAGGACTGGATTCGCACCCGTCGCATTGGGGCGCTGGTTCCCGATGCCGGAGAGATTGAGATCCGAGCCTGCCGTGACGGTGGTATAGTTTCCCGATTGATAGCGCAGTATGGTCGAGAACTGCCATCCGTTCAAAATCGCATTTGTCACTCTGCTGCTGAACCGCGGTGTGTTGGCGAGAAACGATAAATTGAAAATCCGGCGGCGGTCGGAACTGCAGTTCGCCCGATCCATTTGGCGGCTGTTCGGGTTTCCGTAGCTTGGACCCGTAAGCTCCGTAGTCTCCGGATCGCCGATGCAATGTGACCAGGTAAAGTTCGTTAGCACGTTGAAGTTGTTACTCATTCGACGTTGTGCGCTGAGCAGCAGCCCGTTGTAGCTTGACTTGCCGCCATCGTCCACCTGCCCCATCATAGAGTAATACTGGCCTTGCGCCACGTTCAGAAGGTACAGAACCCGATGCTGGTTTTCCGTAGCCTGTGTTGCGCCCGGCACCGGCAGTGCCGGATTGGCTTCGACACCTGTCCCAGAGGTGCGTGGTCGTGTTTCCGAAGTAGCTCGCCGAGAGCAGCAGACTCCCTCCCACTTGCTTTTGAAGGCTGAGATTCCATTGCTGAACGTAAGGCGGTTTCGTGTGCAAAGGCATATTCACATAGACGCCGGCAAAGGGAAACGGCATGTTTTTCGAAACCGTGTAGAGGCCCGGAAACGGATCGCCGCCCGGGTAAGTGGCCCAGGGATTTGCAAAATTGGCCAAAGGCAGACTGATCTGCGCACCCCATGGCGGATTATTCGCAAAGCGCGTGTAGTAGAACAACTGGGGCGTGTCATAGAAAATGCCATACGAAGCCCGGACCGTCATGCGCCCATCGCCTCTCGGATCCCAAACCATGCCCACTCGCGGCGCGAACTGGTTTTTCCGACTGAAGACATTCGACATGCCCGGAAATCCCGAATCTCCAGGGTAGATGAGGCCGGCCGGGCTGTTGATGTATTGGGGGCTCCGGAAACCCGCGGCGAATAACGTCGGGTCGAAGTGCTCCACGTAACCATTCCGGTTGGTCTCCGGCAGGAACGGCTCCCAGCGCAC
>CAYMHP010000272.1:1384-8405 GCA_964390225.1 uncultured Solibacteraceae bacterium
CGAGCCGCGGTCGACACGAGTGGGATAGCCGAAGTATTCCCAGCGCACTCCGTAGTTGACAGTCAATCTGCGGCTGATTCTCCAGGAATCCTGCGCGTAGATTCCAATGAAATTCGCGCGGTCATTGTCATATACCTGCCCGCCTTGCAGAAATCCGCCGCTGACCGTTCCGATCATGAAGTCGGCGAGGGCCAGACCCGTGCATCCGGCGCAATTGGTCGTGTTACTGAACGTGAATTGGCCGTTCGTTGGCCGGTTGTTCAGCGTATTCATGATCGCGCGAATATAGTTCACACCAAACGCGAGCTGGTGCGAGCCACGGATCAAATTGATATCCTCCGCGAGTTGAAAGGCGGTGGAGTTGAAATAACCCGGGTTCGTAGCGCCCGTTCCCAGCGAAAAACCGCTAGCCACCGAAATCCCCATAAAGCCCGGCAGCAGATCGTGCATATTTACGCCCAGATCGCTCGGTGTGAAGTACTGCGGCACAACGCGGTACGCGTGCGTGCGGTTCACGGTCCCGTGGAAAGACGCAATCAGACTTGGATTGACCGTATAGTTATCGCTGAGCACAAAAGACTGCGACTGGTCGTCGACGCCGGTTTTATTCGCGCTCAGAACGTTGTTGGGATCAAGCGTCACTGGATTTTGGTAATTGGCGACGAAGTATCGGACATACAACGAATGCTTGTTGCTCAGTTGATCATCGAGTCTTCCCAGCGCCTGGTGCTCATTGTTGTCGTTGATGATTCCGTATTGAACCAACCCGCACTGGTTGGCCTGCGTGACCGGCAGGTGTTTGATTAAGTTCAGCGCCGGTGTGCTGAATAGAGACGGCGAGATTTGATTATTCGAGAATGGGGCAGCCAACGTGCGGTTGCTCCCCTGGCAAGCCGCGGAGGCGAATGCGGTGAAATCGCCATTCAACATCGCTTGCGTGGGAATATTCGCTGTAGTCGACGGCGGGTCCGACTTCACAATTGTTCCCTGGTAGCCGACGAAGAAAAACAGCTTGTCATGCCGGATCGGCCCGCCGAGAGTGCCGCCGAACTGGTTGCGTTTCAGGCTGTCCCGTGCGGTGGCGAAGGCATCGCGCGCATTGAATACGCCGTTGCGAAGAAACTCGAAGGCGTCGCCGTGGAATTCGTTAGTTCCGTTCTTGGTCACAACATTCACAGCTGCCGCCGCGTGCTGGCCGTATTGCGCCGGAATGGCGCTGGTCTCGACTTTGAATTCCTGCAGCGCGTCCGGAAATGGAAATGGCAGATTCAAGTTGTTGAACGGATCGTTGTTCGACGCCCCGTCCATGAGATAGCTGATCGCATTGGGCAAGCCGCCCCCCAACCGAAATCGTTTGGGTCGGATAATTCTTGTTTGTGTTCAGATCGCCGGCGGGCGCGGTTGTGGCGCCGCCCGACAAGTAAATCAAGTCCGTGGCTTGGCGTCCGTTCAGCGGCAGGTCTACCACGCGCTGTTGATCGATTACCTGTCCGACGCCATTGGTGTGAGTCTCCACCATGTTTGCGCCCGCAACGACCTCGACTGATTCGGTCACTGCCCCCACTTTCAAGGTGGCATTGATGACCGGATTCGTATTCACTTGCAGAACGATGCCAGTCTGCACAAACGCGTTGAATCCCTGTTTAGTGACTTGAAGCTGATAGGGCCCGACGGGTAGATTGGGCAGCGTATACGATCCGTCCGCAGCAGTAGAAACGTCGCGGGCAAACCCCGTATCGGTCTGTGTGACCTTGACCAGGGCCCCCTCGATGGCCAACCCCGTCGAGTCCTGGACGGTCCCCGAAATCTGAGAGGTGGAAACTGCCTGCGCCCACAGAGCCATGCAACTGAGCAGGCCCGCCAGAATCCTGCAATGCCAATTTTTCAAGCGACCCCCTAGGTCCGCCCCACGCGCCTGCGCGACGGGCCGCGGACTGACGGGTAAATGCTAACATTCGGGATCTGCCAGACCAATAGAGTAACGGTAGCGCCACGGTAACGAAGTCGTTGCCCAGCTTGCGTGTGATAGCGTATCTCGTGGGAATGGAATCGATTGACGAGAAGTTGATTGATCGCGTGGACCGCTACGTGGAGGCGCTCTGTGCTCCGCAAGATGCGGTCTTGGCAGAGAACCTCAAAAATTCCGAGCGGGCCGGGCTTCCTGCCATCAATGTTTCGCCCAGTGAAGGAAAATTCTTGTACTTATTGGCGAAGATATCCGGCGCCCACCGCATCCTGGAGATCGGCACGCTCGGCGGTTACAGCACGACCTGGCTGGCTCGCGCACTACCACCCGAAGGCAAGCTGATTACGTTAGAAGTCGATCCGAAAAATGCTGACGTGGCTCGAAAAAACCTGCGACTGGCGGGTCTTGAGGGCCAGGTGGAAGTTCGCGTCGGCACTGCCGGAGAAACCATGCGACAGATGGCTGCTTCCGGGGAAAGGCCGTTCGATCTGGTGTTCATCGACGCCGACAAACCCCGCTACGTGGAATATTTGAGGCTGGCTCTGGAGTTGACGCAATCGGGCAGTCTTATTCTGGCCGATAATGTAATTCGTAATGGCCGGGTATTGGAAGTGTCTCCCGGCGATGCCAACGCGCGAGGCGCGAAGGCCTTCAACGATGCGATGGCGACGCATCCCCGGCTCGAATCCGTCATCCTCCCGATCTATCGCGACAAGCTCGACGGCTTGTCGATCTCGCGCGTGAAGTGAGGGTCTAAAAAACCTCGCTGTTGTAGAACTCTCCGAACAATTCCGCTTCCGATGGCCGATCTTCGGGAATGGGCCGGCTGACCCACGTTACCTGCATGTAGTGCTTGAGCGAGATGTTTTCGTTGGTGATGTTGCCGCCCCAGATGCCGCAACCCATGCTTGAGGTCATCGGCATCCCGTTATTGAAGGCCCCGGCGTTTGCTTTCGATTGAGGTTGCCGAACCATCATGCGGCTTACCGGCGCGACCAATGCGAGCTGATGTATGTGCTCGTCGTTGAAAGAGTAGATTCCGCAAGAATGCCCTTTGCCGCCGACTTCGTAGATCTGCCGAACCATCTGTAAAGCGTTCTCGAAGCCACTGTACTTAAAGATCGCCAGAACGGGCGACAGCTTCTCGCTCGAAAACAGGTGCTCCGTCCCGATCTGGTTCTCTTCCACGATCAAGAAGCTCTTGCCTGCCGGGATCCGAAAGCCGGCGATTTCCGCAATCCGCGCGGCCGATCGCGCGACCGTGGCTGGCGTGCGATGTCCTTCCGAGTCCCACAGGATCGCCTGCAGGCATTGCTTCTCGCCTTCAGTAACCAGGTATCCGCCCTCGTTTTGTAGTTGATCGAGAAAGCGGTCATAAATCATTTCGTCGACCAGGAGATTTCCATCCGCTGAACAGCCGGAACCGAAATCCGACGTCTTGCTGATCCGGGTATTCCGGGCCGCCTCCGCGATGTCGGCGGTTTCGTCGATGACCATGGTCGCGTTGCCAGCCCCAACGCCATACGCGGGCTTTCCCGAGCTATACGCGGCTTTCACCATGGCGGACCCGCCCGTCGCGATGGTGAGGTCGCAGATCGCCATCAGTTCCTGGGCCAGCGGAATGCTAGGCTTTTCGATGCACTGGAAGAGATCCTCCGGCGCGCCCTGCCTCCGCAGGGCTTCACGCATGATGCGCACCGTCTCAACAGTGGTTTTCTTGCTGGCGGGGTGAGGAGAAAAAATGATGGCGTTCTTGCACTTCAGCGAGTAAATCCCGTTTCCTGATTCCGTCAGCGAGGCATTCGTCACTGGCACGAGCGACGCGATCACCCCCACCGGCTTCGCGTACTTTACAATTCCCTTTTCGGGAATCTCTTCGATGATGCCCATGCTCTTCTGCCGGAGAGCGTCTCGCAGAATTCCCATGATCTTGAAACGTTTGTTCGGCCGCCCATCGCGATCGCCCAATCCGCTCTCGTCGACGCTCATGTAGGAAAGCCGCGTAAACGTCTTCTCATTGGCCGTGGCCCATCCCACCGCCTGGCAGAGCCGGTCGATCCGGGCTTGGTCGTAGTTTTCAATCAAGCACATAGCGCGCCGGGCGCGCTCGAGCAACTCCTGGGCATACTGCTTCTCTTCGGGGGTGATTGACCGGGCCATGAACTGAAGCTATCACTCCAAACCAAATCAAACAATGCAGTTACGGTGCTAACACTGTTACACGGCGGCAGCCTGGCGTTACCGTAGCGCCACCGTTTCCCTGAATCTCAGCGGGCCTCACCGGGAACACCGAGCGCTAGAATCTGAAGGGACTAGAATCTGAAGGGAAAGGTCGCGGCCAAGTCATGTCCAGACGTACCGTAGCCGGTTGTTTTCTATTGTTTTCGGTCGTGTTGGCGGCACAAACTCCGCCCGGACGCCGTGCCGCTCAGCGCCCTGACCGGAAGCAACTGCTCGTCTGGTGCGATACCCGTTACGGCGGTGCGTATCACGATTCCGTCTCTCACGCGATGGCCGTGATTGAAAAGATGGGGCGCGATACCGGTCTTTTCGACGCCTACCTCCGCACCGATTCACAGCTCATCACCAAGCAAAACATTTCCGTGTTTGCCGACGGCCGCGACTGGCCGGTCAACAAGAATCTGAACTACTTTGACGGCATTTTCTTCTTCGGAATGCGGGAGATCGAACTTACCGACCAGCAAAAGGCGGATCTGCTCTCTTTCGTGCGAGACGACGGCAGGGGCTTCGTCGCCGCCCACACGGCCGATACGGCCTTTCTCTCCTGGCCGGAATTCGGCGAAATGTTGGGCGCACGCTATGACGGGCACCCCTGGAACCTGATCGAAGCGCCAATTATCGTCGAGGACCCCGCGTTTCCGGCCATGAAGCAGTTTCCGCGCGTGTTCATGATCCGCGATGAGATGTACCAGGCCAAGGATTTTTCGCGAAACGATATCCGGGTTCTCCTCAGGCTCGACACCACCAAAGTCGACATGAAGCACCCGGGAGTTCACCGCACCGATGGCGATTACCCTCAGGCCTGGGTTAAGAAATACGGCAAAGGCCGCGTGTTCGTCTCCTCATTCGGCCACGAAGTGCAGGCATGGGACAATCCGCAGCTCCAGACCATGTGGCTGGAGGCGATCAAGTGGTCGCTCGGTCTCACCGATGCCGACATCACGCCAAGGCCGATGCCGAAAAACTGAGGACCAGTGGCTAATCCGCTCAGCGCGTCCATACCTCCACAGGGTGGGCTCCAAAAGGACTCGCCCATTGCGCCCCGCTGGCTGTCATGGTCCATATGGGGGATTGCCGCTCTCTTTTACCTGACTGGCTTTTATCAACGGGTTTCGCCGGCGGTCATGACCACGGAACTGATGCGCGATTTTCACATCAGCGCCAAGGACCTCGGCAATCTCTCAGGGTTCTATTTTTACTTCTACGTCGTGATGCAGATTCCCGTCGGGGTGTTGATCGACTCTTGGGGCGCCCGGAGGCTGCTCATTTCCGGCTCCCTGGCGGCGGCTGCCGGCACGTTCTTAGTTGGGGCTACGACCAGCTTTGTTCTGGCGTGCACCGGACGTGCGGTCATCGGCATCGCGACCGCCGTCGCGTGGCTCGTGGTGCTCCGCCTGGCGACGCACTGGTTTCCTTCCGAACGGTTCGCGATGCTAACTGGACTTGGCCTGTGCTTCGGCAATCTCGGCGCGCTGGTCGCGCAGGTACCGCTGCGGCTACTGATCGAACAGTTCGGGTGGCGCGAAGTGGTTATGGCGTCTGCGTCAGTCATTCTTGTTGTGGGGCTGCTGGCGTGGGCCCTCGTAAAGAACGATCCCGCGGATCGCGGATTCCGAAGTTACGCACCACCGGAGTTGCAGGCGCAAAAGCACGAACGCATCGCGTCCCTCGCCGCCGACGTCCGGCGGATTTTCGCGTACCGCAACACATGGCTGATCTTCCTCGCGCAAGGCGGACTAGTGGGCCCCATCATGACTTTCACCGGCCTTTGGGGCGCGCCGTTTTTGAAAGCCCGCTTCGGCTTGCCGACCACCACCGCTGCCGGCGTTTGCTCCGTGATGATCATTTGTTGGGCGCTGGCCAGCCCGATCTGCGGCTACCTCTCCGATAAAGTAGGCCGCCGGAAACCGATCTATGTCGGCGGCGCTGTGGTTTCGGCCGCCGGTTGGCTCGTGATGTACTACCTGAACGGATTGACCCTCTCCGCCTTTATTGCGGTTGCGGCCATCGTGAGCCTCGCCACGGGTTCGGTCATCATCGGGTTTGCCCACGGCAAAGAGTCGGTTCCGATCAAATATTCCGGCGCCATCACCGGTTTGATCAACTCCGGCAACATGATCGGACCCATGCTGCTACAGCCCGGGATCGGCTGGGTGCTCGACCAGCGCTGGAGCGGCCAACTTGCGAATGGCTTACGCGTTTATGGAGTCGGCGCGTTTCAGACCGGTTTCTTATTGAGCGTGGCTTGGTCGATCCTTACCGTCTTGTTGCTTGCGTTTACCAGCGAAACGAACTGCCGTCAGAGCGCGTAAGCGCCTCACCTCTCTAACAGCCTTGGCGGTAAATGTCGTTGATATTCCAATAGCCCGGCGTGGGAGTCGGCGCATTCTCCATGGGAACCTGAATCACCGTCGGAGTTCCAGAGGCGAGGGCGCCGCGCAGGGCCGGGCCGAGTTCGTCGGCAGCGTTGATCCGGATGCCGTTGGCTCCACAGGCGCGCGCGACGGCGGCATAGTCCACGCTATACGGCTTTCCGTCTTTCTCGAACAGGCACCCGTAACTCCAGCCGTAGTGCATCTTCTCCAGCCCTGCAATAGTGCCGAATGCGGAGTTGTCCATGACCACCCAAACGGCCGGAATATTCGCCTCCATCGCGGTAGCAACTACAGACATGTTGCTGCCGAAGGCGCCGTCTCCAATCAGGGCGACTGCGGCGCGGTCGGGTTGAGCGATCTTTACACCCAACACCGCGGACGGCCCAAAACCCATCGTGGCCAGGCCGCTCGGTGTAATGAAGCTGCCCGGCACTGTGAT
>CAYMHP010000273.1:0-2508 GCA_964390225.1 uncultured Solibacteraceae bacterium
AACTCCAGCTGAAGTAATAGCCATTGCGCTTCAAACGCGTCGGGCATAGGCAGATCGAACTCGGGCCCACTTCTCCAATAGACCGGCCAGTACACGCTGGTTTGCACCAAAGGACAGTTGGTGCCGGTCTCCGTTTCGGGGCTATGCTCGTAATTGAAGTAGGTAATCGAGATGGCGAGGCCAGTCAAGATCGCGGTTGTAGATGCTCCTGAAACTCGCGCGCGGATGTTGCATGGACAGCAGTTTCTGGTTACGAATCGCGAAGAGGACCCCAATCAGTGTCGGTTCGCCGTCACCAGCGTCAGCCGTAAGTCTTGGGGCGACGACGCTTGGGTTACGAACCGACCTTAAATGGCCTTTTGTGCAGACTTGGCGCTGGAGCCTTCAGATTGAAAGAGAGGATTCGGCGGTTCAGGGAGGCCACGCGGCTTCTCAAATCATCGCTGATAGCTTCGCCGCGAGCGCGCAGGCGGCGGGATTCGGCCTCAATTTCCTTCGCTTCTTCGATCCACTCCGGCGCGAATCCGTTGTTCTTCAACAGTCGGTTGGCGAGGCGATCCGAGGGATCCTCGAAAGGATTCTCGGTAAGGTCGAGTGGTTTGCCCGCGCCTTCGAGGTGATCGAAGGCGCCTTCCTCCATTGCCTCCCGAATCTTGCGGTCAGCAATCAAATACCACTCGTCCATCACCTCAAGTCTAGCTTGACTCCGGCGCCTTGCGGGAGTCCAGTCATACGGATTTTCAGCCGCGGCAGTCATGCCGCGGTTCCTGTTAGCCGTAAGGCCTCGAGAATAGCGGCATGAATGCCGCGGCTGAATTTCCGGACCAAAGGGCAACTGGTTGGAAGAAACGTCTCAGAATCCGGCCGGGCGCTCGTTGGCGACGTTGAAGCCTCGTTCGAGAGCGACTCCTGCGCGCCCGAGCGTGCCCTCCTCGAACAGACGTCCTATAAGGGTAACGCCGTGAGGAACCCGGCGCCGAGGCGAAAACCTGGGGAGTGGGTGCGCGGGATCCGGAGCCCAATCGCTGCGCGCTTCCGCCACTTCAACGAACCCGGCACGAAGAGTTAGGGACGGGTGACCGGTAAAGTTGGTTATGGTGAGTATTTCATCCCGCAGCGAAGGGACAAGCAGCAAGTCCACCTGCGAGAAGATGCGCGCCATCTCTTGAGCCACGCTGCGACGAAAGCGGTCGGTCTGCACCAGGTCTACGGCAGAAAGGAAGCGCGCCTGGCGGAAGAGGTTGGGCCACGCGTCAGGAACCTGCATTCTCAGTTCTTTGAGGTGGCCGCCCAAAGTGAGTTCCTCAAACGATGCCGCTGCCTCCGCGAAAAGAATCAGGTTCAGCGCGTCATAGGGCCAGTCAGGCAGGGAAACCGCAACGGGATTCATGCCTACCTTGCGGGCGGTTTCCAACGCTGCGCGATCGACGTCGGTTGCCGGGCTCTCGTTCATCCAACTCTCGATATAGCCGACCCGCAGTCCGGCGACGGGCGCCGCGGAATCGAAGTCGAGGCGACTGGGAACGCTAGCGGCATCGCCCGCGTCCCGACCGGAGATGGCGTGCAGCACGAGAAGCTCGTCCTCAACGCTGCGGGTCATGGGCCCGAGTTTGTCAAGCGACCAGCAGAGTGTCATAGCGCCGGTTCTCGGGACGCGGCCGTAAGTGGGCCGCAGTCCGGTGATGCCGCAGCGCATGGAAGGGCTAACGATGCTGCCTTCCGTTTCGCTTCCGATGGAGAAGCCCACCAGCCCCGCGGCGGTGGCGGCCCCGGGCCCGGCGCTCGATCCGGACGACCCCTCCTCCAGAAGCCAGGGATTCATCGTCTGGCCGCCGAACCAGATGTCGTTGAGCGCGAGCGCGCCCAGGCTCAGCTTGGCGACAAGAACGGCGCCGGCGTCGTGAAGACGCTTCACCACAACAGCGTCTTGCGCGGGCAGGCGGTTGCGGTATGGCTCAGCTCCGTAAGTTGTCGGAATGCCTGAGGTGTCGAGCAGGTCCTTGGCACCCCATGGAATCCCGTGAAGCGGGCCGCGATAGTGTCCGGCGGCAATCTCGCGGTCGGCCTGCTGAGCCTGGGAGATCGCCAGTTCGCGAGTAATTGTGATGGCACACCGCAGCTTGGGATCGAAGCGCAAGGCGGTTCAGATAAAGGTCCGTCAGCCGTTCGGAAGTGAGCTGGCGTGTTTCGATCCAGCGGGCCAGGCGGGAGACGGGCGCGAAAGCAATGTCATCGTCGTTAGCCGGCAGCGGGTCCGGCGCGCTCGGCGTGCGGACGAAGCGATCACGCTCGGGACCAGCCTGCTCTCCCGGCAAAACGGGATTCCAGTGAGAAGCAGGTGCGATGGACTCCGGCAGGGAAAACTTGCGTTGTCCGGTGCGACGCTCGTAGAGCGGCGCCATGGTTCTCGGCCAACTGCCGGCGGCCAGTTGGCGATCGCGATCGGTAAGTTCAAGCTGCACGAGTTTTTCGGCTTCGGCAAAGGTGGAGGGGGAGATAGGTGGCCCC
>CAYMHP010000273.1:2518-8381 GCA_964390225.1 uncultured Solibacteraceae bacterium
CGTCAACTGGGCCGACGTGGACCTCAGTGCCGAGTTCGGCATCCCGCGGCGGCACTCATCAGAGCGGCAGACAAACGGCCCAGGAAGTGCCGACGCGAATTTTCCATAGCTTCTCCGAACCACATTGTAGCCGCACGAAGGGCAATGGAACCGTCTCTTTTATCCGCAGCATGGAAGTCGGCGATCCGGTCGTATACTCCCTTTGGGAACTCGAGATTCCGGTACACATTACATTCCCCCGGGGTGCTGATGGTCGGTGTTGAGATGGGAACTGATAAAGCGCACTCGTGAAGGGTCGAATCGAGTGATAATGCCTGCGTGTCGTCTCGTGTGCGACCATCAAGAGTTTGCGGTTGCTCCACTTGTGGCGATTGGCTGAGTTTCTGGGATAGCCGCGAATCGGGCCTGCTGCCGGATTGAGCAATCCTGGCTATGATAAGGAGAATCACGTCCATGCGATCGACTTTGCGTTATGCGCTCCCAATAGTTTTGGCCGCCGCGCCGGCGGCACTGTTCGGCCAGTGGCTGGGCTATCCGACTTCCGGAGTGCCACGCACGCCGGACGGAAAACCTAATCTCGCCGCTCCAGCTCCGCGCAGCCCCGACGGGAAACCCGACTTCTCCGGGATGTGGGGATGGGTCAACATCGGACCACCGTGTGGGGCGCAGTGTACGGACACGCAAATCTCCCGCGAGTTCATCAATATTGCTTACACGCTGAAGACTCCTTTGCCTTACCAGCCGTGGGCGGCCGAACTGGTGAAGAAACGACGGGTCGAGCAGGGACTCGATCCGAACGTGCATTGCATGCCGCGCGGAGCTCCACGCATTTGGACCGACGATTACTACAAGAGGATTTTCCTGGTCCCGGGTCGCGTGATCATCCTCACCGAGCGAAATATGCAATATCGCCAGATCTTCACCGACGGACGGCCGCTTCCGAAGGATCCGAATCCGACCTGGAACGGGTATTCGACGGGCCACTGGGAAGGCGACACTCTGGTCGTGGAGACTACCGGTTTCCGTGACGATCTCTGGTTGGACGCCAGCGGGAATCCACTGACGGAGCAGGGCAAAATGATCGAAAGGATTCGGCGGCCTACGTACGGGAATCTGGAAGTCGAGATCACGATCAACGATCCGAAGGCTTATACGGCGCCTTGGACTGTAAAGCTGAACCAACCTCTGGTGCTCGATAGCGAACTCATCGATTATTACTGCCTGGAGAACGAACGAGACTCGGTGCATATGAGGGAGCAGGCACCGATCGGGATTCCGCAGTAGCTTTGGGCGCCTCTCCCGGGAATATCAGTTGAAGACAATCACGATTTTGCCCACTCCGTCGGAATAATTTCTGAGCTTCTCAAAGGCGGATTGTATGTCTTCCAGCAGCATGGCATGCGTGACCAGCGGGCGAAAGCGGCTGGGGTGTTCGGCCAGCAGGCGCAGCGCCGTTTGGGACTCTCCATTGGAACGGCGGACATTGAAAATAGCGAGTTCCTTTCGGCGGGCGACATGCCAGTTGAATGGCGTCTTCAGTTCATGCGGGATGCCCGTCACCACCAGCCTGCCGCCATTGCGTGTCGCCCGAGCGCATTCGTCGAGCGAGTTCTCGCGTGCCGCACAGTCAATGGTGATATCCACGCCGCGGCCGCCGGTATCGTGAAGGATTTCGCGGGCGGCCCCCGACGCGTGGGGATCAATCGCCGTATGTGCGCCGGCTTTCATTGCCATCTCCCGCCGATGCGCAACGGGCTCGACGGACCAGACTCTGGCGGCGCCTGACATTTTCAGCATCACGATGGTCAATAGACCGATTGGGCCCGCGCCAAAAACCGCCGCTGTTTCCATCGGCTGCAACTGTACGAATTTCATCGAGTGCAACACCACGGCCAGCGGTTCGAACAGCGTTCCTTCTTCGAGGCTCACGGTGGGCGGCAGCGCGAGTAGATTTTCTGCCGGAAGGTTTACATATTCGCGGAAAAAGCCCGGGACTCGCCCGGAGCTCTGAAAACGGATCTGGTTGCAGATATTGTGGCGGCCGGTGTGACAGAACTCGCAGTGATAGCAATACAGCGCAGGCTCCAAGGCCGCGCGATCACCGTGTGTCCAACCGGAAACTCCCGGTCCGGCTTGGACCACCACGCCGGTGGGTTCATGCCCCAAAATCTGTGGGTAATGGCACTCCATCCCACCGATCCCGGAAGAGGTGAAACTCAGCAGGTCGGAGCCACAGATCCCAACCGCGCCGACTCTCACTTGAACCTCCCCCGGCCCGGGGTTCGGAATTGCGTGCTCCGCCAGTAATATTCTGTTTTGTTGCACTAACTCGGCGGCTCTCATGGCCTGCGACCTTCCAGTCTCGCGCCGCCGTTACGGTTTGCTCCGGTCCGTGAGGAACCGGAATACGGTCGTGCTCTGAAACTTCTGCCCCGGCTTCAGCTCGGTGGAAGGGAACGCCGGCTTATTCGGCGAATCCGGGAAGTGCTGCGTTTCCAGGCACAGACCGGACCTGCGACCGTACACTTTGCCGCTCTTACCCTTAATGCTGCCGTCGAGGAAATTCCCGGTATAGAACTGAATGCCCGGCTGCGTGGTGCGGACTTCGAGTACGCGGCCACTGGAGGGCTCTTCAATGCGCGCGGCGAGGCCGAGTCCTTCGCCCTGCCGGTTCAGCACCCAATTGTGGTCGTAGCCCCTGCCAAGCTTGAGTTGCTCGTCGTCCGCTTCGATTCGCGCGCCGGGGGCCGTGGCATTGCGGAAATCGCACGGCGTTCCACCGACGGGCCGCAGCTCGCCGGTAGGGATAAGGCCTGCGTCCACTGGAGTGAAGCGATCCGCATTTAGGGTAACGAGATGTCCCAGGATATCCCCGGCGCCAGCCCCTTTTAAGTTGAAATACGAGTGGTTGGTCAGATTGACTACCGTGTCTTTATCGCTAATGGCCGTGTAATCGATCCGCAATTCGTTGGCATCGCTGAGGCGATAAGTGACGGTTGCCGTGAGATTGCCCGGATATCCGCCTTCGCCGTCTTTACTGATGTAGGTAAGCTCCACGGCTCCGTCCGGCAATTCACGCGGCATCCAGACGCGCTTATCGAAACCGCGGGCTCCCCCGTGCAGCGAGTTCGCGCCGTCGTTCTTGTCGAGCCGATACTCGTGACCATTGAGCCTAAAGCGGGCCTCACCGATGCGGTTGGCATATCTTCCGATCAGTGCTCCGAAGAACGGACCGGGATGGGCCAAGTAACCGTCCAGCGAATCGAAGCCGAGGACGATATCCGCCATCGCCCCGTTGCGATCGGGTGTCTCGAGCGAGACGAGAATGCCCCCGTAATTCGTGATCCGCGCAGTAACGCTGTTCTGGTTTTTCAGTGTGTAGATCGAGACGGCCACGCCGTCGCGCGTCTTGCCGAAATCCGCTCGTGTGGTTGTGGTTGCCGCTGACATGAGGGTTGCACTCGCAATCAGGATGCTCGCTTGGCACGTTCTTCGCAACTTCTTATACCTCGAGGTGAAGTGGGCGGTGTCGAAACCGTGCTGTCGAGAACGACGCTCGAGGGGCGATGCCCGGACCACTCCGGCACATCCAGGCAGGACCGCGAGAGCGTTCCCACCTTTATCCCGCCCTCGGACGTGCCCATTGTATAACAGAGCGCATCGCCTCCGGAGTGGATGCGCGCGCCGGATGCAGGTGCGCCACAATTTCGGATGGTCCGATATAGAATACGTCGATTCAAGCGCTTGCTTGTTCTACAATTGATCTGAAGAATCAACCTCGAAGAGGTCGCCGGGCGCGCGAAGGTCCGCCGTCGCACATGCTCTCTTTTCAGCGTGGACACTCTCCTCATCGCGGTGTATTAGCGTGTTCCACTTCGTTCGGTGTTCGCTCTTGAGACAGAACTAATGACGCAATCCAATCAACGCGGCATCACCTTCGGAGTGATCGTCGGGAACCGGGGGTTCTTCCCGGATCATCTGGCTAAGAGCGGCCGCGAAGAAATGATCTCGGTCCTCGAGAACGCCGGCTATGGCGTCATTGCACTGGGAACGCAGGATAGCAAGCACGGCGCCGTCGAAACCCGTGCCGAGGCGGGCCGCTGCGCGGATCTGTTCCGGAAGAATAATGGCGCGATTGACGGAATCATCGTGACTCTGCCGAATTTCGGAGACGAGCGAGCCATCGCCGATACGCTGCGCCTGGCGCGGCTGAACGTACCTGTCCTGGTGCAGGCCACGCCCGATACACCGGGTAGGATGACCATCAGTGACCGGCGCGACAGCTTCTGCGGCAAGATGTCCGTGTGCAACAACCTGAAGCAATACGGCATTTCGTACTCGCTGACGAGCCTGCACACGGAGACGCCCGATTCCGAAGTGTTTCGACGCGATCTCGACCGCTTCGCCGGGGTGTGTCGCGTAGTGCGCGGGATGCGGGGGCTCCGGATCGGCGCCATCGGGGCCCGTCCGGCTGCGTTCAACACGGTACGCTATAGCGAGAAACTGCTGGAAGCCTACGGTATCTCGGTCGAGCCGATCGACCTTTCTGAAATCCTGGGCCGCATCCAGCGGATGCGCGATGATGACCCAGCCGTTCGGGAGAAACTCGACGAGATCCGGCGCTACGTGCCGAACGAGAGCGTGCCTTGCGACGCGCTGCTCAAAATGGCGAAGCTTGGCGCCGTAATCGATCATTGGATGCGCCAGACGGATTGTCAGATCAGCGCCGTCCAGTGTTGGACCTCGCTCGAGGAGTTCTTCGGCGTTGTTCCCTGCACGGTAATGAGCATGATGAGCAATAATCTCCTGTCGAGCGCGTGCGAGGTGGATATTTGCGGCGTGGTCGGCATGCATGCGCTGCAACTCGCTTCCGGAACACCTAGCGCTCTGCTCGACTGGAATAACAACTACGGCAGCGATCCGGATAAGGCTGTCTGCTTCCATTGCAGTAACCTGCCGAAGCATTTTTTCAACGAGGTCCGGATGGATTTTCAGCAGATCATCGCCGGGACAGTCGGCAAAGAGAATACGTACGGCACCTGTGTCGGCCGTGTGAAGGCCGCGCCGATGAGTTTCGCGCGCTTTTCGACTAACGATCGCGAAGGCACGATCCGCGGTTATGTCGGCGAAGGGGAATTCACGGACGATCCACTCGAAACCTTCGGCGGCGCGGGAGTTGTCCACATTCCGCGGATGCAGGAACTGCTGCACTATATTTGCGAGCAGGGCTTCGAGCATCACGTGGCGGCGAACCTGGCGAGCGTCGGACCGGCCGTCTACGAGGCTACGACGCGCTATCTCAGTTGGAACGTGCATCAACACAACTGAGCCAGAGAGGCATCGATGAGCATTGTTGCGGGTGTCGATTTCGGAACGCTGAGCGTACGGGTTTCGGTTTTCGACAGCGTGCGCGGCCGGCTCGGGTCCGGTGTCGCCGAGTATCCATTGGTCCGCCAGAAGGCCGATCCCGATCACGCGACACAAAGTCATGCGGAGCACATGCGGGCCCTGGTGGAAGCGATGCGCTGTGCCCTTCAAGAGGCGGCCGTCGATGGGAATGCGGTCGAGGCCCTGGCGATCGACACCACTGGGTCAAGCGTGATTCCGGTGGATGAACGGCTAGAGCCGCTCGACGATTATTACCTGTGGTGTGACCACCGCGCGTGGAAGGAGGCCGGCGAGATTACCGCGGCGGCACACGCGCAGAAACTCGAGGCGATTCGGTGGTCAGGGGGCGTTTACTCCTCCGAGTGGGGGTTTGCCAAGCTTCTGCACTGGCTGCGCCACAATCCGCAAAAACGTGAACGCTTCGCCACAGCTCTCGAACACTGTGACATGGTAGTAGCAACGCTCTGCGGAATTA
>CAYMHP010000274.1:0-5397 GCA_964390225.1 uncultured Solibacteraceae bacterium
GGACGGGCCGAGATGTGGGTGAACTGCACCAGAGGTTTTTGCAGAACTGAACCTGACACCGCTGCTCGACCTAGTTCAGCGCGCACGCTGAACTAGGGTAAACACTGTGGTTAAAGTGCGGCCTCTGTAATGCATTTGGGGGATTCGCGCGGGAGCATAGGCAATTCAGCTGCGATCAAATAGACTCCTCTTCGAGGTCGACTTCAACGTCGTCACCCTCGTCCTCATCGTCGCCATCGTCTTCCTCGGGGAAGGCGCGGGTCGCGATGACGCGCACATACTCATGCATCTTCTCAGCAAGGTGCAGAGGCAGCGGGAGGCGAGTCATCTCACGTTCAGGGGCGAGATAGCCCATTCTCCGCCACTGCTCCACCGCGTACGCCCAGATCGTGGCGAACCCGTCGGCGTCGCGATCATCTGCCTGCACAGCAGCTGGGACGATCTCGAGTAGCGACGCGATCGCGTGCTTCTCCTGCGGCCGCTCTTGCTTCCCCCGCCGCCCCGCTTTCATCCCACGCGGCTTGTCCGCGGTCCCATAGAACAGGTGAGGGATGTTCGGATCGCGCCACAGGCCAGCAGCCGAGCTTCCTGGCCGCGCGCCTGGCACATACCACTCTGGCGTTTCGCCGTTTTCCGCTGTCCGAAGGCGGATCAAGCGCATGCGTCCGCGCGCGCCGGCGACCGGCACGGCATGATCGCCACGCCCGTAGCGGATTGCGTCGAAGGCGAGCTGTTCGTTGCCAACGCCTGGCCACCCGATGCGCGCGTTCTGCGCCTCGACCAGGATCACGACATTCGCCGCGCCGAGGTTCGGGAGGCCGTGCAGGAGGAAGGTCTTGAGGCGCTCATTCAGTTGGCTCTGGTTTCGCGCTAGTGCTGGATCGAAGGTCGCCAGATCGAGTAGGGCTCGCCGATACGAGCGCACAGCGGCCGTAGACCCGTCGGGCAACCACACGTGCACTCGCGGCTCCCCTGTGTGGATCAGCACGACGACCGGGATGGTGGCGCGCACGAGAGAACGCGTGCGCGTGACGCGTATAAAGCGCACCGCCGCCACTAGCAAGTCATTCGGCAGTTGGTGGTGTCCCTGGGCGAATTGGAACCCGATAGGGGCGGGCAAGAATCCGAGGTGACGCAGTCCGTCGAGAGCAGCGCTCTCCGCGCGCTGGCGCAACTCGTCCGTGGGCGCTCCAGCGACAAGATCGGCGGCTGCGGGAGGTGTCACGAACTGGCTCACCCGGCCGGTCCGCGCAAGTCCAAGGCGCAGGGCGGTCTTGGGATCACGCTGGCCGAAGCGGGCCCGCATCGCGCGCATTTCGGGGCTGCGGTCTCGGTAGTTGGGCAACTCGACCAGCGAGAGAGTGGCGCTCGAGGCGACTGCGACCGAGTCAACAATCTGCTGGGCGCGTGCGAGCGTGCGTTCGAGGAATGATCCCCCCTCCGCGGCCGTCGCGAGCGGGTCGCCAAGTAGGCCCAAGGGGCGAGGAGCAATCACCAGGCGCGCGCCATCGGCGCCAGGCAAAACCGTGATGATGGGTCCGAGCGCAGGATGAGGGAGGGGCTCCGTTTCGCGCTTACGGGCCTGTGGCCGCGCGCTGGATATGCTGGATGCGCTCGATGCGGTAGCCTCGCCTGCTGTCGCCGGCTCTTCCTCGACCATCTCGCGATAGCGCTCCTCGCCATCCTGTTCCTCGCCCGCGCTCCCATGGGGACCGTGTAGCGGCGGACGATACCCTTGCAGAAGCGCAAGGACCCGATCGACGAGCAGGTCACGCATGGCCTCGGTCGCCCACCACACCTCAACGACGACGTCGCCTTCGGTTCCCTCGAGCACGGAGTCGCGCAGCCCCGCAAGGCGCTGTTCCACTGGGAGTTCTCGAATGTGCTTTTGGAGCGGATGCGCTGGGACGTTGCTTCGGCTCGGCAGGCGATACAGCGCGGGTGCCAACGTGAACTCAGCGTCGAACACCTTGGCGAGTGCCGAAGTTAATTCCTCCACCTCGTCGGCGCCGATACCTGCACCCACGTGATGGAAGGCTGGCGTCATCTCGACCACCGCCAGCTCGACCCCGCACGCGCCTCCTATCCATAGAGTCGGATCGGCGGCGTACTCGTTGGCTGGCGGGAATGCGACGCTCAGGCGTGCAGCGATGTCGGGAACCGCATTGCGCCAACTCGGCGCGCGCAGCGGGCCTGCGCCATCGCTGCGCAAGCCCGCGAAGGCAGTGCCAAACTCGGCCACCGCAAATGCGTTGGCGCGGGACCACCCGAGCCAGCCATCCATGGGACGCAGATAGGCGCGATACCAGCGGGAAGGAATGCGCGGCTGCCCGTCGGCGCCGAGGATTGGACTGCCGCGCCAGCGCCGCACACCGTAGTGCGCATGAATCCGTGGCTCAGTCACACCGGGCAGCATCTGGAGCGTCAGGGCGATACGATAGCTATAAAAGTGCTTGCCCGCCTTGTCGATGTGCGCTGAGGGCGGCCACGTGAGGAGCTCGACTCCGCCGTCTCGGCCCGGTGCCCAGGCCAGCGCGCGCGGATCACCGCCCACTTTGATGCGGAGGTTGCGCGCGATGGCGCGCTCCGCCAAGAGTGCTGGCAGCGCCGCGTATGCGACCGGCTGGGCGCGCGCTGTGTAGTTGTCGGCCGGCGCGCGCTGCATCGGTGCCGCGATGTCCTCCCATTGGAGATCCTCCGGCCGGATCGCCGCGCGCGCGCTGGCCAACACCGCGCGGAAGTCATCTCGATTGGCGGCCTCACGATAGGTCTGCTCAAGCCATGCCTGCGTGACCATCCACAGGATGCGTGGCGCAATCGGCTCGCGCGCCAGCAGCCATGGCGCGGCCTCCGGCCCCGTGTCGTCCATGCTTTGCCACGCGCCGCCTCGTTGTGTCGGCGGACGCAGCGCGCTTGTGGTCACCACGAGCTGCGGAATCAACGCCCGCAACACGTCATTCAAACTGCGGATTGGCGGCGTGACCATCTCGCGTCCAGTCGCCGAGGCCTGCACGCTCTGCAGCACGTGATACCATTGCGCTGGAAACTTGAGTCCCTGCAGCGTTCCCAGCGATTCGAGCGATCCAGGCAGTGGCGTGAACGCCGCAGGCTGGATCGTGCGCGCTAGTTTGTCGCCTTTGTCGCCGTTGTCCCCAGCGGCCATGTGAACGCACCCCTTTCTCAGCCGGCGTCCTGCGCACCTCTGGCGCGCTCATGGACACCATTGATGGCGGCGAAGCAGGACGCCGCGGACCTGTAGAGCGCCTCGGCCACCACGCGCTGAGCGGGATCGGGATGGCGCAGCGCCCGGTCGAGGATCGCGCGGAAACCCAACAGCATGCTGGTCCCAGCGTCATCTGCGCCGCCGATAGCGCTCTCGGGAGCCCACTTCGCATCGACAAAATGGACGCGCGCCGCGACGCCGCCGCGCAGCAGCCGCCCGATGCATTGCCACACCAGCACGAACTGCGTCCATAAGAGCGCTTCGTGCTCGCTCGCTGGTGCCGGTCCGGTCGCGCTCAGCGCGTACTCATCCTCCCTGCCCGCCTCGGTGCCGCCCATGGCGCGTCGCGGCGTCGACTCGGACAGCGGGCTGTAGCCTGCGCGGTGGCGCATCAAGGCCCTGAACTTGGCCGACGCCTCCCGGCGCAGCGCTCGTGTGGACGCCACGAGATCATGCCCTGCCGGTATGGCCGCCGTCGTGTCCAGCGCCCAGGCGTTCACATGCTGCACCAACTCATGCAGATCCCCTGGCACTGGCATCGGCCGCACCAGGAAGTACACGCTGCCAATCGCCGCGACGCGCGCAGGAGCGTCGCCGTTCCTCACACCCTCGCCGACGGTTTCCTCGTCAGCGGCGGGGTCGTCGGTCAGGATGTTATAGCCGCGCTCGATAGCACGCAACGGCGCGACCAGGAAACGCGCTGGCTGCGTCGAGAGCTGCTCGAGCAAACTGCGCGGTAAGCGTCCTTTGGGCGGACGCCAGGTGAGCTCGCCCTCTCCGGCGGCGTCAGGCGCTAGGGTGAGCACATCCTGACGCTCGGCGTCGTCGCGCATGAGAGATAGCGCCTCGCCAACAGCCTCCGCCTCCTCGTAACTGCCGACCACCAGAAGGATGCGCCGACGGTGTTCTTCGAGCGCCTCGAGTTCGTCGTCGAAGTGGCTCTTCTGCTGACCAAACGGCCGCGGCGTCGCGAGCGACCGTACGATCTCCTTGAGGTTGCGCAGGCGATCCTCAGGCTTGGTGATGCCCGACACGCGCAGCATCCCTGCACCGTTCGGATCTACCTGGGGATCGAAGGAGCAGACGGTGTGCGCGGTGTCGTCACGCCGGTCGGGGAGCAGCACGAGCGACGGTGGCGCTTGCAGGTGATAGCGCCAGGAGCCTGGGGCCCAGGACGTCCCGCTGGCGAGGATGGTGTGCGGGCCTGCGATCCCATCCGAGTCGGTGAGCGCGTCGTGAAGGTGGTAGAGCAGGGCGCGGCCAATGCCGCGCAGGCGGAAGAAGCGCAGCTCGCCGTCGCCAGAGTTGTTGGGGTCGTAATATTGGAATCCCAAGATCGCGCCCATCGGCGACTCGGGGACCAGACGCACCAGGTCGTCGGGGAGCATGTGGAAGAGGCCGCCATCTCCCTGGTCAACATCGAGATACCGCGCGGCGGAGGGCCATTCGTCTATCAAGATCTGCAACTCATGGTCAAGCACGCCAACGATCAGCGCCACAAGGAGCCGATCGGCGTACCAGTCGGCATTGCATGGACGTGTCGCGCTGGCAGGTCGCCAGCCCGCGACTATGTCTCGCGCTGCGACGCCTGCAACCGCTGGCATGGTCTCGGCGAACCAGGTCAGCAGAACCTCTCGGGCGCGGGCCTGTTCGTTGCGCACCAGATTGAGGAACGCGGCCTGCCGCCACGACGCCGTGGTGGACGCCGTCCCCAGCGGATCTTCCGCGAATCGCTGCGCCTCGGCTCGCCACGCTTCCACTTCCGCAGCGGGCGCAACGACTTCGAACTCCGCCGCGATGCGGTGAAGCAGGCGCTCGCCAGTGAAGAAATCGCTGCCGAGCCAGGCGCGCAGGTCAGGCTCGGTGCGTAGCCAGGCGTACAGGCTGTCGGCGGCGCGCTGCGTGTTGGTATGCGCAGTGAGCCAGCGATCCAGATCGCGCACGCGCCCAACTAGCGGGCGTCCGGCGTTGTAGATCTGCGTTGAGACCTGCCGCGCCAGCCGGTCGAGCCAGGAATTGGCGCGGCCGATGAGCACCTCCATCGGCGAGAAGCGGTCGTCAAACTGGGTCTGCATGAGGTCCGCCTCGTCCACCAGTACGACGTCGGACTCGCACAACACCGCCTCGATAAGCCGCCGGGCCTCGGGAATCAGGGGCTGGCGCGTCCCTGAGGA
>CAYMHP010000274.1:5407-8337 GCA_964390225.1 uncultured Solibacteraceae bacterium
GAGGAGAGCAGACTTGCTGGTGTCGCCAGCCAGATGCGCGCCTCGCCCATCTGCTGGGTGCTGGCGTGCTGGGGACAGACGGGGAGGAACGGACAGTCGAAGGCACGACTCAGATCGGCGAACTCGGGGTCTTCTAGGGGAGACGACACGCGCGGCCGCGCGCTCCCTACCCGGGAGTCCGCCCCGTTGGAGGGTGTGACAGATCCTTCTCCATCCCCACCCTTCGCTGCGGCGCTCACGCTCGACTCGGCGCCGTCCTCCACCTCATCGTCAGGATCCGTCTCCTGCGCAAAGAGCGCTGTACACGGCTCGCCGCCCAGCGGTAGCGGCTTGCTGGCGTCGCGCAGTCCGTCGAGCGGACAGATAGTCGAGAGGAAGCCATACCCCGGATGCGATCGCGTGAGCGACGGTCCCCAGCGGATCGCCTCGGCGCGGTGCAGGCGACCCAGGTGCGATGCGCGCGTCGAACGACCGACAAAGGGAACCGCGTGCAGCGCCTCTGGGTCCGCGAAGCGGAGCGCATCAAAGATGGCAAGGTCGCGCATCAGTGTCGCCACGTCTCCGTGCACGAGGGTGACCCGAAGGCCGAGGCGCGCGCAGTGGACAGCAAGCGTCGTGAGGAGGACGGACTTGCCGCTGCCGACCATGCCCACCAGGTGAAGCAACCCATCAATTGCGATCTCCTCGTCGTCGCGCACGTCGCGTCCGCCGCCCGCGTCAGGGATACGCAGGCGGACCTCGCCCAGTAAGCGGCGCCACGGGCGTTCAGCGGCGCTCTTCTTCGGCGCATGCTCCTCCATCCACGCGGCCGTGCGCAGGAGGTCGTTCATGCTGACGCGTAGCGCTGCGCGTGAGGACGTCGGCGCAGCGCTGTGTAGATCCGCTCTAGCCTTGGCGTAAAGAGCGGCGTCGGCGGCCTCAATGCGCCGGGGGATCTCGACCTCATGCACGTCGCGCCGCACGTGGAACTTGTACCGACCAGGGTCAGCGTAGCGGGGGTCACGACGGCGCCACGTTGGCGGATGCGCCAGAGCGTCGCGCATGGCGTCGAGGCGACCGAGGTCGTAGGCCGTCTCGACGCGCACTAGGCGCGCACGCGCCACGCCGTCTCTGCCGCGATCAGTGACCGCCCTTGTGGACGTCTGCGCCTGCATGTCCGCGGTGTCGTGATTCTTATCATGTAGTTCATCGTGAATCTCATACAGGCGTAAGGCGGCAGGGGCGCTGCAGTACAGCTGCACACGTTCCAACCACTGTCCGCGGCCGAAGATGGCAGGCAGCCGCAAGCGCGCGATCGCGAGCGCTGTGCGTGTGGACTGGGCGAGGCGCTCTCGTGCCGGAAAGCGATGGCCGGTAAGGAGCGTCCAGGCGTCGTAGGGATCGGCGTCTGGGAAATGGTCGGCGATCAGCGTGAAGAGTAACTCGGTGTCGAGAAAGCGCGCTGGCGACATCGGCAGGGCGCCGAATTGGTTCTGGAGCGCGGCGAGGTCGCGCTGAATCTGCGCCCTCCACGCGGCTTCATTGCGCATCCATGGTCTCCTTCCCGCCGCCAACGCCTAGCCGCACGAGACGCTCGCGTGCTTGGGACACCAGCGTGTCGAGTGTGCAGAGTTCAAAGCCGCGGCCGGGGGTGGCCGCTGCCAGGACGGTGAGATAGTCCGGGCGACGTTTGAGGCGGACATCAGGTATGGCGTAGAACGCGGTATTCCAGGCGAGATCGTTGTCGCGCGCCAGCTCGGCCAGTGCGCGCGCAAGCAGCGTCGGGAAGGCCCAATCTTTGATGTCGACCGCCCATACATGCTGGTCGGGGAAAGTGATCCGCAGATCATAGGCGTCGAAGGATGGCCATAGATCCACTACGAGGGAACCGGCGCGGCTCTTGAGCTTCCGGAGTCGTGCAGCCGTGTCCACCTCGTAGCGCCCAGGCGCGACAATGTAGCGCCGAATCGCCCGGCGCACCCGGTGCAGACCGGGACTATAGCGCATAGAGCTGTCGACGCGCTGAAAGCCATCGCTGAGATCGCGGCAGCGTTGATCGCCGCAGCTCAACGTCCCACGTGCGGTGCGCGCAAGCGTCCAGCCACATACGGGACACAGCAGGACACGACCGTCCGCGGCGCGCACGGATTCGGGCACGGGTTCATACAGATCCAGCAGTCGTTGACCCACCTCGCCCAGGTCAGGCTCCAGGGACTGGCCAATTAGGTCGATTAGCTCCACCACAGGGTGTTCGATGAGGTAGGAGCGAAACCTGACATAGGCGTCTGGCGCACGGTGCATGCGGCAGAGGTCGATCACGGGAAGGATCATGCGCTCCTGCAGCTCGCGCTCGGCGTCTCCGCGCGAGAGGGGGGCGGCAAGCTCGCGGCAGAACGGCGTGGGCTCGTCGTCGAAGAGCATCTTCTCGTCGGGATAGCGCTGTGAGAGCGCGAAGCGCACCGGCCACTCGCGCAAGGGTCGGTGGCAGAGCATAACGGCGGCGACAGCGTCACTGGGGAGCGCTGTGACGCCTCGCTCTAGGCCGCCACAGACGGGACGGTTGAGCGCACGCTGCCAGACGTCGCGGTAGGGCACCAGCGGGGATCGTCCTTCCGCCTGTTCGCTCGCCAACCACGTCAGCCCGCTGGCGAGGAGACGCAGAACGTCGTCGGAGAGGGGCTCCTCGCGCGCATCTGGCGCAGGGGCGTCGAGCATTGCCAGCGCTGCGGTAGTGAGCCGGATCGCCCGAGCGCCAGCGCCGATAGTGATGTAAGTGGGACTCAGCGCGGCCAGGCGGCGCTGCACATTAGCTCGCGAGCTCGGCTGTTGGCCGAGTTGCACCGCGTGCAAGAGGGCATTGAGGTTGAGGAAGTCGAACGCATCCAGGCCGGCATCAAGTCGGGATTAATCATGCAACAGGAATCGACCCGTGCTCGCGCATCGTTTCTCGC
>CAYMHP010000275.1:0-8326 GCA_964390225.1 uncultured Solibacteraceae bacterium
GGAGCGGGATCCAGTTCGAGGTACCTGGTCATGTGCTGGCGCGCTCCGTCCGCGTCACCCCTGGCCTCCAGGATGCGGCCCAGCACGTACTCCGCGCGGGGCTGCTTATGGCTGGGATCCAACCGGATCGCCTGTTCGGCATTGGACTTCGCGCTGTCGAGATCCTTCTGTTGGTATTGCGCAACCGCCAGATGAAGATAGACCTCAGGATAGCTTCGCTTACCGTCCGCTTTTATCAGAGCGTTCGCGGTCTTCTCGGCAGCTTGCCACTCCTTCGAACGGATCGAGACGCGAGCAAGCATCACATAAGCCGGAAGCATTTTCGGGTCGGCGGAGATCGCATGCTCAAACGCGTCGCGCGCCTCGGCGTCCTTGTGCAATCGCTCGTCGACGACGCCCAGGGCGTGCCACCCCGCGGCAAACTTCGGCGCGGCTTTGACGGCAGCCTGGAGTTGCTGGGCCGCTCCCGCAAGATCGGACGAATCGATGGCCTTCATCGCCGCGTCAAAGGGCGCTTTGGCCTTTGACGGCATATCGCTCTCGGACGTCCGGATCGCCGCGGGATCGGGAACCGACGCGAAGATGGTGATCGGGGGAAGCTCGACCGTGGTCTTCGTGGTATCTACTCCCTGCACCTCGATTCTCGATGAGGAGTACCCGGCATGCGACGCCCGGATGAAACAGTCGCGCGTAGCCAGTGGGTCGATGTCCATGCGCCAGACATACTCGCCTTTCTTGTTGGTGAGGGGACCGGGCGCGGAACCGGAGTTGTCGCTGCAGATGCGCTCAATAGAGACCGTCAGCGGAGGAGGAGAGCCGTCTTGCATGACGACCTTACCCTTCAGAATGATCGGGTAGACAGTGGCGGCTGCCGGTTTAACACCCGCCAACAAAGCGAGTGCGAGCCAGACGCGCGAGTGAAGACGTGTGGGCCGCATAACACCTCGTCCATAGATCGTACATCACCGGAAAAAGAAAAGGGCCCCGCCCGGTAAGTTTCCGGCGGGGCCCGACGAAGTGTCGTGAACTAGAAAGTGAAACGGGCGACTAACTGGCCCGTGCGCGGTTGCTCGACGTAATTCGGACCAGCGCTCGACTGGACCATGTTAATGTACCCGTAGCCGGCGGTATATACTCCGGTGGGACTCACCGTTGGGCTCGTCCTCGAGTTCACAGCAAAGAGCCCGCCGACGCTGGGCATGGTCAGGAACACACGGTTGAACACGTTGAAGAACTCCGCGCGGATCTGAAGCACGAAACGCTCCTTGTACAGCGGGAAGTTGCGTCCAAGACTCAGTGATTCAGCGGGCTGCCGTTGCCAGCGGTAGCCGCCGTAATAAGCCGCAGCAGTACCGAATGTTCCCGGTGCTGCATCGGTCCAAGCAGCCGAATTCAATGCGAGCGTTTTCTGTGGGTCGAAGCAATGGCAGTTCGGATCCACCAGCAGCAGCGGCACCCCATTGTTCCGGTTCTCGAAGGTGTTGGCACCGCCGAAGGTCGCCGGGTTGTTGGTGCGAGCCAACTGGGTGAAGAACTGGTTGCTAGAGGGAGGCGTCTGTATGAGCTGACCGCTTTGATACCGCAGGACACCGCCAAATACCCAGTCGCGGGCCGCCCACGATAAGGCCTTGAGGCCAGCGCTGTCGGCCTTGAACTTAGGCGTTGTGTAGTTGAAAGAAATCACCAGCAGGAACGGCCGGCTCAGGGCAGAAAGCTGCTTCTGCTGCCGCCGGTTGAATACGTCATTGATCAACAGCGTACCCGGAGTGAAGTACGACGTGCCGGAGTTGACGCCATTGGTCAGCTCCTTCTGCCACGTAAATGCCCCCTGGACGTCGAGACCGTGGGAGTAGCGCTTGGTCACCTTGAGTTGCAGCGAATCGTACCAGGTATCGCCCAACGGTGGTCCGAGGAACGGTGGAATACCGAGCCACTGTGGGTACGGCCGTAGCGCCTGGTTCAGCAAGGAGTTCGCCGGGAAGCCCGGATACACATTGTTCGGATTTGCCAGTCCCGGGAATCGGGCGATCACCGACGCCGAGTTGATGGGCGTGGTGAGCAATTGGCGGTCGGCCGCGCTGCTGATGTCAATCCCCTGCGTCGCACCGTAGGCCCTGGTGGCCAGCAGCCCTTGCGGGGTGAGCGCATTGTAATTCAGGTCCGCCAACACCGGCGCGGTCCACCACACACCGCGGTTCCCCACATAAGCGGCATCTATGACGAGGTTGCGGGCAAGCTCCCGCTGCAAGCCGATGCTCCATTGCAGGGTACGCGCGGGGCGGCCGGCGTTGCGATCAATGGAGATGAATGGCGCTGCCGGCGATATCGTTCCCGAAGCAGTCCGCTGTGGAAATTGCGGCGTAAAGTTCGGGTAGACATCAACAGCATTGCCATAAGGATTTCCCGGTGCGTAGGGATTCCCGGCGGAAACTTGCGCGGCAGCCACGCCCCAGGTCGGCTCGTTCAGGGTGTAGAAGTCCGGGACGCTATAAGACAGGAATGCATTATCCGCAGACTGCGAGTACGCCAAACCTGCTCCGGCGCGGAAGACGGTCTTGGGCGTGATCTGGTAGGCAGCTCCCAACCGAGGTCCTAGCGCCCAGGGGTAATTGTGATTGAACGAGCACCCGCACGTCGCTTCGTAGACCACGCTGCCCAGGCGGTTACCCACAACCGGATTCGGCGTGTTAAATGCGGCGTTTTGCATACGGCCATACTGCTCTTTGAGCAAGGTTTGATAGTCGTACCGCAGGCCGTAGTCGAGCGTGAATTTGCGAGTCACCTTCCAGGTGTCCTGGACGAAGAGGCCGATCGCATGATTGCCGAGCCGTGAATCCGTGATGGCAGAATGCGTCAAACTGTTCGCTTTACCTAAAAGGAAGCTGGCATAGGCGAAACCTGTCTGAAACGTCGAATTGACGTTGCCGTTGTCCCAGGGGTTGGCAGTTTCGGCGTTCGTAAAATTGAATCCACCATTCGCCCGGGCAGAACTCTGCTGCGGGAAACCCTCTACAACAAGCTCGCCGCCAGCCTTGAAGGTGTGATTCCCTTTCACCCATGTCAAACTGGCATTCGCCGTCGGCTTGATATCCTTCAACAGCACGTTCGCGAACCCGGGGGCGCCCGGTCCGGTTCCTCCGAAAAGGCCCGTGCCCATGGAGACACCACCGGTGAAGAAGTTGTTCGCCGCCCCGATGGAAGGCGCATAAGTGTTTGCGAGAAATTGCGCGTTGGCCGGCCAGTACTGGCTCTGGTCGAAGTGCGTCGTGAACTGGGGATGACGGTAGTAGAGCAACCCCGCTCCGAGATGCAGCAGCAAAGTGGGACGGAGAGTATCGTCGAAATTGATGCGGGTCGTATAGGTCGTATCGTCCTGGGGAATCGTGTTTAACGTCGCCGGCGCGAAACCGTTGGCGCTGGGCGACTCCGTCCGCGTCACCGACATGTACCCGGAGATCTTCATCGTGGCGCTGAGCGACTGATCGATCTTGATCGATGGAATCGTGGTATGACGGAAATTAGAGTAGGCCGGGATCGCGTAATTGTTCACGAGGGCCCCCGGTACGTTGGCGTGCGGTATCAGCGCCTGAAGTTTTACCGATATGGGATCGAAGTCGCTTGATGGAACTTGATTGCCTGGGTACGGATTGCGCAAAAGAACGCCGCCAGGACCGGTGAACGTGCTGTTCGGATCGAATACCGTAAAGGCCGAGAAACTGCGGCCCAGCGGATCGGGAGGAGTGGGAACCGGGAACGTCGCACCCGCGAAGTTTCCGGCCCGGTAGGCCTCGGTAGGAACCGTCGCCGTCCCATTGCGCACGAACTGTCCCTCGCGAAACTGTTCGAAATTGAAGAAGAAGAATGTCTTGTCGCGCCCGTTGTAGACATGGGGCAGGACAATCGGCCCGCCCAGGGTAAAGCCGTAGTCGTTGCGGCGGACGGAGTTCCGCAACAGGTGACCGTGTCCGTCGTTCGTAAATGGGATGCCGGCGTTCAGGGCTTCGTTATCGAAGTAATCGTACGCGCTTCCATGAAGCTGGTTCGTTCCCGACTTCATCGTGTAATTGAAGTAGCCGCCGCCGACCTGCCCGTACTCCGCGGCGAAATTACTGGTTTGAATCGCGACTTCCTGGATGGCATCGACGCCGGACTGTGTGACTTGGGTAATCTGCCTCCACGTGCCGTTCGTCGCGTCCTGTCCTTCGATACGGATGGCGGCAGTGCTTGAGGGCATCCCATTAATACGCAGAGTGTTGTCGGTTTGAAAGGCCGACCCGGGAATGAGCGTCGCGGCGGCCAGCGGGTTCCGGATATTACCCGGACCGGAACCAGTTCCGCTGAGCGTCAGCAGCGGAAGATTGTCCACCCGGTTGTAGTCCACGGTATGGCTGAGTTCTCCGCTTTCGGTCTTCAGCAGCGGCGCGTCTGCCTGAACGGTGACGGATTCCGTAGCTGCACCGACCTCCAGCGCAAAATCGACGCGCACGGTGGCGGCCACGTTCACGATAATGCCCGGGCGGACAACCTTCTTAAATCCTGGTACCGTTACGCTTAGTTCGTATGTCCCCGCCGGCATTTGGGCAAGCGTGTAATTGCCGGTGCCGGACGTACCCACTTGGTACACGGCTCCGCTTTCGGAATTCCTGGCTTCCACCGAGGCGTTGGCGACAACAGCGCCCGCCGGATCAGAGACAGTGCCGGTAATTGTGCCGCGGTCGGTCTGTGCGAACGCAGCGGTGGCGAGCAGACAAAAACAGGCTAAAGACGCAATGCGCATGCAGAAACCCCCATTTATCTCAAATTGAGACAACTCAACTTTTTGGTTGTTCACCCTTAGGCAACCGAAAACTAACCCGGGACGCGCAAGGCGCGGCTCGTTTGGCTATTGGTTTCAGATTATATGGAGCGGCTATGGGAACTGTCAAGTGATTTGTTCGACCCACCGGCATAGGTCGCCAGCCATACTAAAAATGTGTGTAGGAGAGGTACTAACCCGCACCGGAATCTGGGCGGGGATCAATTGTTAGAAGGTTTTCCGCGTTCTGTGATGTTACGCGTCAGCCGGCAAAGTGCCCGCACAACGCGAGAAAGAAGATCGTACCCACGGCAATGACGGCGCCGTGCGGCAGGCCCGTTGCTTTGGGGCTTTTCACGTCCAGTTCTTCACGACTTACATAAGCCGCGCGGCCGTGCTTCATTTCGCCGAGGATGAATCCGAGATTCCACAGCGTCTTCCTGACTCTGCCACGAAGCAAAATGAGGATGAACGACATGATCCCACCCAGAATGGCGGTAATCACAAAAATTCCGAACCAGTTCTGCCAGCCGACTAAAGCGCCGGCCGCTCCCATCAGTTTCACGTCTCCAGCGCCCATGGCGTGCAGCGCATAAAGGACGAAGTACAACCCGAAGCCCAGGGCGAGACCCTTCAGGGCAAACAGCAATCCGGGAGCGCCGTTATATAGAAAGCTGTTCAAACCCACACCCACCAAGGCGCCGGAAACGGAGATCCAGTTCGGGATGCGGCGGTATCGCACGTCATAAATCGCAGCGGCAAGCACAACGATGAGGAGAACCACCTCCACCCCAGGCGGAGGCAGGGTCAAAGCCATGCCCCCAGGATATCGGGACGGAGCAGAATACCGCGACGTGCCTGTTGGTTACCAAAGGAGAGGTCACTTTGGTTAACGGCAGGCGCGCCTCGACGCGGCGGACGCAACTCCGTTATTGCGGCTCGCCGGTGACCTGGACGCTGCGCGTGGCCTGTACCCGAAACCCATCTCCGTAGGAGGCAACGCCGGGGATCGTGACGGGCAATTTCCCGCCAATATTGATCTCTCCAAAGAGCGCGCGGACGGCCGCGATCTCCGAATCCGGAACCGTGCTGAAGGTAGCCAGGTAGGCTCTGAGGGAGGGGAAACTGCGCAGCAGGTACGGATTGCCGAGCGCGATCAAAAGCACCGGCTTATTCGAGGCGATCAGCGACTCGATGGCGGAAGGCAACTCACCAGCAAGGCCCACTGAGCCGCGATAAGCGGCCGCCGAAGAGAATGCAACCACAACGTAGCTATCGCACGGCGGTAACTTACCGATGAGGTCGTTCACGGCATCCCGCGGCATGGAAGGATCCACAGTGGCGAGCGCCGGCTTCGGCACGCGCTTGCGCAACTCCTGCGCGAACGTCTGGCCCTCGACCGAAGTACGGCTTTCCGCGAGCACCACGAAGCAGGCGTGGTCCGGCGCGGCCAGCGGCACCAGGCCGGGCGAGTTCCGTACTAGGGTGACGGCGCGGTCGGCGACCTCCTGGGCACGCTCGTTCGCTTCGGGGGCATCGACCACGTCGCCGATGCCTTCCAAATCCACGAGGCGCTTCCGCTCCAGCCCCAACTTCTCCTTGGCTGCCAGGAGTTTAACAACGCTTTCCTGAATGCGCCGGCGGGTGAGGCGGCCGTTCTGCACGGCGGCCATCACGGCGCGCAGCGCGGCATCCGGATCGGGGGGTTCCAGAAGCGCGTCGGCGCCGGCTTCGAGCGCGCGCACCGCCGCCTCTCCGGTGCTGTAGCCCTTGGCGATGCTCCCCATCTCGAGCGCATCGGTGATGACTAGTCCTTTGAAACCCATTTCGTCGCGGAGCAGGCCCGTCAGAATCTGCGGGGCCAGCGTTGCGGGAAGATCGGCTGGCGCCAAAGCGGGCACGGCGACGTGCGCCGTCATAATTGAATCCACGCCGGCGTCGATGGCGGCCCGGAAGGGCACCAGTTCCATGTGTTCGAGCCGGTCGCGATCGGCCGCGACCGTGGCGAGGTTCAAGTGCGTGTCTTCGGCGGTATCCCCATGCCCTGGAAAATGCTTCGCAGTCGTCAGGACGAGACTGCGTTTGTCCGAGTGGGCGCCTTCGATGAACGCCTTGACCATGGCCGCCACAGCCTGGGGATTTTCACCAAACGAGCGCGTGTTGATCACCGGATTGTCCGGGTTGTTGTTGACGTCGGCGACCGGAAACAGCACCCACTGAATCCCGATGGCGCGCGCTTCGCGTGCAGTGACTTCGCCTTCAAAACGCTCGAGCGAAACGTCGCCAGCCGCTCCGAAAGCCATAGCGTGCGGAAACGGCGTTGTATTGTTCACCCGCATGCTGGCGCCGCGCTCGAGGTCGGCGCTCACCAGCAAGGGAATCTTGGCGAGCCTTTGCATCCGGTTGAGGAACGCAGCCAGCGCGTATGGCTCGGCCTTGGGAGTGAGCCGGCCCGCCGCATTCACATTCACCAGCAGCAGCCCGCCAACCTTTGTCTCCCGGATCAGCCGGACGAACTTGCGGTACTCGCGCGAACGCGAATTCGGAGAGGCGCCGTAAAACGGAATGAAGATCAACTGCGCGACTTCATCGCGCAGCGTCATGCCCCGCATCCAACGGCGCACCGCGGGAGATGCCTTTAAAGGCGCGGTCTTGGGTACAGGGGGAGTTCGCCGCGTCACCGCGCCGCCCGCTACGACCGCTAGCAGGGTTACCAACACGGCTCGGTGAAAACGAAATGCCACGTCTTCAGTGTGCCAGATTTCCCCGTGCGGCCGTCCGCTGGCCCCCGGAGCCGCCGTTCTGACTTCCCGGCGGTTTGCGCGACGGAGGCCGGTTCAGCAAACGCTTGACCGAGCGCACCAGGTGCGCCGGTTCGCGCGAACTCTTGGCGATCACTGTGTCAGCGCCGGTGTTCTGTTCCGTCAGCCCAAGCGGTTCCACAAAGCCCGACAGCAGAATAATCCGTACGTCGATTTGTAACTCGCGAATTCGCGCAATCAGTTCGGTGCCGCTCATGCGCGGCATCCGATAGTCGGTCACGATTAGATCGAAGGTAGCGTCGTTGAGGATATTTAGGGCTTCATCTCCACTTCCTGCAGTTTGCACTCGATATCCGAGTTCTTCGAGCAGTGCGCGCCGTACTACGAGCCCGTCGGGATTGTCGTCGACCAGCAGGATTCTGGGGATTGAAACCGGAATGGTTTTCATCGGGACGGTGCGAGAGTAACAAAGGCGTAATCAGGCTGTCAACGGATTTGCATCGCCTTGTAAAAGCACCGAATGTAGTTCTTGACAACCTTGAAGCGTTGGTGCGGCGTTTATTCGACTTCGCGCGGCGCTTTGTATCCGGTCTTCGCGAGAATCTGATACTTGATCGGTTTGCCCTTTTCGTCCTTAATGGGCAGCGGTTCATTGGTTGCCGGATTCACGAGTTCGACTTTGATTTTCCGGTACGTGCCGTCGTGCGCCTTGTTGCTCGGCTCGTAGGTGAGCACATACTGGCTGCGCAACGCCTGATTGATGTTCTGG
>CAYMHP010000276.1:0-8298 GCA_964390225.1 uncultured Solibacteraceae bacterium
TATCCGTCAAGCAGATCCCGCCTTCCCGAACGGTAAAACTGCGCCATTGCACGCGAAAGAATCGCGACGTCGGCGACTGCCAGGTTCAGGCCCTTCGCGCCCGTGGGCGGCACGATGTGGGCGGCGTCGCCCGTTAGGAAAAGATTGGCGTACTGCATCGGCTCGACTACGAAGCTGCGCATTGCGGTGACGCCTTTCTGAATGATCGGACCCTGGCGCGGCGCCCAGCCATCCCGGGTCGTACTCCGCGTCAGCAGCTCGGACCAGATGCGGTCATCCGGCCATTTCGCGAGATCTTCGTCCGGCTCGCACTGCAAGTACAGGCGCGTGATCTGCGGCGACCGCATGCTGAACAGCGAGAAGCCGCGGTCATGGTAGGTGTACACCAGTTCTTCGGAGGAAGGCGCCGCCTCAGCGAGAATGCCGAGCCACGCAAACGGGTACACGCGATCGAAGAGGGTCAGGTGCCGCTCGGGAATGGCGGGCCGGCACACGCCGTGAAAGCCGTCGCAGCCACCGATGAAATCGCAGGATATCTCGTCTTCCTGGCCATCGGCGCGGCGGAAGCGAATTACAGGCCGCGAGCCGTCCAAGCGATCAACGCTCACCTTTTCGACTTCGAAGAAAATCTGCCCGCCCGCGTTTAGGCGCGCGGCGACCAGGTCTTTAATCACTTCCTGCTGCGCGTACACCGTGATGCAGTCGCCGCCGGTGAGCTCGGTCATGTCGATGTGGTGACGGCGTCCGCCGAAACTCAGATACACGCCGCGGTGCTGGAGTCCCTCGCGTTTCAGCCGCTCGCCGACTCCCGATTGCACCAGCAGGTCCACCGTAGTCTGCTCCAGAACGCCGGCGCGCACGCGGGTTTCGATATATTCACGGCTGCGAGCCTCCAGAACGATCGACTCGATTCCTTGCAGGTGCAGCAGGTGCGAGAGCATCAAGCCGGCCGGGCCGGCGCCCACTATGCCAACTTGCGTGCGCATTCGGAAGGAAACGCCATTGTAACCGACGACTCCCGGTTCATCCGCAGGTTTCGTTCATCGAGAGCACCTGCGCACCCCATTCTTCGAGCTTGATGATGCTGACCGACGCGGGGCTGATGTCGATGCGGTAAAACAGGTCGAGCGGCATTCCCAGGAAATAAGTCAGCACGGCGCGAATCGGATCCGCATGGCTCACCACCGCGATCGCTTCACCGGCATGCTGGTCGCGGAGGCACAGCAGTTCCGCCACCATACGCTGCTGCGTCTCGAGCATGAGTTCGCCGCCCGGCGGGCGAGTGGCGCTTCGGTGCTCATTAAAGCGACGCCAGCGCGGGTCCTGCTCGATTTCGGCGAATGATTTGCCGGCCCACTCACCGATTTTCAACTCGATCAATGCATCCCGCCGCTCGACGGCAACGCCCAACGCCAGTGCGAGCGGCTCGGCGGTCTCCATGGCGCGTTCCAGCGGGCTGCTGTAAACCCTAGAAATCCCGCGGCCGCTCAACTTTTGGGCCAGGCGGCGCGCCTGTTCGCGGCCCTCCGTATTCAGATGCACACCCGGGATCCATCCTGGCATGGTTTTCCCGACGAGATCGTTGGTCGCATGCCGGATGAGGTAAAACGTCGCCATGGCTTCCAGTATGTACCTCCGCGCTCAGTAGCATTGTCAATTTACACACCGCGCCGCGGATTGGATGCTGTCCCGTTCCGGCGTCTTTTGACATTCTGAAGAATGTGAAGCTCGTCGTCTTCGGGTTGTCAGTCAGTTCCTCATGGGGAAATGGGCATGCGACGCTTTGGCGGGGGCTCATCCGGGCGCTTGCGAAATTCGGGCATCGCGTCATCTTCTTTGAACGCGATACGCCGTACTACGCGCCGCACCGTGATCTGTGGGACCTTCCCGGCGGCGAACTGGTTCTGTACGCGCAATGGGGCGATGTGCGGCGGACGGCCGAGAACCATCTTTCGGATGCAGATACCGCCGTGGTGACCTCTTACTGTCCCGACGCGCTGACCGCGGCCGAACTGGTGCTCTCGTCGCCGGCGCGCATTCGCTGTTTTTATGATCTCGATTCGGGCGTGACGATCGACCGCCTGCGCTCGGGACAGAATGTGGAATACATACCCGACCGCGGCCTGGGCGATTTCGACCTGGTCCTTACTTATACCGGCGGCCGCGCTCTCAAAGAATTCAAGACGCGGCTCGGGGCACGCCATGTGGCGCCGCTTTATGGAAGCGTGGACCCGGAGGTACATCGGCCGGCGCCGCCGGAGGAGCGCTTCCGCGGGGATCTCTCGTACCTGGGCACCTACTCCGGCGATCGCCAGGCCGCACTCGATCAGTTATTTCTCGAGCCTGCGCGCCGCCGGCCGGACCTGCGGTTTGTCCTCGGCGGGCCGCAATATCCAGGCGGGTTTCCCTGGACCGACAACATTTTCTTCATTCCGCACGTGCCGCCGTCGGAACATGCGGCGTTCTACTGCTCGTCGCGTCTAACGCTGAGTGTCACGCGACCGCCGATGGCCGAAATGGGCTACTGCCCGTCGGGGCGCTTGTTCGAAGGAGCCGCGTGCGGAGTTCCCATTTTGAGCGATGAGTGGGATGGCATCGACTACTTCTTCGAGCCGGGTCTGGAGATCCTGATGGCGGGGACGACCGGCCACGTGCTGGAGGCCCTGGCGAAATCGCCCGAGGATCTGGCGCGCATCGCCCGCGCCGGCCGCGAGCGCGTGCTCGCATCGCACACGGCCGAGCGGCGGGCGCGCGAGTTGGAGAATATCCTCGATGCGGCGCTCAGCCTTCCGGTGGAGACCATGGGAGGGGCGGGGGTTTAATTATGTGGGGTGTCATTCCAGCGGCCGGCGTGGGCAGCCGCATTCAGCCGCTCGCGTTTTCCAAGGAGTTGCTTCCGGTCGGATGTCGCCGCGACGGCGACACCGAGCGCCCGCGCGCCGTCAGCGAGTATCTGGTGGAACGCATGGTGCGCGGCGGGGCCCGAAAGATCTGCTTCGTGATTTCGCCCGGCAAGTCGGACATTCTTGAATATTATGGCGGCGAGGTGTTTTCCGCCGACGTTTGTTATGCGGTGCAGCCGCGGCCCGCGGGGCTCTGCGATGCGATCTTTCGCGCGCTGCCGCTGATCCATCCCGACGAGCCTGTGATCGTCGGACTGCCAGACACGGTTTGGTTCCCGGAGGATGCCCTGCGCGAACTTCCGGATGACCGGCTTTCGTTCCTGCTGTTTCCCGTCGAGCGCCCGGAACTCTTCGATGCAGTGCTCACCGATGCCAGCGGAAACGTCCTGGAAATTCGTGTCAAGCAGCCGAACATCGGATGCCGCTGGATCTGGGGCGCTTTCAAAATGCCGGGCGCCTTGCTCGCCGAGTTGCACCGGCTCTGGAAAGAGCGCCTCTCGAGCGATGAATACATCGGAACGCTCGTGAACGAATACCTGGCGCGCGGAGGAAAGGCCATCGGGGTGCCTGCCGGGACGGGCTATGTCGATGTCGGCACATTGAATGGCTATCGCGCCGCGATGCGGCTGCTCGCCGATGCCCCAGCCGATTCGCAGATGCAGATCGGCGTTTCCGGGAGCGGCTGGGCGTGAGGACCGAGCCCATCACGCGCCACGAGTGGAGCCAGCAGGAGATCCGTCAACGCGTCTCCGAGTTGGGAAAGTGGTTCCACAACCTCGAGCTTCACGGCGTCCAGACCGCACCAGATCATTTCCTGGGCGACTATCCGGCGTTCAAATGGCGCACCTTCGAGCATTCCCTGCCCTCCGATCTTCGGGGCCGTACCGTGCTCGACGTCGGCTGCAATGCCGGCTTCTACTCGCTCGAAATGAAGAAGCGCGGCGCCGACCGCGTCGTCGCGATCGATTCGGATGAAGCCTATCTCGCGCAGGCGCGGTTTGCCGCCGAGGTCACGGGCGTCGAAATCGAGTTTCAGAAAATGTCGGTTTACGAGGTGGCTGGGCTCCGCGCGAGATTCGACCTCGTCCTGTACATGGGCGTTTCGTACCATCTACGGCACCCGATGCTGGCGCTCGATCTGCTGCACGAGTTCGTGGTGGGCGACATGCTGGTCTTCCAGTCGCTGCAGCGCGGCAGCACGACAGTGGATCGCATTGACGCCGATTACCCGTTTTCCGAAACCGCAGTCTTCGACCAGGAAGGCTATCCCAAGTTGCACTTCGTCGAGGAACGGTACGCCGGCGATCCGACCAACTGGTGGATCCCCAACCTGGCCTGCTCGGAAGCGATGCTGCGCAGCGCGGGCTTCACGATTCTCGATCACCCCGAACTCGAGGTGTACATTTGCAAGCGCGGCGAACGCCCCGAATGGGCGCGTGAGGCATCCGCCGAAGTTCTGCGGGCTTTGAAAGGAGGTTCTCGGCCGTGATTGAAGCGGTGATGCTTTGGAACGAGCCGAACAATCTTTCTCATTGGGATTTCGAAATTGACCAGGGCTGGAAGGTCTTCGGTGACATGGCCAAAGCGGCGGCCAATGCTGTGAAGGCCGAGAAACCGGGCCTCAAACGCGTGCTGGGCGGCATCTCGCCGATCGATCCGAACTTCATTCGCAACATGGACGAGCAGTGCGTGCTGCATCACGTCGATGTTATTGCGATTCACGGCTTCCCGCTGGACTGGAACCACTGGACCATCCACGAGTGGCCGGAAAAACTGAAAGAAATCCAGGCGGTCACCGATTTGCCCGTGTGGATCTCGGAGGTTGGCGTCTCGACTTTCGGCGCCGAAGAGGTGCAGGAGTTCGGATTGCAGCGAACGGCCGAGCTTCTTCTGGGACGCGCCGAGCGGATCCACTGGTACAGCCTCTTCGATCTGCCGCGCGCATGGCCCGCCACGACGCGTCACCGCGAGGCCGAGGGCTCCTCCTATTACCGCCACTTTTATATGGGGCTGTTGCGTGAGGATGGGACGCCCAAGCTGGCGCTGAAGCATTTCCCCCGTTATACGCCGGAGTTGGGCGTGTGTCAGTGGTTTCATTTTGAGGACCACCGTCTGGATGACGCGGTCCGCTGGATGAAAAACCTCGGCGTCCGCTACCTTCGCACGGGGCTAAGCTGGGCCGACAGCAAGCGGCCGAACGCCGAACAGTGGTTCGACCGGCAGATGAAGGCGCTGGAAGATTTTCAGGTGACGCTCACGTACTGCTTTACGCCGGAAAATTGCGGCGTGCGGCCCCACCACACCAGCCCGCCGCAGAGAATCGACGAGTTCGCGGACTTCTGCTCACGGATGACACGCCGCTATGCCGGTTGAGGAGGCGCTTACACTTCGTCCGGTTGTCTTGATCGCGGCGCATCCCGACGATGAGACGATTGGCGCGGGCGGAATTCTGCCGCGCCTGCGCAATCTTGTCATCGTGCATGTGACGGACGGGTCCCCGAGGAATCTCGTTGATGCGCGCGCGGCGGGTTTCGAGCGCCGCGAGGACTACGCCGAGGCGCGCCGCTGCGAGTTGCTGAACGCGCTGCAACTAGCGGGGATTTCGGAAGCGCAAACCCGCACCCTGAACATCATCGACCAGGAGGCCTCGTTCGACCTCGCCGGGCTCGCGCACCAGGTTGCCGACACCCTCGGCCAACTCCGTCCCGGAACCGTGCTGACGCATCCTTACGAAGGCGGCCATCCCGACCACGACGCGACGGCCTTTGCGGTCCATGCCGCCTGCGCGATGCTGCCCGCCGCACCGGATATTTACGAGTTCACTTCTTACCATGCCCGTGACGGCGAGATGGAAGTTGGCCGCTTCCTTATCGAGCAGGAGCCCGGCGACGCGATCCAGCTGATCGAACCGGCACGCGAGCGGAAACGGCAAATGATCGAGTGCTTCGCCACGCAGTTGGAAATCCTGCGCCGTTTTCCTGTGGACGTGGAACGGTTCCGGCCCGCCCCCGCATATGATTTCAGCCAGCCGCCGCATACCGGTCGCCTGTTCTACGAAAACTTCGACTGGGGTGTAACGGGCAAGCAATGGAGACAACGAGCCGCCGAGGCATTGCGCGCCCTGGGGATGGCAGCAGCGCTATGAGGCTGTCGGTCCTCAGTATTGCCTACCCGCTGGCGCCCGTTGGCCCCGATGCGGCCGGCGGGTCGGAACAGATTCTGACGCTGCTCGACCGTACCCTGGTCGCGGCCGGCCACCGCTCCGTCATGATCGCGTGCGAAGGTTCGCAAGTCGAAGGGACGCTGCTGACGGCGCCGCTCGCGGCCGGCGAACTGGACGGCGCGGCCCACGCCGCCGCGCAGGAACAGTACCGGCGTCTGATCGGCCGCGCGCTGAACCGGTGGTCTTTCGACGTGATCCATATGCACTCGCTGGATTTTCACGCGTACCTGCCGCCGGCCGGCGTCCCCGTGATTGTCACATTGCATCTGCCGCCCGATTGGTATCCACAGGAGGTGTTTCGTCTCTCCCGGCCGGACACGTGGCTGCATTGTGTCTCTGCGTCGCAACAGCGCCACTGCCCACCCAGCAAATTTCTGCTGCCGTATATCGAAAACGGCGTTCCCCTCGACCGACTCCGCACGCGGGTTCGAAAACGCGGTTTCGCGTTCGCGCTCGGCCGTATTTGTCCGGAAAAGGGATTTCACCTGGCACTAGAGGCCGCAAAAGAAGCGGGGGTTCCGTTGCTAGTTGCCGGCGAGGTGTTTCGCTACCGCGCGCATTCGGAGTATTACTGGAAGGAAGTCCTGCCGCGGCTCGACGGCCGCGAGCGCCGCTTCCTGGGCCCGGTTGGCGTAACGAGAAAACGCCGGCTTCTCGCCGCCGCGCGGTGTCTTCTGGTGCCCAGCCTGGTTCCTGAAACCAGTTCGTTGGTGACCATGGAGGCACTGGCCTGCGGGACTCCCGTGATCGCTTTTCCTTCAGGCGCTCTGCCGGAGATCGTCGAACACGGCCGCACCGGTTTCATTGTCAATGATGCGCATGAAATGGCGGAGGCCATCTGCCGCGTCGATTCCATCGACCCCGAAGAGTGCCGCCGCGCGGCGCGCGAGCGTTTCTCCGCCGAAAGGATGATTGCCCGTTACCTGACTATTTACGATCGCTTCGCGACACTGCGCGCGGCGCGTCCCATGGAGGCAAGCTATCCCGGCACTTGAACTCGAAGAACTGAACGACGCCGCGGAGCTGGCGGCCATCGAACCACAGTGGCGCGGGCTTTGGAATAGCGATCCGCTCGCCACGCCCTTTCAAAGTCCCGAGTGGCTGCTGCCCTGGTTGCGCCATCTATGGGGCGGCGGCCGGCTGCGCGTCTTCGCTCTCCGCGCCGGCGGGCACATGGCCGGTCTTGCGCCATTTTTCGCCTGGGGATACGGCGGCCAGCCGGAGATCATCCGCATCTCGCCTCTCGGTGCGGGCATCACCGACTATCTGGATATTCTCACCCTGCCCGAATTCTCCCGAGCATGCTCACGGCTGACGTTTGAGCATCTCGCCGAGTTGGAAGACTGGCACGTCTGCGATCTGCAGGAGTTGCGAGCAGAATCGCCGCTGCTCTCGGCGCCACTGCCCGACGGGCTCGATTTGAGAAACGTGCCCTGCGGCGTGTGTCCGGTGATCGGGCTGCCGCCCCGGATGGACGATTTGCTTTCGCAGCTCGACGCCAAGTTCCGGACCGATTTGAGGCGGGCCGAAAACCGGCTCCGCAAGCACGCCTCTTTGGAAATCGTTCAGGCGGACCGCTCCAATTGGAAGGAAATTTTGGATGCCCTGTTCCGGCTGCACACGGCGCGCTGGCAGGAGCGGCAGGAGAGTGGCGTGCTCGACGCCGACGCGCTCCGCGCATTCCACCGCGAAGCAGCCGAGCGGTTCCTGGAGGGCGGCATGCTTCGCCTCTACGGCCTTTTCGCGGGCGGAGATTGCATCGCCGTGCAGTACAATCTCTCCGCGAAGTCCCGCGTGTACGCCTATCTCTCTGGCTTTGAGCCGGCGTGGAGCAAGTTCAGCCCCGGTACCGTGCTGCTCGGCTATTCGATCGCTTGCGCGATTGAGGAGGGCGCGGCCGAATTCGATTTCCTGCGTAAGCGCGAGAGCTTCAAATACAACTGGTGCGCCCGCGATCGCGTAAACCGCCGCCTGGTACTCTCGCGCGGCGCCCAGGCTGCTCAAGAAGTCGCGTGATTGCCTATCGCGAGCAGCGGCGCAAGATCGCGACAACGGAAGTGATTTCGCGCATCGAAGACGCCAGCGGGTTCGAACGCCAGATGGAGCTCGGAGAATTGGAGGCCGGCGTTGCGGACGCGCTTTGCCCCAATGAAGATGCCGACCTGCCTGTGC
>CAYMHP010000277.1:0-8293 GCA_964390225.1 uncultured Solibacteraceae bacterium
TCACCAGCGAGACATCCTCGTTCTTGAGTTGGCCCCACAACTCCATCGAAAGCCGGGCGGTGCTGATCGGGCTCGAGTCCCATCCGTACGAAGCAGCCACACGCGCGCGTTCCAGCGCTTTCGGAAATGCCGCCGCATGCTTCTGGCCGCGCGTCTCGATCACCCGCTTGCGATCCGCGGTCAGTTCGCGCTTGACCGCTTCCACCAGGAACGGAAGCGTGGCTTCCGGGTCCGCGGCAACCGTCAGGTCGGGATCCTCGAGCCGCTGAAAATTCTGGTAGACGCTCTTCGTGAACAGATCCACTGCCGCAATGCTCACGACCTTCGCGCCGGGTTTCAGGATCGATCGCGGATTCGATTCCCTCCCGCGCCCGAACGCATGCAACACGGCCCAAAAATCCTGCGACTCCAGTCCCACCACCACGTCCGCCGCGGTGACCGCCTCGCGCGTGCGGAACGAGTAATTCAGTGGGTGGCGCGTCGGAAAGTTCAGCCGAAAGTGCTGGTCGATCACCGGCGCTTCGAGAAGCTCGGCAAGTTCCACCATTGCCTGCATGCCTGCCGGCGTCCGCACGCACCGCGCCGCCACCAGCACGGGATTCTCCGCCGCGACAAGCATCTTGGCAACCTGAGTGACCGTCCCTGGATCGGCGGTCGGATAAGCGATGTTCGGAAACCTCGGAATCCGCCGGTCAAACTCCGCCGGGATGGGCCGCTCTTGCAGCGGCTCGTCGCAGACCAGCGCGACGGGAGCCAGTGGCGGCGTCATCGCGATCTTATACGCACGCACCGCCGATTCCCCGAAGTGCGATAGCGACACCGGAGAATCGTCCCACTTCGTGTATTCCCGCAAAATCGCGGCGACATCCTGCGAGCTGTGCAGCCAGTCCACATAGCTGCGGCGCTGCCCGGCGTCCAGAATATTGCCCATCACCACGATCACCGGCGCCTGGTCGCAGTACGCGTTGTAAACCGCCATGGCCGCGTGCTGCGAGCCGACCGTCCCGTGCAGCCCCGCCATAATGGGCTTTCCCGCGATCTTGAAGTAACCGTTCCCAAAAGCGACCGAGGCCTCTTCGTGTGTGCACGTAATGAACTCGGGGGCGTGGTTCCCGCCGTAGTTCAAGAGCGATTCATGCAGGCTCTTCAGGGTGGAAGAAGGGTTGGCGGCGTAGTATTCGATGCCCAGCGACTTGATCACATCCACCATGTAGTCGGACCCGGGATGCTCCGTCGTGTCGACCTCGATCGCCGCCGGCGGTCCGGTCTCCGCCGCCCGTTGCGCCGCGGTGGGTGGCGCCGCCAGGGCGCGTTGCGCCGGGGCTTCCTGCGCGTGGCCGGTGCCGGCCGGCCCAATCAGCGCCGCGGCCCCTGCAGCGGCTCCTTTCAAAAAGTTGCGACGGCCCGTGGAAGTGGCTTTTTGCTTCTTGCTCATCCTCTGGAGACTCCTTCCCAGCTTGAGGCTTTGCTTATTATCTACCAGCGCGGGAGCCGCGTTCTGGCCGCCCTACCCCAGCTTCCACAAAATCTGCCGCAGCATCCCCATCAGCACCGGCGCGTCCCGGGCGGCGATATCGAGCCGCCGCACTAGGCGCCGCACCTTCTCTTCCGTCGACCCGGCGGTGGTCTCGTTCACGTACCCGCTCTTATGCAGCGCCTCCAGCAGGAGCGCCGTCACCTGTTCGATCTCCCCCGTCGACGCCCGCCGGATCGGCTCCGGCTGCGCAGCGGCGGCCTCCGGCCTGCGCGCCATCTCATAGAGACACAGCGCCACGGCTTGGCCGAGGTTCATCGACAAATCCTGATCGACGGTCGGAATGCGCATCAGCCAATGACAATGGCTGAGGTCCTCATTCGAGAGTCCGAATTTCTCCGAACCGAACAGCAGCCCGACCGGTCCTTCTGCGAGCGCCTCCAGAATCAGCCGCGCGCCATGCTCCAGTCTTCGAATCGGATGCTGCAACTCGCGGTGGCCCACCGAGGTCGTGCCCACCACCACCACGCAATCCGCCACCGCTTCGCCGACCGTAGAGAACTCTTCCGCGCTGGCCAGAAGAGGCGCCGCGCCGACCGCCGAACGCGCCTCGCGAAACGCAACCTCGTACGGCTTCACCACCCGGAGGCTGGAGAACCCGAAGTTGGCCATCGCGCGTGCCGCCGCTCCCATGTTGAGCGGATTTCGCGTTGCCACCAAAACAACGCGCAAGCGGGAACGCAGGTCTTCGGCGATGCTCCTATCGTATCAATCGGCCACTGGCATAACCGTCCGCCCGTGCGGTATTAATAGGAAAGCGATTCAAACGGGGACCCGGCGCCGAACAGGGGGTAGTGTGCCGATCAATATCCAGTTCGTACGGCTCGATCCGGACGTCTGTGAAACGCTCAACCACGTCGCCAGAGATCAACAGCGGACCGTTTCCGAGTTGGTAAACCAGATCGTTAGGGACCATTTTGCGCGCACGACCCCGGATCTCTCTGCTAACGGCGGTGCCACCGACTGAGGCCCTCTGAAATCGATTTGACATCGATGGTCGTTCCCGGGTAGTCTGAAGAGATTGTAAAGGATTCGCTGGAGACGTGTGTCAATGAGTACCGAGTTCCCCTCCAAGAACGCCATTGTTCGCCGCTGGCATGTCATCGATGCTCAGGACGTGATCCTGGGCAAGCTTGCCAGTAAGGCGGCGATGTTGTTGATGGGCAAGACGAAACCCTCCTATACGCCGTTCTTGGATACAGGCGATCACGTGATCGTCATCAACGCCGAAAAGGTCCGGGTGACGGGCCGCAAAGAAGAGAATAAGATGTACCGCCACTTCACCGGGTATCCGGGCGGCTTGGTGGAAAAGAGCTTCAAACGCGTGCGCGAGGAACGGCCCGTGCGCATTGTGGAAGAGGCCATTCAGGGCATGCTCCCCAAAACCAAGCTGGGCAAACAGATGTTCCGCAAGCTGAAGGTTTACGCGGGTGAGCGGCATCCCCACGCAGCGCAGAAACCCGCTGCGCTGGCAATGAAATAGCAGGAAGGTACGGTTCGTGGCAGCCACAATGGTTCAGTATTTAGGTACGGGTCGCCGAAAAAGCTCGGTGGCGCGTGTGTTCTTACGGCCCGGCAAGGGCGAGATCCAGGTCAACGAGCGCGCGTTTGAAAGCTATTTCCCTACGGAAAGCTCGCGCGCCATGGTGCGGCAGCCCTTGCTCGCCACCGAAACCATGGACAAGTTCGACGTGGTCATCCTTGCTGATGGCGGAGGCGTGGCCGGACAAGCCGGCGCCGCTCGCCTTGGTATTTCTCGGGCCCTAGTGGAGTTCAATGCGGAACTGCGGTCCCGGCTGAAGAAGCTCGGTTTTCTCACCCGCGACCCCCGCGCCCATGAACGCAAGAAGTATGGACAGAAGGGCGCGCGCAAGCGGTTCCAATTCTCCAAACGCTAGTATATTTCTATGCAGCCTGAACGATGAGTGGGTCAGAAGTGCTTCTTTCAGGCTCGGTTTCTCAATCAACAGGGGGCAGAACGTCCCGTCGTGGACGCGCTGTCCGCAATTCCAGAGTGCGGAGCGCAAATTTCGCTTTGGGCGCGCTCTCGTTTTTGACTAGGAGGTAGTTTGCCGGCAATATCCATGAAGGAATTGCTCGAAGCAGGCGTTCATTTCGGGCACCAGACCAAGCGCTGGAATCCGAAGATGAAGGAATACATCTTCGGCGAACGCAACGGAATTTACATCATCGATCTGCAGAAGACTCTCAAGATGTTCAAGGACGCCGCCCGCTACGTGGGTGAGATGGCGGCGCAGGGTAAGAACGTTCTGTTCGTCGGCACCAAGCGGCAGGCGCAGGAGGCAATCGCTGAAGAGGCTACTCGCTGCAACATGTACTATGTGAACCAGCGCTGGCTGGGCGGTTTGCTCACGAACATGCTGACGGTGCAGAAGTCGATCAAACGGCTCAAGGAACTGGAAGGCATGGCAGCCAACGAAGGTGGCTATGCCGGACGCCCCAAAAAGGAAATCATCCGGCTCGAGCGCGAGCGCAAGCATCTCGACCAGAACCTCGCGGGCATCAAGGATATGCCCGGTCTGCCCGACGTGCTCTTCGTCATCGATTCGAACAAAGAGGCCATCGCCGTGAAGGAAGCCAAACGGCTGGGCATTCCGGTTGTCGCGATCGTTGATACCAACTGCGATCCCGATGAAGTCGATTACGTGATCCCCGGCAACGACGACGCGCTGCGCGCTATCCGCTTATTCGCCAGCAAGATCGCCGACGCTGTGGTGGAAGGCCGTGCATTGGCCTCCGAGCAGGACTTCACTGCCGACAAGATCATCACCGACGAAACTCCGGCCGGCGAAGGGATGGAAGAGTACACCGATTACGTGGATACTCAGAAGTTGAATGAGATCATGGCCGAGAGCCTCAGCCTCGAAGAAGAACCGGCTCCGGCTTCGCAGCGCAAGGGTCCCGTTTCGGAAACAGCCGAGCCGGTTAGCGAGCCGGCGGCCGTCACCGAGAGCGGTCACTAAACGAATGTGGCGCCGGCGGTGTGCCCGCCGGCGAGTTCCAGTGTCGGTTTCTGAGCCGCGGCCAGAAGCAGGGTCCAACCCCGGTTACAGTAAGGATCAGATCAAAGACTTATGGCGGAAGTCACCGCAGTAATGGTAAAAGACCTGCGCGAACGCACCGGCGCGGGAATGATGGAATGCAAAAAAGCCCTGGTGGAAGCCAAGGGCGATCCCGGCGAGGCCGAAGTGCTCTTGCGCAAGTGGGGCATTGCCTCGGCGGGCAAGAAGGCCACGCGAGTCACCAAGCAGGGCCTGATCGGCAGTTATATCCACCACGGCGGGCAGCTCGGAGTCCTGGTGGAAGTCAACTGCGAGTCCGATTTCGTCGCGCGCACCGATGATTTTCGCGAATTGGTCCACGACCTCGCCATGCACATCGCCGCCGCCGATCCCCGGTTTATCCGCAAAGAAGACGTTACACCCGATCTCCTCGATAAGGAGAGGGACATCGCCCGTGCGCGGGCTCTGGCCGAAGGCAAACCCGAGAAGGTGCTCGACAAGATCGTCGAGGGCCGGCTCCAGAAGTTCTACGAAGAAGTCTGCCTGCTCGAGCAACCCTTCGTGAAGGAAGCCACCGTGACCATCGGCCAGCTCGTCAAGACGAAGATCGCCAAGCTCGGCGAAAACATCGGCATTGCCCGTTTCGTCCGCTTCAAAGTGGGCGACGTGGCTGCCGTGGAAGCCGGGAACGACGGCGCCGGATCCACCGAATAGCCCAAATGCCTGCCTACCAACGCGTCCTGCTGAAGGTGAGCGGGGAGGCCTTGGCCGGCGGCGCGTCGTTTGGCATCAGCCCCGAACGAGTCAAAGACCTGGCCAGTGATGTTGCCGCGGTCGCCGCTACTGGAGTCCAGATGGGCGTCGTGGTCGGCGGCGGCAACATTTTCCGCGGAGTCGCCGCCGCCGCCCAGAAAATGGATCGCGTCACCGCCGACCATATGGGCATGCTGGCTACCGTCATCAATTCGCTCGCCCTTTCCGACGCCCTCGAGCAGATCGGCATACCCACTCGCGTCATGAGCGCCATCGAAATGCACCAGGTGGCCGAGCCTTACATCCGCCGCCGCGCCATCCGGCATCTCGAAAAGGGCCGCATCGTGATCTTCGCCGCCGGCACCTCCAACCCTTACTTTTCTACCGATACCGCAGCGACCCTGAGAGCGCACGAAATCAAAGCCGAAGTGATTGCCAAGGGAACGCGCGTCGACGGCGTCTACGACAAGGATCCGCTGAAGTATCCCGACGCTACGAAGTACCATGAAATCACCTATCTGGAGGTCCTGTCCCAGGCTCTCGGGGTGATGGACGCCACTTCTATTGCCATGTGCCGGGATAATCGGCTGCCGGTAATCGTTTTCAATCTGAACACGCCAGGCAATATAATGCGAATGTCGATGGGTGAAGCCGTCGGCACCTTGATTCACTAGCCCGCGTTTCGGAGAGACCGCCTATGAAAACAGAACAGCAGGCCGCGCCTGGTACTGGAGCGACCTTCAATTCAGTCAAAGATGTTGAAGCGAACCTCAAGACGCGAATGGAAAAGGCTATTTCGGATCTCCAGCACGAAATGGCGTCGATCCGCACCGGCCGCGCCTCGTTGGGAATTTTGGACCACATCCGTGTGGACTACTATGGGACACCGACGCCCCTCAATCAGCTCGCCAACCTGCACGTTCCCGAGCCCTCGCTGATCACCATCCAGCCCTGGGACGTCTCCCAGATCGGCCCGATTGAAAAATCCATCCGAGCCTCGGATCTGGGCCTGAACCCCGCCAATGACGGCAAAGTGATCCGCCTTCCCATTCCGCCGCTCACCGAAGAACGGCGCAAAGAGCTCGTCAAGAAGCTCCACGCCGCCGCCGAGCACCATCGCGTCTCCGTGCGCAACATCCGGCGGGACGGCAATGAAGCCGTCAAAAAGCTTCTGAAGGACAAGAAAATCACCGAAGACGACGACAAAAAGGCCCACGACGAAATCCAGAAGACCACTGACGGCTACATGCAGAAAATCGATCAGGCCGCCAAAGCCAAAGAAAAAGAAATCCTCGAAATCAAGTAGCCGCGCCTCCTCTCCGCCCCGGCGAATGCCGGGGCGCCCCCCAGCCGCCTGAGGGCGGCACCACCGCCGCGCGCCGCATGTTCCCGAATCCCCCGTCGTAAACTGTTCGTTGATGTCCCTCCAAAGTGTTCTGCCCCTCGCCCTGCTGGCCGCCTCGGCGATCGCGCAGTCGCCCGCGCCCCGCGCTCCGGCCCGCGACTACCCCGAAGATCACCGGCCGCCCCTGTTTCTCCGCGAGAGCTGGAAAGATCCGCTGGTGGTGGATGGCATACAGGAGCCCGGCGTCCGACAGGACCACCTCGAGAATTCCAACCTCGAGCTCAAGCTTTACGGCCCCCCGAGCGTGGATGTCCGCCTCGTTCGTCACGCTGCGCCGAAGGACGACCCGACCCACATCTGGTCGGGATCGTCCCCTGTGAACTGGGCTCTCACGCTTCGCGACCGGAACAACTTTGTCGATCTGAGCGGTCCCGTCGCGAAATTCCGCTGGCGTACCAAAATGGCCGGCTTCCATCTGCTGCGTCCGGTCCTGAAACTCGCCGACGGTAGCTTCCTCGTCGGCGATCACGCCGAATCCTACAACTCCGATTGGATCGTGACCGAGTTCGCCCTCGCCGATGTCCGATGGCGCGGCCTAGATATCGCTCGCGGAGTCGTCGAAACCATCGACGGCCGATGGAAGAAAGATCCCGACCTCAGCAAGGTCGACGAGCTCGGCTTCACCGATCTCATGCGCGGCAGCGGCGGCGGACCCGGCGGCGGCACGCGCGTTGATTGGATCGAAGTCTACGGCAACCCCGTGCCCCGCAATCCGGCCACTCGCTAGATTACGCGGCCGTTTGCCACTTCAGCCGCGGCGGTCATGGCGCGTTTCCTATTGCCGAACGCCCGACCGCAAGCGGACCCGCGCCCTGACGGGGCGCGGCTGAAATCTTCTTTCAGCCCCGGCGGTCACGCCGGGGGTTCATTCGCGGAATTCGCCCCGTGTTTGTTCACGCGGCTGGATTCGCTTGTGTATCACCGCCCTACTGCCCCGCCGGCGGCGGCGGCGTGCCGCAGTTGCGCGAGCACTTCGCCGGAATCGTGAACTGATCCTTGATCTTGTCGCGGAAGGCCGGATACGCTGTCTCCGCTCCGCCGAGCGAGGCTTCGCGCGGAATGTTGTACAGCTTCTTCACCTCATCGATGACGGGATTTTTGCCCGGCAGATAATGCGGAACCACGCCCTCCGCCACACCCTCATCACCGACGATGCAGGGCGGTCCACCGGAGGCCATTACGGCGGGCGTGAGCACAAAGGTGCGCGTGATGTAGTACGGCTCGGTCAAATAGATCGGGTCCAGGATCTCCGATGCCAGCGTCAGCATATCGCCATGACGAATGAAGTGCGTGATCATGGTGGCCTGGTCGCTCGTCATCACTCCGTTGCGCCGCAGGTATCGTGTCAGCATGTGCGTGGTAGTCGCGGTGAGCACGTCGCGGTCACAAACGGCGGTGGTAATGCCTTCCTGTCTATGCGGAGCGTTCTTCGAAGGGTGCGGCCGCCCGTCCATCCAGATGTTCATCTGCGCGCGATCTTCCCAGGCCCCCACCACCCATGCGAGCGTTCGACCGGTGACGTGATCGGTTTCGTTCCAGATCTTCACGCCGAACGTCCCCACCATCATGTGCCACTGC
>CAYMHP010000278.1:0-8274 GCA_964390225.1 uncultured Solibacteraceae bacterium
TTTTTTGCCATAAAGATCCACACCGCGATAGAGACATCGGAGCGGTGTGAGCGGTACTTCCATAGGCCCTCCGTTGCAATTTCGAATTATCCGAATTATCCCATGTTGCCGGATCGCGGCTGCGGCGTCGCGGCACGTCTTTTTGTCGCCAGCCTGTTACCTAAGCGCTCCCGGCAGCGACTTATAGAAAGCTTGGCGGTCCTCCGTAGAATTGACACCACCATACCCCGATGATAGAATTCGGCACGGCTTTTTGCATCAGGCGGCGCGGGGATGGGAGTTTGCGTTCCTCGCGGGAGCTGCGAACAACTTGGTCGAAGCAGTGCAAGTGCCTGTTATTGAGCAGCTTATGCGCCAACAGCGAAACTCAGAGGAGGCTTGATTGAGAGGGTTTAGAACGTTATCCCTGACTGCGGCAGCCACCCTCGCACTCCTGGGCTTCGGGCTGGTCCCCGCATCGGGTCAGGAACGACCGGAAGCCGGGGGTCCGCCGCAAGGCCGGGCAGGACGAGGCGGAAGGCGGGCGAACCTGCCCCCCGCCGGACCCACTCCACGGCTCCCGGAGACCATCTCTCTGGGCGTGAATGCCGGCAAGCCCGATTTCGGCGGCAAGGGCATGTGGAACGTGCCCTATATCATCGACATGCAGAAGCAGGGAAAGGCGCCGGACGGCGGCCCGGTCGAGGTCCCCTTTAAGCCGGATGCCAAGAAACTTTTCGATGAGCGCACTGCCACGCATTCCAAGGACGATCCCGAGGGTTTCTGCCTGCCACCGGGCGTTCCGCGCATGATGTATACGCCGTATCCTACGCAGATCTACCAGTTGCCCGATCGTATCCTGTTTATTTACGAAGGTGGCGCACATGTGTGGCGGATCATCTGGATGGATGGCCGGAAGCATCCCGCCGACCCGAACCCCACCTTCCTCGGAGACGCGATCGGCCGCTGGGAGGGCGACACACTGGTCGTGGATACAATAGGATTCAATGACCGGACATGGCTCGACGCTGCCGGGCATATGCACGGAGAGAAACTGCACGTCATCGAGAAGTACACGCGGCCTGATTCCAACACCCTACGCGTGGAAGCCACGATCGACGATCCCGATTTCTACACCAAACCCTGGAGCGTGGTGACGACCGCAACATGGGCGCCCGGCCAGGAGCTGATGGAATATATTTGCCAGGAGAACAACAGGGACGTGCAACACCTGGTAGGCAAGTAGCCAAAATTGCACGATAATGAACGATAACGATCTTTTTGGGATACCAACGAAGGATGGAGGTTTCGATGAAAGCTAACCTGTTTTGTGTTTTGGCCGCCGGCCTCGGCATGGCGTTTACCGCGGGGCAAGCCCTCGCTCACCACTCGTTCGCAGCGGAGTACGATGCGAACAAGCCCATCAACCTGACCGGAACGGTCACGAAGGTGGAATGGATGAATCCGCACGCGCGGTTCTATATCGACGTGAAGGACGAATCCGGCAAGGTGACGAACTGGGAATTCGAGCTCGGCAGCCCCAACGGACTGATGCGTCGCGGCTGGACCCGGAACTCCATGAAGCCGGGTGACGTGGTCACGATTTCCGGTTCTCTGGCGAAGGACGGCTCCAACCTGGCGAACGCGCGGACGGTAAAGCTGGCGGACGGCAGACAGTTGTTCGCGGGCTCGGCCAGTGAAACCGGTGACGCCAAAGCCGGACAGTAATCGCGTCCAGCGTCTAGTTTGTCTGTGAAGGCCGGTATTTGAGCTGCTGCGCCCGAATACCGGCCGGACGGTTCCGAGCACATCTCATCAATGCCTCGGCAGGCAGTGTCAATCCGCCTGCGATTCTTCCGATTGCTGGGGCGCGAGGCGAGAGTTTCAGCTCCGCGCTCATCCCGTTTCCGGTTATAAGCGGTCAGAAAATCAGGCGCTTGTGCACGCGGAACCAGGTTGCGGTCAGGCAGCCGCAAGAGTTTAGGGAGGATTCGAATGAAGTTTTGGTCAAGGCCGCTGGTGCTGGCTGCCGCCGGGATGGCGGTCGTATGGATTGGCGGGGTCGCATTGGTCGACCGGGCCGCCGCCCAAGCCAACCAAACGGCAGCACCGAAGGGTAAAACGGCCGGCGAGGTCTTCAAGAACGTCACCACCAGTTCGCTCAAGGGGCTTACCACCGATGATTTCATTGCCAGCATGGGCGTGATCTCCGCGGACTTGGGGTACGACTGCGCCGATTGCCATCCCGGGGCCGGGTCTGACAAGGCCGATTGGGTGATCGACACTCCGAAAAAGAAGACCGCCCGTAAAATGATCGAGATGGTGGCGATGATCAATCGCAACAACTTCGCCGGCGCGCAGGCGGTGACGTGCTTCACGTGCCATCACGGCCGCGATCTGCCTTCCACCACCATCGCGCTCGATAAGCTGTACGGCACTCCCAACGACGAACACACCGATATCATTGCCGCGGGCGAGGGCGTTCCTGCCCCCGCCGAGATCCTCGACAAATACATCAAAGCCGTCGGCGGCGCCGCAAAGCTGGCCGGCCTGAAGAGCTTTGTCGCCACGGGCACCAGCTTAGGGTATGAGGGACTGGGCGGCGGCGGCTCCTTCCAGATCTTCGCGAAGGCGCCGGATCAGCGCGCCACGATTATCGAGTTCAAGGACCATCCGGAGCGCGGAGACAGCGCTCGCGTTTTCAACGGGCGGACAGGCTGGATCAAATCGCCGCGCGGACTGCTCGGCGAATACGAAGCGACGGGAGGGGAACTCGACGGGCTGAAGCTGGACGCCGAACTCTCTTTCCCCGGCCAGATCAAGCAAGTGCTGACGAATTTGCGCTCGGGGAATCCCGACAGTATCGACAATAAGGACGTCTGGGTGGTACAGGGACGGGGTCCGCGCAACATTCTCGTTACGTTGTACTTCGACAAGGAATCGGGATTCCTGCTGCGAACCGTACGGTACAGCAACACGCCGATCGGCCGCGTCCCGACGCAGGCGGATTATAGCGATTATCGCGACGTAGGCGGGATCAACTTCCCGTTCAAATATACGTTCTCGTGGCTGGACGGCAAAGACTCCTTCCAGCTCAGCGAAGTAAAGACTAACGTCACGATCGACCCGGCGAAATTCGAAAAGCCGGCTTCGGCAAAGTAGCTACTCTCGCGCGGGCGAGCGCGCCGTACAACCGGCCTTCGTCCGGATAACCGAACCGCGGTATGACTGCCGCGGCTGAGATTCTGCGCGACGTAGCTCTTTCAGCCACCTCGCGGCTCTCAGTTGGCGTAAACTGGCTCGTACAGGAGGAGCCCGATGCGTCAACTGATCTGCGCTTGTGTGATCGCCCTGGGTATCGCAAGCGCTCAGAAGCCGACCACGAAGAATCTCGGCCTGGTAGGCGACCGGTTCAAACCGCTCACCTACGAGGAAATGACACCCGCCCAAAAAACCATGATCGACCATTTGCTGGCCGGAGAACGGGCTGGCTTGGGCGGTCCTTTCAACGTGCTATTGCGCAGCCCGGAGATGGGCGACCTGGGACAGCAGCTGGGCGCTACGATGCGCTTCCATTCCTCATTGCCCACGCCGGTGAGAGAAACGGTCATTCTGATCACGGGGCGTTTTTGGGGAGCGCAGTACGAATGGATCGCGCACAAGCGAGCGGCGTTGCAAGCAGGCGTGAACCCGGCCATCATTGACGCGATCGCCGCCGGCAAGCGGCCTACCTCGATGCCGGCCGATGTCGAGGCCGCCTACAACTTTCTAACGGAGTTGTTCAAGACCAAGCAGGTGAGCGACGCAACGTTCCAGGCCGCCAAGGACCACTTCGGCGAGCGTGGCGTGGTGGACATCATCGGCCTGAGCGGCTGGTACACCATCGTTTCGATGGCTCTGGATGTGGACCGCTATCCTCTCGCGAAAGGCGTCGAGCCGGAGTTGAAGCCGCTCGCAAACCCGATTCCGTAGAGGGCGTCTTACGCTCTGCCGTCAATCCTTGAAGACGAGCTTATCCATCGAGCCGCCGAGGCTTCGCAGCAGGGCTATTTTGCGTGAGTTGCGGTCATAAACGGCGATGTTCGCACTCCGCATCACGCCGGCTGCGTCATCGAGGGTTTTCATGGGGATCTTACCGGCAAACGCGCTGTCGATGAAAAGGAGATCGGCGTTCCGGCATCCGGGAACCAAGGTTTCCGGGCTTCCCTCAAAAATCCATGTTGGATTCCCCGCGGACGCCAGACTGAGCAGAAGACCAAAAAACGGAATGCTTCTTCCCGCCGCTTTCAGTTGAGCGACGGCCGGCGATGCCCCGGTATCCGACGGGTCCGGGATCAGCTGCGTAGAGGCGATTACGGCAACGTTCCGCGGCATGCCCTCCGGAATGACGCGATGGGCCTGGGCGAGCTGCTCCTTCGTCATCGCCTGGCGCGGAATGCAGGTGAGTGGCAGCAGTGACTGGTCCGCTCGGACCAATACGATTTGCCAACGGTCCCCCTGCCTCGTGCGTGTGCGCGCCTGCTGAAACACAGCATCCCAGCCGACGCTCTTCTGCCTGTCGGCCGCTACGGGCCTGAGCTGGAACTTCTGGCGATCGTGAATAAAGATGCTGCGGGTCCGCAAGACCTCGCAAGCCGCGTCGAGCGATAATTCCGCGACCCGCTCGGAGACAGCGCCATCGATGATAAGAATCTCCGCGTCGCGGCAAGCGGCTCGCAGGTCCGCAGAGACGTCGAAAATCCACACCGTGTGGCCAATGCAGCCGAGCCCGTTGAGAATGCCAAAGAACGGGAGATCGTTTCCGACCGCGGTCCAGGCGGCCGAACCAACTTCCGCACGCGGGCCAGCCGGGGCAAAACCGGTTTCCGTGAGCACCGCAATATTCCGCTTTACCGAAGAAGGGACTATGCGTTCGACCTGCTGGATGACAGCATCGGGCATAGAGCTGGCGCTCGGGCATGCCAGCGCAAGAAGCGACAGGTCGGGCCGGACCAGAACCACCTGCGGGGAATGCTTATCAGCAGCGATGGCTTTGGCTCGCTCGAATGCCTCCAGCGGATCGCCCGCTGGCTGGTGCTCTGGTTCCGTTCGGCCCGATTCACGCTTCAGAAAATCCATTTTGTTTGACATTTCTTCCCTGCCCGGCTACGAGGGTGTGAGTTCCAGGTATGCGTCGGTGTTCCGCCACAGGAATGGAATCCGGGCGAGCCAGTATTTCGCATTGATGAGGCGCCGGACGCGCTCATGTTCCTGTGGCGGCAGAATTCGCGCGGTTGCCGGGAATTCCGGGCCGGTAATCTTGCCGCGGATGGTGCAGGGGGCAATGGTCACGCTGGGATTATTCCGAATGCGTTTGTACTTCCCCAGTTTGCTGCCGGTCATGAAGTAGAGCCGGCCGTTCTCCTCGGCGAACCAGATCGGTGTATTCACCTTCACCATGGTTTTGCGGAACGTTCCGAGGCTTATATATTTTTGGCCGCGAATTTCGACTGGGATTGCCATACTCTATTGTGACCGGTGCGCGGGGGTCGGCGGTTATGCCCTCTCGTTCTGCGTCGCGGCCGCTTCCTCCAGAACTGCGCGACTGCGCGGACATCGTCATCTCGACGTGCAGTCGATGTGAGAAAATGGCGGCGGTCCGGCTCGCTACAGGACCGCGGAGCGTCCATCGTGAAATTCGGAGTGACCTTTCCACAGACCGAGATCGGAAGAGATCCGGCCGCGATTCGCGACTTTGTGCAGACTGCCGAGGACGCCGGGTTCGATTACCTGGTGGCATACGACCATGTGCTCGGCGCGCATCCCGATCGCTTTCGAGAGCGCGAACTAGGCTTCGCCTCACCCCCGTACCTTTACCAGGATCCGTTTCATGAGCCCTTTACGCTGTTCGCGTTTCTTGCCGGGTTCACGAAGCGAATCGAGCTTACGACGAGCGTCGTGATTCTTCCGCAACGGCAAACGGCGCTCGTCGCCAAGCAGGCCGCCGAAGTGGACCTGCTCTCGGGCCAGCGCCTCCGATTGGGCGTGGGGATCGGATGGAACTTTACCGAATACGAAGCCCTAAACGAAGACTTCCGGACGCGAGGGGCCCGGCAGGAAGAGCAGATTACGGTTCTGCGAAAGCTCTGGACGGAGGACCTGGTCACCTTTCGCGGCCGTTGGCATACACTCGATCGCGTGGGCATTCAGCCGCGTCCCGCGCGTCCCATTCCCATCTGGTTCGGTGGCGGATTCAAAGAGGCGATCCTGCGGCGAGTGGCGCGTTTCGGCGACGGCTGGATGCCCTTGTTCGCGCCGGGTCAAGATCCGAGCCCAATCATCGACCGGCTCCGGTATCACTTGGGCGAAGAGGGACGCGATATCACGTCCTTCGGACTGCAGACCAGCGTGCATACGGAGCGGGGAAGCGAGACCGACTGGGTGAACGAAGCGAAGCGCCTGGAATCGCTGGGTGCGACCCATCTCGGGGTGGGAGGAATTGTCCGCGGTTTGGCGCCGATGGAGGCGCTCCGGAAGGCTATCTCTGCGAAAAAAGTGATCAGCGCCGCCATCGGCTCAGGCAGTGGCGCCGCGGGCTAATTCGATTTCGGCAAGCCCGCCCCGCTCTCCCAGGCCTTTAGGAGAATGGGCTTGACGATTTGAGAGAATTCCGCGTAGGCGGTGGATTCCGGACGGAAGTGAAGGCCGTCCGGGAGGAACAGGTCCTCCCGGACGCGATGCCCGCTGTCGAACAAGACTGGATTCAGATCAATGTAGCCGACGTTGCGCGCTTCGCGGCTGTAATGCTCCATTTCGCGGTTCACTCGATCGACAACGTCCCAGCGGGCGCGCTTTTCGGGCGCCATTTGGATCGCGGTATAGAAGAAAAACGTGTCCGGCAGTTTGTCGTGGAGTATCTGAATGAATCGCTTGGTGCGCTCGAGGATGGGAGCGGCATCCTCACCCGCACTGATGTCGTTGCTGCCGCAATAGTAGACCACGATGCGCGGCCGGTAGGGCAGAACCAGCTGTCCGATGCGGTTGAGCATGTCATTGGTAACGGTGCCGGCGACTGCGCGGTTGAGCACCGGCAGGGGAGCCATTTGTTCCCTCAGGTGGCTCCAGAACTGGAAGATGCTGCTGCCCGTGAAAACAATGCCGCGATCCTGCGGCGACGCTGCTTGGGTGTCGGGACTGGATCCGGTGGTTTGCTGGGCTTGAGCGCCGATCGACAGCGCAATGGAAACCAGTGCGAGAGCCACGGCGCCGGCCAGCAGAGGACGAGGAGATATTTCGGTCACTTGCCGACCATGTGGACCGGGTCACGATTGTTCTCCTCGCAGATGCTCTCGATGAGATCGGTATCCGGTTCCAGCCGCCAGGCGAGTTTGACGGTCCACGGCTTCGTATATGCCTCGGGATCGTCGATGGTGACGGCGATATCCATGTGGCCGATTTTGGGGCGGGAGAAGCGTTCGGTGACGCGCAGGGCCTCAGTGCCGGGCAGGCCGCGCATATCGAGCCAGGTCCTGCCGTTTTGCCCAATGGTCTCTACGACCAGCGTGTCCTTGTCCCAGTGGCCGATGGAATAGCCCATCCAGGTGGGCTGGGGATTTTTCGGGAGGGGGCGCCCATCCGTGAAGATCTGCCGGTAGATGGTGCGGGATTCGTGCAGGAGCAGGACAAGATCTTCGGTCTGCACCAGCTTGAGGCCGTCGGGGATGTTGTCCTTTTCGGGAATGCCGGAGGGCAGACACGAGACGCCGGGGTGATCCTTGCCGTTATTGGCGATGCGCGCATTGTAGAGGTCGCGTGCCCAGGGTTTGAGCGGCACGTCCTCCGGCTTCAGGTCGACAGCGAGGTTGAGCAAGTGCTTCACCTCATCTTCGGGCATCCAGAAGCCGGAGAGGTCGGGCTTTCCGTAGGAAGTGCGCTGCGCGGGGGCGTTCAGATCGACCTTGCCGTCGGGCGTGCGCGGCACATGCTTCCAGGGGTAAGGATCCCATTGCGCGGCGGCGACTCCGGTGAAAGTCAAAAGCAGCGCGGCAAGGGCCAGCGGAGCGCGGGGCATCTTCCGGGTGCGCGTTCGGATCATGACGGTGGTTCCTCGCGGGATGGTTGCGTTCAAGTATGCTCTCCAAATGATACATGCATCCGGACTGGCACGCTGAGCGGTGGCCGTCAGTGAAACAGGGCGAGAGCCTGCGCCGAGCCAGAACCGCGCGCGCGGCTGAAAATACCGCCGCGCCTGAAAACGGGGCGGCCGTTACTTGCCGACCAGGTGCTGGAGGTCTTTATTGTTTTCGTTACAGACGT
>CAYMHP010000279.1:0-8273 GCA_964390225.1 uncultured Solibacteraceae bacterium
GAGCGTCTGGCTACGAACCAGAAGGTCGGGAGTTCGAATCTCTCCGGGCGCACCATGCGTTCGTAGTTTCCCATTTCCACTAGAATAGTTTCAGCGATGGGGTTGCTCGCATTCAATTTGGTGATCGTGCTGCTGTGTGCGGTGACTATCGCAGGGCGTATGCCTCCACGGTTGTATGGCGGCTTTTTGCGGATGCTGCACAACACCATCGGGATCACGGCGCCGACGGATCAGCAGGTCCGGGCGGTGCTCGTCGTCTGGCTCATTAGCGTACTCGTAATTGTGGACGCGCTGGCGCTGCTGTTCACATACGTCTTCTGAGCGGTTGGCTCGCGTTTCCCCGGAAGACGCTCCCCGGCGTATACTCTCGTAAGCGAGGTTCATTGAAATGAACAACCGAACGAGACGCCAGTTCCTGCGCACCGCGGCAGCCGCGGCCGCGGCCACCCCGTTGGCCTTGGCCGGCGAGCCGGTCATGGGCATGATCTTCCCGCCCGCGAATTATCCGGTGCCGCCCGAGGCGAAGTTGCTCTATCCGACGGGCGTGAAGTTTCTCGCGGAAGGCCTGGCGTTTCACGGCATGACACTGGAGAGCTACGAGGAGGCGGTTCCACGGATCGTGCCCGCGGCCCTGAAGCTCAAGGAGCAAGGCGCCACGGCAATTTCCATCATGGGGACGTCGCTCACGTTTTATAAAGGCGCGGCGTTCAACCAGGAATTGATTGGGAATGTGCATCGCGCCACCGGACTGCCCGCCACCTCCATGTCGAACGGGATCGTCGATGGACTGAAGGTCGCCGGAGCGAAACGCGTCGCCGTCGCCACCGCATATACGGACGTCGTGAATGCCACACTCGAGCGGTTCTTGAAAGAGAGCGGCTTCGAGGTCGTGACCATCAAGGGATTGAACCTGATCAACGCTACGAACGCGGTCACCCAGGAACACTTGTACGAGTTCAGCGCGGGCGTCTACGCGAACGCGCCCAAAGCCGACACGCTGCTGATCTCTTGCGGCGGATTGAAGACCATCGATCTGCTGGTGCCGCTCGAAGAGAAATGCAAAGTGCCGGTCGTATCGAGCACGCCCCACGCGCTCATGAACGCGGTTCGCCTGGCCGGGATTAGCCCGCGCGTGAAGGGTTACGGAAGCGTTTTGAACAAGGCCTGAGACGCGGCCGCCCATGTGTTCGCGGCCTCCGAGCATCCCGTCCTGCCGCAACATGTGATACATATGGAAGACCATGGACGCACCGGCTGGCGTCGACCGCACGGACACCGCGATATTCCTGCCCCACCCCAATTTTTCCGATTCCATCAACCACAACATCATCGAATCGGAGATCGAAGGAGGGGTTCATTTACGAGACCTTCCGCCGCAATCGGTGCTGTTCGTCGAGACCAGAAACCGGATCTATAAGCTAGTGCTCCTCGGGGGTGAGACTGCCCTGATTTCGGGGCACCCCGAATTCTGTCCCGATCCGGCCGAAGTGCGCATCCACGGCTCGACGTGGGGCGGTTCGATGTTGAAGACAAGCTTTCTCGGCCGCGGCATGCGCCTCGAATTCGAACATCCCGTTCACCGCGTGATCCTGACCTCCCGTATACTGAACATCCGTGCCCAACAGTAGCCCGCGGTTTTCGGGGAACGCCCGGCGGTCGATCGCCGTGAATTTGACAACCCTTGCCGGCGATTCTTATCATGAAATTTCACTCTGTTTTTCGTACCGGCGCTCCTTCCGAGCGCCTGCTTGCGCCCAAATGGCAACTAGTACGTCTCTCTTATTTGGGACATCAATATGATCAAGGTTGAAGGCCTCACCAAGCGATACGCCCGCACTATCGCTGTAGACAATATTTCCTTCGAAGTCGAGAAGGGACAGATCGTCGGTTTTCTCGGTCCGAACGGGGCCGGGAAGACGACGACGATGCGCGTGCTTACCTGTTTCTTGCCGCCCTCTTCCGGCAAGGTCGCGGTAGCCGGGTTTGACGTTCTGGAGAACCCGATGGAAGTCAAGAAGCGCATCGGCTACCTCCCGGAAACCCCGCCCGTTTACCCGGAAATGGAGGTGGTCGAATACCTCCTCTTCGTCGGAAAACTCAAAGGAATTCCGGCAAAGGAAGCACCCAGCCGCGTCGAAGAGGTGATGAAGCGGTGTGCCATCGCCGATGTGCGCACTAAACTGATCGGGAAGCTCTCGAAGGGCTACCGCCAGCGCGTCGGCCTTGCTCAGGCCATCATTCACAACCCCGACGTGCTGATCTTAGACGAGCCGACATCCGGCCTCGATCCCAAGCAGATCATCGAAACGCGCGAGTTGATTCGCTCGCTCGCCGGTGACCATACCATCATCCTCAGCACCCACATCCTGTCGGAAGTGGAGCAATCCTGCGAGCGGGTAATCATCATCAGCCGGGGAAAGCTGGTCGCGATCGATTCGGTGAGCAATCTCACAAACCGCCTGCGCGGCGCTGAAGCCGTCGCACTCGAACTGGAGGCTACCGTGGGACGGCCGAATCCCACCGAAGTGCAGCAACGCCTCGAGCAGGTGTCGGGAGTCAGCCGCGTCGTCATGAAAGATTCCCGGGACGGCAAGCTGGTGTTTGAAGTGGAGAGCTTGCAAGGGCGGCAGATCCGCGCGGATCTCGCCCGCACGGTGGTGAACTCCGGCTGGAATCTTAACGAACTGCGTTCCGTCGGGCTGAGCCTCGAGGACATCTTCCTGCAACTGACTGCCTCCGAGCAGAAGGAACAAGAAGGAGTACTGAAATGAAGAACGTTCTCCTCATCTGCCAGAAAGAATTGAAGAGTTATTTTGCGTCTCCAATTGCCTATCTGCTGATGGCATTTTTCGGACTGATCTTCGGATTCGGGATGTTCACCGCCACGCGCGACTTCATCCGCTTCAGCTTCCAGATGCAGATGCAGGGCGGCGGGGCGCCCATGAGCATCAACGAGCAGATCATCCGGCCGCTGCTCAGCTTCGGCAGCACCATTTCGCTGTTCCTCATTCCCATGATCACGATGCGGCTGTTTGCGGAGGAGAAGCGAACTGGCACGATCGAACTGCTGCTTACGTCGCCGGTCACCGACGCGCAGATCATTCTGGGCAAGTGGCTCGGAGCCATGCTGCTCTACCTGTGCATCCTGGTGATGTCGATGGTTAACATCGCGCTCCTGTTCGCCTGGGGTAAGCCGGACATCAAGCCGGTGCTAGTGGCCTATCTTGGGTTGCTGCTGCAGGGCGGGTGCCTGCTGGCGATTGGCAGTTTCATTTCGAACCTCACCCGGAACCAGATCATAGCGGGGGGCGTCACCTTCTTTGTATGCCTGATGCTGTGGCTGTTGAACTGGTTCACGGCGTTTGATAATTCCGCCACCTCGCAGGTGGTGAATTACCTCTCGATCGTCACTCACTTCGACAACTTCGCGAAAGGCGTGCTCGATTCCAAGGACATCATCTTTTACCTCTCGATGATTTTCTTCGCGCTGTTCCTTACTTCGCGTTCCATGGAATCGCTGCGTTGGAGGTCGTAGATGGCATATAACTGGATCAAAGCCCGGCAGACCAAGTATACGGCTTACGTGGCCGCATACGTTGCGGTGATTATCGCGGTGCTGGCCGCCGTGAATTTTCTGGCGAACCGTTACGATAAATCGTACGACGCCACATCGAACAAGCAATTCAGCCTTTCCGATCAGACCGTCAAGGTGGTGAAGGGGCTGAAGCGCGATGTGAATATTACCTATTTCGACGACCAGACGCGTTTTCCCACCGCGCGCGACGTTCTCGATCGGTACAGTAACCTCTCCCCGAAGGTCCATGTGAACTACATCGACCCAGTGCGCAAACCGCAGCAGGCGCGCGCCGCGGGTTTCACGCGCGATAGCAACATCCTGGTCGATAGCGGGATCCACAAGGAGCCGGCCAAGGGCTTGACGGAAGATGAGATCACGGGAGCCCTGATTCGCTCGCTCAAATCCGGCGACCGGAACGCCTGCTTCGTGACGGGTAGCGGCGAGCGCAGCCTGGACGATGCTTCCGGCGGGAACGGCTACGGAACGGTGAAGAGTGCGCTCGAGGGGAACAATTACAAGACGCGGACGATTTCGCTGCTGCAGGCGGGAACGCAACCGCCCGCAAACGCCGGAGAAAAGAATGCTCTGCCAGCGGCCCCGAACGCGCCTCCCGCCAATACCACGGCCAAGCCTGCGGTGCCAAGTGATTGCACGGTGCTGATCGTGGCCGGACCCCGCTATGCCTACACTCAACCGGAAGCGGATGCCATTAAGACCTACGTGGAAAATGGCGGGAAGGCGCTGTTTTTGCTTGATCCGTCATTGAAAGTGGGCCGCGACGATACCCAGGAGAACGGGCCGCTCGACGCCGTTCTGGAATCGTGGGGCGTGACCCCGAACAAAGACCTGGCGCTCGATACGAGCGGCATTGGACAAGTCTTCGGCCTCGGGCCGGAAGTTCCGCTGGTGACCAGTTACGACCCGCAGCCGATTACCGACCCGATGAAAGAGATTGCCACGGCGTTTCCTCTCTCCCGCACCCTGGAGGTGAAAAACGGGGACAAGACGACGGTTCAGAAACTGTTTTCGACGGGAGCAAACAGCTACGCCACAACGAACCTCAGCTCGGGACGGATCACCCTCGATCCCAAGAAAGATAAGAAGGGGCCTTTGACGCTCGCCGCGGCCGGCACTTATGGCAAGACCGGACGGTTCGTGGTGGTGGGGAGCTCGGCGTGGCTCGGCAATTCGTTCATCCGATTCAATGGCAATCGCGACTTGTTCCTCAACATGATGAACTGGCTCTCGGCGGATGAGGACCTGATTTCCATCCGGCCGAAGGAGCCGACCAACCAGCCTTTGAACGTCACGACGCAGCGGGCCAGCTTGATGTTCTGGCTGAGCGTGGTCATTTTCCCGCTGGCAATCGTGGGCATGGGTCTGGGCACCTGGTGGAAGCGGAGATAAGCTATGAAGCCAAAGGGACTGCTCATCGCCGTCGCTCTTTTGGCTGCCCTCGGCGGTTTAACGTGGTGGTCCAACAAAAAGCAAGCGTCGGCCAGCAAAACGACTGACACGACGACGAAAGTTTTGTCCATTCCGGCCGATCAGGTGCAGGAAATCCGGATCCGGAAGGCAGCCCAGACGGTCGATCTGAAGCGGGAAAACAACAAGTGGCAGATGACACAGCCTGAGCCGCTTCCCGCCGACCAGGATGCCGTGGGTTCTATCGTCACGACCGTGTCGGCCTTGAATGCAGATAGCGTCGTCGATCCGAAAGCCACGGATCTCGCGCCTTACGGCCTTAAGGATCCTGGCGTGGATCTCCAGATCGTGAAAAAAGACGGGAAAACGGACACTCTTCTGGTCGGGGACGACACGCCGACGGGTTCCGGAACGTACGCCAAGCTGGCCAACGACCCTCGAGTTTTCACGATTGGGAGCTACGTCAAAACCTCCATCGACAAGTCGCCCGGGGACTTGCGGGATAAGCGTCTGCTTCCGTTCGATTCCGATAAGCTGACTCGCGTCGAGTTGCAGGCCAAGGGCGAGACCCTCGAGTTCGGCAAGAACAATCAGAACGAGTGGCAAATTCTGAAACCGCGGCCCTTGCGCGCCGACCCCGCAAAGGTCGACACGCTGGTCAGCAGCCTCAAAGACGCAAAGATGGACCTGAGCGAAGACGGTAAGAAAGCGGCCACCGATTTCGCCGCAGGCAAGAAGGTGGCGACCGCCACAGTCACCGACGCGAGCGGCAATCAGACGTTGGAAGTTCGCCAGAACAAGGACAGCTATTACGCCAAGAGTTCCGGCGTTGCCGGAATCTACAAGGTGAGCTCCGACCTCGGGAAGGCGCTGGATAAGGGCCTTGACGAGTTTCGCAATAAGAAGCTCTTCGATTTCGGGTTCAGCGATCCTTCCAAAATCGAGTTGAAGAACGCGACTTACACCAAGAGCGGCGACAAGTGGATGGCGGGGTCGAAGACTATGGACAACACCAGCGTCCAGAACTTCATCGACAAATTGCGCGACCTGACCGCCACGGAATTCACGGAAAAAGGCGGCGGAGACGAGGTATTTCCGGTCACAATCACCTCGAACGAGGGCAAGCGCGTCGAAAAAGTGACCATTAACAAGCAGGGAAATCAGTATTTCGCGAAGCGTGAGAACGAGCCGAGCATCTATGTACTCGATGCTAAGGCCGTCGAGGACCTGCAAAAGGCTGCTTCCGATATCAAGGAAGCGGCGCCGCCCGCCCCTGCCAAGAAGAAATAGCGGCCGGGCGGGATGGGCTCCGGGGCCGGCGTATGCCGAACCAAACCCATGAACGGCCTCCTGACCGACCTTTACGAACTGACGATGGCCGCCGGCTATTTCGAGGCCGGGAAGACCTCGGAGAAAGCGACGTTCGAGTTCTCGATTCGCCGGCTGCCGGCCAACCGCAACTTTGTGGTTATGGCAGGCCTGCCGCGGGTCGTCGATTATCTCCTGAACCTCGCCTTTTCGGACGAGGAAATCGAATACCTCCGTACTCTGCCGCAATTCCGCAGCGCTTCGGCCAGGTTCTTCGAATATCTGCGGAAGTTTCGTTTCACCGGCGACCTGTTTTCCGTCCCGGAAGGGACTCCCTTGTTTGCCGGTGAGCCGGTGCTGATCGTGCGGGCGCCGATTATCGAGGCGCAGTTACCCGAGACGTTCGTGCTCTCGGCGATCACCTTCGAGACGCTGATCGCCGCCAAGGCAGCGCGCTGCGTCGAGGCCAGCCGCGGGCGCCCCATCGTCGAGTTCGGGACACGCCGCGCCCATACACCGGAAGCCGGCGTGCTCGCCGCGCGCGCCGCCTATCTGGGAGGCTGCACGGGTACGAGTAACACTCTCGCAGGATTCCGTTATGGCATTCCGGTGATGGGAACTGCGGCGCATTCCTGGGTGATGTCGTTCGCCAGCGAGACCGAGGCGTTCCGCCAACTACAACGCCTCCTGGCAGAGGATACCGTTCAGCTGATAGACACCTACGACACGATGGAAGGTGTGCGCCGCGCAGTCCAGCTAGGCCGGCCACTATGGGGCGTGCGCATTGACAGCGGGGATTTTCTAGCCGTTACCCGGCAGGTCCGTTCGGTGCTCGACGAGGCAGGTCTCCACGATGCCAAGATCATGGTCAGCGGCGACCTGGATGAACACCGTATCCGTCAATTGGTGGATGCCGGCGCGCCCATCGATAACTTCGGTGTCGGCACGCAGCTTGCGACGTCGGCCGACGCCCCTTCCATGGGAGCCACCTACAAGCTGGTGGAAGTCGACATCGGCGGGATTCACCGCTTCACCGCCAAGTTGAGCGAGGACAAAATGACGCTCCCCGGCGCCAAGCAGATCTTTCGTGAGCCGGAGCGGGACGTAGTAGCGCGTTCCGGGGAATGCGGCAAGGGCGAGGCGCTGCTGCGGCCGGTGATCCTGGGCGGCCACGTGGTCGAGCCTCTGCCGACACTCGAACAGGCCCGCTGCCGCGCTGCCGAGCAGATTGCCCGGTTGCCGGAACGGCTCCGCAGTCTGGACACGGCCGAGCCGCAGCCGATTATCTACAGCCGCGAACTGCGAGCGCTGATGGACCAGACGCGCCGGAACCTGACGTCATGAGGACAGTTTTTGTCGATGTCGACACTCAGCTCGATTTCCTCTACCCCGCTGGGGCGTTGTACGTGCCCGGAGCCGAGCGCATCGTCCCCGCAATCGCGCGTCTCAATCGCTACGCCGCAGCGCAAGGGATACCGGTTCTTTCCACGGCCGACGCACACGCGGAGGACGACACCGAATTCCGGGCGTGGCCGCCACACTGCATCGCCGGGACGGTCGGCCAGCACAAGGCGGCCGCGACACTTCTCGACGGACGTGTAGTGGTTCCGAACACAGATGCCGCATTCAATCTCGACGGAGCTTCGCAGATCGTTGTCGAAAAGCAGACGCTCGACGCGTTTGAAACTCGTACGCTGGGCCGCGTCCTTAAGGCCCTATATGCCGATCGGTTCGTAGTTTACGGCGTCGTGACCGAAGTTTGTGTCTCGCATGTTGCGCGCGGGCTGCTGGCGTTAGGAAAATCGGTGGTTGTCATTGAGGATGCGACGAAGGAGTTGCGCGCCGACGAAGCGGCGCGCGTCTGGGAGGCGATTCGTTGTTAAGGCGGAACGGTGTCCGGCTTCGCGCCGGTTTTCGGCGCCGAGCGAATCGCGAAGATCGCCGCGGCGGCGCAGGCGGCCCG
>CAYMHP010000280.1:0-8271 GCA_964390225.1 uncultured Solibacteraceae bacterium
GGAACTGGGGCAGGGAAGAGTGCCGCAGGCGCAGACGGTCTTCTTCGGCTCCCAGTATTCCGTGCACCTGGAATACACTGGGGCACAGACGATTCAGTCCGGGGAGAAGCCGATGGTTACGGACCAAGTGGAGATTGCGGTGAGAGGGCCGGCGTCGAATACGAAATTCGAGATGTTTTTTGCGCGCGATGCAGCCCGAACGCCTCTGCTCGTGCGGGTTCCCCTGGCCGTGGGAACGATTTCGCTGGAGCTTGCCCGTTAGTGAGGATCGCTTTTTTTTCCCCGCTGCCGCCGGCGCGCAGCGGAATCGCGGATTATTCCGAGGCGCTCCTGGAAGCCTTGCGGCCGCTCGCTCAGGTCGAGGTGTTTTCGGCGGCAGATCCGGGTTTTGATCCGGCCCGGTTCGACGTCGCTCTCTACCATATTGGCAACAACGGCTGCCACGATTTCGTGTACGAGGCGGCCATCCGGAATCCCGGAGTGGTGGTGATGCACGAGTCCAACCTGCATCATCTGATTGCAGAGATGACGATCAAGCGCGGCGATTGGGACGCGTATGTCGCCGAGTGCGAGTACAACGGGGGTGCCGCCGCGCGAGCGTTCGCTGAGCGGGTGCGCGCGCTGGAAACCGGGCCGGACTACGAGGGATTGCCGATGACACGGCGAATCCTGGAGACGTCGCGTGCCGCTGTGGTGCACAGCCGCTTCCTGCGCGACGAGATCCGCGCCGCGGGCTTTAGCGGGCCGATTGCCGTTATCCCGCACGGCGCATGGATCCCGGAAAGGGACCGCAACGGCTATCGCGAGCGGCTGGGACTCGATGAAGCTACCCCGCTAGTCGGCATCTTTGGATTTCTCAAGCCCTATAAACGCATCACGGAATCGCTGCGAGCGTTTCGCCGCTTGATCCGGGTAGCGCCTTTGGCGCGAATGATCCTGGTTGGCGAGCCGCACCCGGAGTTTCCGCTCGATCCGATGATCCGGTCGATGGGGCTTTCGAGCCATGTTCGCGTGCTCGGGTTCACGCCCATAGAGGATTTCGTAGGGTATCTGAGCGCTTGCGATATCATCCTGAACCTGCGGTTCCCAACCGTGGGTGAGAGCTCAGGGACGCTGCTCCGATCGCTGGGGCTGGGGAAGGCCGTGATGGTTTCGGAGGTCGGATCGTTTCAGGAGTTTCCGGACGACATCTGCCTGAAGGTTCCGGTGGGAGCGGGCGAGGAAGACCTCATCTTCGAATACCTCAACCTGCTCGTATCGAACCCGGGCGTCGCTAAAGAACTGGGGCAGCGTGCAAAGGATTATGTCGCGCGCGAATGCAATTGGGCGGAGATGGCACGGCGCTACACGCTATTTCTCGATGCGGTGGCCCAAGGAACCGAATTTGCGGAACCCGAAATCGCGCCACCGCCTCCGCCGGAACCGCTCGCAGGCAACGTCGCCGAGTATCTGCGCGGCTGGACCTCGGACGAGCCCGCGGCCGAATATCTCGACACACACCAAAGCCGGCTCGTCAAGACTCTTGAAATGACGCCGCGCGGGGGGCCTTGTGATCGCATTCTGGAAATGGGGGCGTACCTCCAAATCACTCCCGCTCTTAAAACCAAGCTGGGGTACGGCGAGGTACGCGGGTGCTACTATGGCAAACTCGGCCGCGTGGAACATCGCGTCGTCACATCGTCCGCCGGCGAGCCATTCGAATGCGCGGTGGACCATTTCGATGCGGAGAAAGATCGATATCCTTATCCCGATGCGCACTATTCGACGGTGCTTTGCTGCGAACTGATCGAGCACTTGTTCGCCGATCCGATGCACCTGATGTCGGAGATCAACCGCATCCTGAAGCCGCAAGGCTACCTGGTGCTCACCACCCCTAATGCCGCGAGTCTGCGGGCCATTTCGGCGATTCTGCAAGGCTACCACCCTGCGTTTTTCAACGCGTACATCCGCCCGGCGGAAGCGGGCGAGGCGGAGCCGCGCCATAATCGGGAGTACACGGCGCGCGAAATACGCGCGCTTCTGGAAAACTCCGGTTTCGAAGTGACGCGTCTGGAGACAGGCGAGTTTCGGGACGCGCCCCATCCTGAGTTCGGGTGGGTTCGGCATCTGCTGGAGCGGTACTGGTTGGAGACGGATCTGCGCGGCGATGGCATTTACGCGGTGGCGCGCAAGACAAGTCCGGTGAAAGAGCGTTATCCGGAGTGGCTGTACTCATGACCGCGGCTTACACGAGCCCGGAAGTGAAGATCGACCCTCGCAGCCGGAGCGCGCATCTGGAATTTACTATCCGCAACGAGGCGGACGTGGCTTGGCGGGCGCCCGAAGGTTTCGCCATCGGTTATCACCTGTTCGACGCCGACACCGGAATTTTGATCGTGGATGGCGCGCGCGTGGTTCCGGAACGCGATGTGGGCCCCGGAGAGTCGCTGCGCGTCGGGGTGGATTTCGAAATTCCGCCGGAGGATGGCCGGTACCAGGTTTGGGTCTCGCCGCTGCGCGAGAAGGAATATTGGTATTACGAGCGCGGGTGCCCGTTCCTGTTGGTGGAGGTCGATACTGACGGCGAGACGGCACGTCTGAAGCGTACACGCGTGGCCACGGCGAGCATCGTGCGGCGGGAACGAATGCTGCGGGCCTTTCGACGGGCGTTCACGCTACCCGTTCAGACGGTCTGGCGAAACCGGGGGCTCATCCGCGTAATGGTGCGCCGCGACATCCTCGGGCGCTACCGCGGTTCTTTCGGTGGAGTATTCTGGACCATCATCAACCCGCTACTGCTGATGCTAACGTACTTCTTCGTCTTCGGCGTTGTCTTGCAGACCCGTTTTGGCGCGGACAAAAGCCGGTCGGCATTCGCCCTTTACTTCCTTGCGGGGATGCTGCCATGGCTTGCGTTTAGCGAATCGGTGGGGCGTTCGGCAAGCGTGATTCTGGAACACCGCAATTTCGTCAAGAAGCTGGTATTCGCGGTGGAGACATTGCCAGTGAATCTGGTGGTGGCCGGTCTAGTGAGCGAGTTTTTCGCGATTCTGTTGTTCTGTGTTTTCCTGCTGGGCGCCCGCGGCGGCCTGCCCGTTTCCATGATATGGCTGCCGCTGCTGATCATCCCGCAAGTGCTGTTCACAGCCGGGGTCAGTTGGTTTCTGGCGGCGCTGGGCGTGTTTGTGCGGGATCTGGGACAAGTCATCGGATTCCTGCTCACGCTCTGGTTTTTTCTGACGCCGATCTGCTATCCGGAGGCGTCGCTCCCGGCGGAGTTTCTCCCCGTCTTTTCGAAAAATCCGATTTACGTTCTGGTGCACGGGTACCGTGCGATTTTCCTGGAAGGTCGCGCTCCGGACGCGGGGTCGTTATGGAAGCTCTGGGTGCTGGCGGCATTTGCGTTTGTCGCTGGGCACGCCTGGTTTTATAAGCTCCGCAAATCGTTTCCGGATATCGTCTGATCTCTTGCTGGCACGCATCACATCCGTGTTGGTGGCATACGGGCCGTGGGGCATGTTCCTCATCGGCTTTATCGATTCTGTTGGCATACCGCTTCCCGCCGCGCTGGACGCGTTGTTGATCATCATGGGAGTGAAAGCGCCAAATCGCGCCTATTTCGCGGCCACGATGGCGACGCTGGGGTCGGTGGCCGGAAACCTGACGCTTTTCCTGGCGGTGCGCCTCGGCTTCCGGCGATTCGTGAAGGTGCCCGAGCCGGGAGAGCCCCAGCGCTTCCGGCAATGGTTCCACCGCTACGGCCTGGTCAGTGTTTTTATTCCCGCGGTAATTCCGTTCGTCCCGCTTCCCCTGAAGGTTTTCGTGGTCTCGGCGGGCGCGTTGCACACACCTACTCTCCGCTTCCTCGCCGTGATTCTGCTGGCCCGAATTATCCGTTATTTCGGCGAGGTCTACCTGGGAATCCGCCTGGGCCAGGATGCGCAGGGGTTTCTCACCCGCAACGCGTGGGTACTCGTGGGCATAGCGCTGGCGCTCGCCGCCGCGCTGTATCTGCTGATGAAGCTGAATGAGCGGCGGAAGGTCGCCGATAGCGCCAACCGCGTACAATAGAGAGTACGCCGGAACCGTATTTCGTTGATGCATGCCCAAGCGAATCGCAATAGTGGAAGACGAAAAGGAACTCGCCTCCCTGCTCGACTACAACCTGACACGGCACGGTTACGAGACGGAAGTATTAGGCGGCTCCAAGGGCACTTTGAAAGCGCTCGAAGGGATCAAGCCCGACTTAATCCTGCTCGACGTCATGTTGCCTGATATGGACGGGTTTGAACTCTGCCGCGAGATTCGCCAGTCCGCGGTTCTCGCGCGCACGCCCGTCTTGTTCCTCACTGCGCGGTCCGACGAGGTGGATCGCGTTCTCGGATTGGAGATCGGGGGCGACGACTACATGACGAAGCCATTCAGCCCACGGGAACTCGTGGCGCGGGTGAAGGCCCACCTGCGGCGCGAGGAGATGGATGCCGAGCCGAATTTGATCGAGATCGCCGGCTTTAAGCTGGATCGCGCGGCGCGGCGGGTTTTTCAGGGCGATCAGGAACTGAGCCTTACCTCGACGGAATTCAATCTCTTCGAATTCTTTCTGACGCATCCCGGCCGCGCATATAGCCGGGAACAGCTTCTCGAATCCGTCTGGGGCGAACAGCGATATGTCACACCGCGAACCGTCGACGTGCATGTCCGGCGGCTGCGCGAGCAAATCGAAGAACAACCCGACGCGCCACGCTATCTCACGACGGTGCGCGGCTTCGGCTACCGGTTCGAGGAATCCGCTTGACCGGGAGAATCTTTATCAAGTCGATTCTGGGCGTCTGTTCCGTGCTGCTGATCGCCCTGATCACCGTGGATTACTTCGCCACCCAGGTTGCCACAGACGCATACATCGAGAATATGCGGCGGCAACTTGCGGATAAGGGACACCTGCTCGCGCTGACGTTCCACGACCCGCAGCAGTTCCACCCGGAGACGGTGCGGCGCATCGCGGAAGCCGCAGGAGGCAGGGTAACGGTCGTCCGTTCCGATGGCGTGGTGGTTGCCGATTCGGATGCGAGTCCGGCCCAGATAAGTCACGAGACACGGCCGGAACTGGATCAGGCGTTTCGGGGAACCGTCGGGTGGAGTATTCGCGAGAGTGCCGCGCTCAGGACCCCGTTCCTCTACGTAGCCGTGCCCATTCACGACGGCGCCATTCGGCTTGCCATGCCGCTGGTCGCGATTAATGGGGAGGTCAACGAAGTGCGAACCAAGATCCTGGCGAGCACGGCGCTGGCGTTTCTCCCGGCGTTCCTGATTGCGGCCTTGTTGGCGCGATACATATCGCGCCGGTTCGGCGGAATCATGGCACACGCGGTACAACTGGCGAAGGGGAACTTCCGCTCGCGCCTGGACCACACGGGATCGAGCGAGCTCGGTCAACTGGCCCAGACCTTGAACGACACCGCCGAAAATCTGCAGCAGACCGTTGAGCAGCTCCAGCGCGAGCATGCCGAGCTGGAAAAGGTCGAACGAATCCGTAAGGATTTCGTCATCAATGTGTCGCATGAACTGCGCACGCCGCTCGCGTCCATCCAGGGATACACCGAAACGTTAATGGACGGGGCGCTGCACGACCCCGAATACAACATGCGGTTTTTGGGCATTATCCGGCACAACGCCGAGCGATTGGCCCGCCTGACCGAAGATCTGCTAACACTCTCGCGTGTCGAGCAAAAGCGCCAGAAATTTGAGTTCGAAAGCCATCGTGTGAACGATCTGCTGCGCGATGCCGTGGAGCTGGTGCGCCCGATTGCTGAGAAGAGCAGCATTCGGCTTAGCGAGGAAATGGCAGCCGGCGACGCCGAAGTGTGGTGCGACAGCGAGGCTGTCTCGCAGATCATGAGCAACCTGATGGATAACGCGATTAAGTACACACCCGCCGGAGGTTCGATCACGGTAGGTGCGCGCGAGAGTGGCCGGTTTTTTGAGATCTACGTGCGTGACACCGGGGCCGGGATTCCCGCCGAAGATCTGCCGCGCCTCTTCGAGCGATTCTATCGTGTGGACAAGGCGCGCTCCCGCGAACTGGGAGGCACGGGGCTCGGGCTGGCCATTGTGAAGCACCTGGTCGCTGCCCACAACGGCGTCGCGCGTGTCGAAAGTAGGGTGAATGAGGGGTCCACGTTCTATTTCACACTGCCGATGGATCAGGCTGTCATGGGCGGGGAGCGCCTTAATCCCGAATTCACCACGTCTTAACCATCCTGTAACAGCCCCGCTGATACCTTTGTTCGGGAAGCGACCCAAGTTATGAAGAAGATTCTGCTCATCGAAGATGACGCCGACCTCTTCTCACTGTTGAAGTACAACCTGGAGAAGGAGGGATTCGCGCTCACCGGATTGCAGACCGGGAAAGGAGCGATCGAGCTCTGCCGGCAGTTCCGGCCGGACTTGATTTTGCTCGACATCATGTTGCCCGATTCCGACGGTCTGGACATCTGCAAAGGAATTCGCAAAGATCCGGATCTCGCCGCCGTCCCCGTAATTTTTCTGACGGCGCGCGCCTCCGAGACCGATCGCATCGTCGGTTTGGAGCTCGGGGCGAATGACTACGTAGTAAAGCCGTTTTTCGTTCGCGAACTGATTGCTCGCATCAAGTTGCAGTTCCGGAACCAGGCGGTCCCGGCACGCGTCCTGGAAGCGGGAGGAGTGGAACTGGACCGCACCAGCTGCCAGGTCCGTTTGAACGGTATCCCCCTGGCGCTCACCGCAACGGAGTTTCGCCTTCTGGAGTTCCTCATGAGCCGTCCCGGCGTGGTCTTCAGCCGTGAGCAGTTGCTGAATGCCGTGTGGGGACAGGACCGGGCCATCACCGACCGCGCGGTTGATGTTTACGTTTTGCGCCTGCGGCAAAAAGTGGAGCAGGATCCCGCCAACCCGGTGCTGATCCATTCGGTGCGCGGGTTCGGTTACACATTCGAACCCCGTCGCGCGACAGAATTGACCGCGCACTAAGAGCCGCTTTCAGAAGCACAACCCCCGGCGTTACGGCCGGGGCTGCACTGCGAAGCCCGGCCCGGATTACAGCCGCGTCCCGTCATGGCGCGGGTCGCTGTACCGCCAAGATCGCCGGCGCTAGCTTTTCTCAGCGGCTCGCGTGAGGCGGTCTAACACTCCGGCCCATTCGGGGGTGTCGGGGGGGCGTTCCACCGCGATCCATTCCAGGCCGCGCCCATCCAGATCGTGCAGCTTGTCATAAAGTGCGGCTGCGTAGGCTGCAGCATCCGTGGGCATTTCGCAGCCAATGCGCAGCACTGCGCCGTGCCCGGCGGGTCGAGGCTCGCCGGGTTGGACAAGGTACAAAGGCGTTGTTGGACGGTAGTGCCGTTCGTGCATGCCGGGTGAGGGGTGCGCGCCGCCAACCTGTGTTTCGATTTGCCGCACGGGCCCGATGAGCGCTTCGAGCTCGGGCAAGGGAATCGTGCCGGGCCGCAGTAGTGTCGGTGGCCCGGCCACGGAAAGGACCGTGGACTCGATCCCGACACGCGCCGGCCCGCCATTCAGCACCAGATCCGCCAGCGATTCGTCGATGTGATCCGGCAGCGTCGGGGAGAGTTCGGTGAAGCGGTTCGCGCTCGGCGCGGCGATCGGCACGCCCGCGGCGCGAATTAACTCCAGCGCGATCGGGTGGTCGGGCATGCGCAACCCGACGGTCGGCAAACCCGCCGTGACCACGGACGGGATCGAGTCTCTTTTGAAGACGACCAGGGTGAGAGGTCCGGGCCAGTATCGGCGTGCCAGAACTTCCGCGTGCGCGGGCCACTCCGCGGCCAGACTGCGGGCCATCTCCAGCGAATGGACGTGGACGATGAGGGGGCTGGTGCGCGGCCGCTTCTTGGCCGCGAAAATGCGCTCTACCGCATCTCCGTCGAGCGCGTTCGCTCCAAGCCCGTAGACGGTTTCCGTAGGGAACGCGACCAGGCGGCCGGCGCGGATCAGCTCAGCGGCCCGCCTGATCGTCGCCTCGCTGGAGTTCACTCGGGCAGTTCGTCCCTGCCGTCGCCCGCGACTTTTCCCGTCTTCCGCCATACCAGGTACGCGTGGATGAGCGGCTCGAGATCGCCTTCCAGAACCCGGTCCACATCGCCCAGCGCAAGCTTGCTCCGTAGGTCCTTCACCAGGCGGTAGGGCGCGAGCACGTAGTTGCGGATCTGGCTGCCGAAGTTGATTTCGAGCTTCGAGGCTTCGGTCTTGCGCGTCTCCTCGCGCTTCTTTTCCATCTCGTATTCGTACACGCGC
>CAYMHP010000281.1:0-8252 GCA_964390225.1 uncultured Solibacteraceae bacterium
AGAGCGTTTGGGTCTGCGGAACTACGATCAACCCGGCAGTATTGCTTCCCGGGATACTGGAAGCCCCGGAACTTACTAATGTCCAGCTCGCTGCACCATCCGTGCTTTGGTAGATTCCTCTCCCTGTCGCCACGTACAGCTTACCGGGGCTCGTGGGGTCTGCGGTCACAACACCGTAGGCCGCGTACAGCGGCAGCCCGGTGCCATCCCAGGTCAGCCCCCCGTCCGTGCTCTTGTAAAGGCCAAACGGAGTGCTCGAATAGAGGGTGCCGGAGTTTTGGGGGTCGGCCAGCAGGCTTCCGGGATTTGCGAGCACCCCGAAGCCCGCGCCCGTATACTCCACGCGGTTGGCGTACCTTTGCAAACGGGAGAGGTAATCGTCAACGTCTAAAACCGAGTCCCGGTTGCCGTCAGCCGCAACGCAGGCGAGATCTTCGGGCGCCGGCCCATCCCGGCGCATGGCCTGCGCGAAAAAGTAATCCCATTCGTCGCACGTATGTGCCGCATCGCCGCCGAGCTCGATCAATCGTTGCCTCAGCGGCGAATACCAGGTTGTTCCCCCGTCGGTGCTTTTGAAGAGGATGGTGCCCGTCCCGCCGGTCAGCGCGTACAGCGTGTTCGAATTCCGCGGATCCACTACCACAGCCCGCACCGTTGTGCTGAGCAATCCATTGTTTACGCTTTTCCAACTCGCCCCGGCATCGGTACTCTTGAAGACTCCGAGGCCAGTGCCCGCGTAAAGAACGCCCGATCTTTGAGGATCGAGCGTTATCGATGCGATGTAGGTAAAAGGCTGCAAGCCGGCAGGCTTCCAGGTCTGCGCCCCATCGGTACTCTTGAATAGCGAACTGCCGAGTGCGTACACGGTGCTCGGGTTCTGGGAATCCACCGCGATGGCGAAAACGAAGTTCGACTTCAAGCCGGAGTTCGCCGGCGCCCAGTTGGCTCCGCCATCGGTGCTTTTGAACAACCCGCTATAGGCCGTGCCGGCGTACAGCGTATTAGGGTTTTTCGGATCGACGGCGATGGCCTGGACGTTTCCCCCTCCGGGTCCGTGGCTCGTCCAGACATTCGGCCCCGCCGCGAGTTGGAATGGCATTGCCAAGGCAATCGCGAGCGGGAGGAATTCCCCTCTCCTCATGCACCTACCTCCGCAGTTCGGCGTCGCAGTAAGAAGTGCGCCAAAGCAGACGTACGTTTCAGCCTCCAAAATGCGGAGAAAGACTATATCACAGCCGCAGCGCCAAGCCGTCTTCAAAGATTGTCTCTCCGCCGGTTCGCCGCGGACTGGCGACTGGCCAGCCAAGATCTCGCCTATGGGCTTTGCAAGCGGCCTCCGACTCTGCTAGCCGTGTGCGATAGAATCACGCGTACAGGAGACGAGATGCGATTTACCACGGGCTTGTTAGTTGCCCTCGTGCTTGCCGGCGGCGCCGCAGCGCAGCAGCGCGGAGGCCAGCCCGCGACGCCGCCCTTGATGTCATGCGGCGTTCACGGCGATATCGAAGTGCTCTGTGGCACCCGGCAGCCGGAAGATCTGGAACTGAGCCCCGACGGCAAGTATCTGATCGCCACCCAATTCCTCAACACGGGCCGCGGCAATGCGACCGGAGGCGGCATGGCGCTGTTCGATCTCGCGAAAAAGACCTTCAGCAAAATGGCGGAAACCAGCGAACCGGATAGATCCTGGGGCGATCCGGCCTGTCCTGGCCCGATCGGAGATGCACTGGTCTCGCATGGTTCTTCTCTCCGCAAACGTGCCAACGGTGCGTGGGAGCTTTACGTGGTCAACCACGGTGGCCGGCAGTCCATCGAAATGTACGAGCTGAAGCCCGCGTCCGGCAGTTGGGCTCTCGTGTGGCACGGCTGCGTCGTAGGCGCGCATGACTACAACGATGTCGCCATACTGCCAGACGGCGGCTACGTGGGCACGTATCCTACCGGACTCCTGGCCGCCGGAAACACTGGCGCGCAGTTCGATGGCGGAGTTACCGGCTACGTGGCGCGCTGGACACCCGGTAAGGGCGAATCGGAAATCATGGGGACGCGCATGCCGTATCCCAACGGCGTGGTCGTCAGCGCCGACGGCCGCTATATGTACGTGAATGCATTTGCCGCCCGCGAAGTGCATAAGTACGACCTTCGCGACGGCAAGGAAACCGGATCGGTGAAGGTGGACTTCATGCCCGATAACCTGACGTGGACGAAGCAGGGCCGCCTCTTGGATGCCGGCGTGAAGGGTGCCCGCGGCGACTGTCCCGAAGGCAGCGGCAGGCCGTGCATCCAGGGCTTCGGAGTCGCCGAGATCGATCCCGCAAAAATGCAAGTCCGGCCTGTTTTCGATTCCGCCACTACGGACCCGCTGATCTCCGGAGTGTCGGTCGCCTTGGCGGTGGGCGACTCGATTTACCTCGGGGCCTTTCAGGGCGATCGCCTGGTCAAGATCCCGTACAAGAAGTAGCGCCGGCGGTCTTGCCGCCGGTGAGCCGTGCAGTTGGGGTTCGCGATTACTGCGCCAACTACTTCGGATAACTTCGTTCAGCCTCGGTGCCCGCCGGCGGCGGCGAAGCTCTCCTTGGCCATCGTGCAGAACGTGTTTACGATCGACCGATCCTCGCCGGTTCGATACGCGAGTTCGATATCGCTTTTCACCCGCGTGCCGCGGATCCGCCTGCACACGACGCCCGAAGGCGCAATCTGTTCTACGCACTTGGGCAGAATCGTGACGCCCAAGCCCGCTTCCACCAGCCGCGCGATGGTCAATAATTGCGGCGCCTCTTGCACGACGTGCGGCCGAAAGCCGTGTTCCCTGCAGAGCGAAACGGTCTTGTCGTAAGCTACGCGCCCGACCACGGGCGGAAACAAAACGAATGGCTCGTCGCGCAACGCGGCAGCGGATACGGTGCGATGGCCCGCCAACCGATGCTGCGTGGGCAACACCGCCACGAACGGCTCGGAAAACAACTGCTCCACTTCGAGTCCCTCGAGCGGCCCGCCGTCGCGCAAAAATCCCACGTCCACCGTTCCCTGCTGCAGGGCATGGATCACGCCCGATGAATAAAACTCGTTCAATGCCAGATTCACGCTTGGGTATCTGCTGCGGTATCGCCCTAACAGCGCGGGCAGCGGCGTCAACATGCCCGATCCGATGAAGCCGACCTTTAGGAATCCGACGCCGCCGCGGCCCACGCTGCGCGCCTCCTCCAGATCGTCTTCCACCTTGCGCAACGTTCGCCGCGTGCGATCGAGAAACAGTTCCCCGGCGCTAGTCAGCCTCACGACCCGCGAGGTCCGCTGAAAAAGCGAATACCCGAGAATCTCCTCCAGTTTCCGGATCTGCTGCGACAGCGGCGGTTGAGCCATGTGGAGCCGCTCGGCGGCGCGCCCAAAATGCAGTTCTTCGGCGACCGCCACGAAGTAGCGGAGGTGTCGCAGTTCAAGTTCTCGATCCATATTCATTCCGTATTGATCATGATAAACAAGATATTGGACATATGGTTGTGAGGCGGCTACACTTCCTGAAAGGAGCTACCCCATGGATGAATTCAATAGCGCCGGCCGTGCAGTCGAGACCAGCGGTCCCGCGCCCGCACACCACATCTGCATGCGCACTTTTGAACCTGGCGATGAAGCGGCGTTCCACAGCCTCAACGAAGTATGGATCTCGAAGTATTTCGGCATGGAGGAAAAAGATCGCGCCGTTCTCGGCGATCCCGTCGGCCAGATCATCGGGCGAGGCGGGCAAATCTACATGGCGTTGCATTCCGGCGAGCCAGTGGGCTGCTGCGCATTGCTGCCTCTTGAAGCGGGCGTCTTTGAAGTAGCGAAAATGGCGGTAGCGGAAAAATATCGGGGACAGGGCATCGGACGAAAGGTGCTGGAGTACACCGTCATGCAGGCAAAGGCCTTCGGCGCCACGCGCCTGTACCTGGAAACCAACAAAATACTGGCCAATGCGATCCACCTCTACGAGTCTGTTGGGTTCCGGCATCTCCCGCCGGCGCGCGTCGTTGCTTCCGCCTACGCGCGAGCCAACGTCTATATGGAAATGTTCTTATAGGCCCGATCGGTGAGCACTTCGGCGCAGCCCAAGCTTGATCGTAACTTCACCGACAGAGCCTTCGCGAGGCCGGACCAGCGGCGCGGCCCGTAACCCACGGCCGGTATGCACCGCTATTCTGGGCAGGGGCCGTGGGCGCGGGTGTCGTCGCACCCGTGACGCTGGCTCTCGGGAAATCGAGTCGTGGAAAAAAATTCGTGTCGTCGCTGCTGGCTCTGGCGGGCGGATTGGCGCTCAAATGGGTGCTGGTCCACGCCGGCCGTGATTCGGCTCTCGACCCCGATGCCAACCGGCACGCTACCCGGCCCGACCGCAGCGCTCCGGGTTGGGGAACGTAGCGCCGTCCATCTTGTCGACGGCGATTTAGATGCGGTAGAGATCGCCTCCGCACCGGAACCCACGAGTCCGCAACGTTGACAAATGGAAGCCGGCGTGCGATTTATCTGCAGTGGGACTTTGGCTCCAAGACATCTTTGTGCGTCTGCACACCTGTCTGGTGGAGACCGATCCCGGCCTGCTGCGCTTCCGGCAAGCGGCGAAGAGCGTCCTCGCCGTGGCGATTGCGCTCGCCATCTTTGAACCGTTCTCCCGCGCCGCCGCGCTGTTCGCCGCCATCGATGCCGCGTTTCTGATGCAGTGCGTGGATAGCGGCCCCCGTCGCCGGCAGCAGATCAGCATGGCAGTAACCGCCGCCGCCATCATGATAATGATGCCGCTGGGCAGCGCCTTGCACGGGCACCGTGCGGCCGAGGCGGCTCTGCTCATTTTCTGGGCGGCGGCCGTTAATTACGCCCGCCGCTTTTTGAAAGGCAACGGAGCGTTCGCGCTGTTCACGTTCACGCAGGTGCTGCTGGCCACCGCGCTTCCAGGCAGCCCGAAGGCTCAGTTCGCCACCTCCTCCACCGCCTTCGCCATCGCCTTTGTCCTGCGCTTCTATGTTTGGCCCGCCGATATCGCGCGCGCATTTCGCGATGCGGTAGTCGTTTTTTCGTCGCGTGCCGCTCAAACGATGCATGAAATGTCGAGCGGCACAGGCCGCGGCAGTCTCGACGCTCTCCGCGATGCCGCCCAATTCACACAAAACCTTTTGATCGAGCACTCCGAATTGGATGCCGGGGGGCTGCATCGGCGCATCGTGCAAGAAAAGTATGAGGCCCTTCAGTCGCTTCGCATGCTGGGGCAGGCAGCCGCGCATCTCGGCACTGGTTCATGGCCCGCACAGTGCGCCCCCATTCATCCCGCGATCGTCGAACTCGCGTTGTTCCGTCTGCGGCGGATCGCCGATAGCTTTGAAGCCGACGCCGTGGCGCTTGGATCGGTGCGGCGGTGAAGCCGGCCTCGGTTGTCAATCGCCTCGCCTTGCGTGGCGCCGTCGCCGCAAGCATCGCCATCCTGATCACGACGGTGCTCTCGCTCGAGCGCCCCTACTGGCTGATCATGGTTGCCGTGGTGCTGGTCAACCAGACCACGGGACAAAGCCTGCAGCGTGCCGGCCAGCGGGTGGCCGCCACCGTGGCGGGCGTTGCCGTCGGATGGCTTCTCGAGTGGATTACCGTATCGCACCACTGGGCCCAAGTCGCCGTCATGCTCGCGGCGATCTTCCTGGCCGTTTTCTTTCGTCAGTCCTGGGGCCGTGGCTCTTACATCTGGATGATGTTCTTCATCAGCTTGTACGTCGTGTTCCTGTTCGCCCTGCTGGGCGAATGGAGCCCGGCCATCTTCCTCGCCCGCATCTACAACACGTTCCTGGGAGCCGGCGCCGCAGTCCTGTCGGCGTACCTGGTTCCTTCTCCCGATGCGCGCGCACGGCTGCGGCGCGAAGCCGAGGATCTGTGGAACAACTGCCGCAAGCAATTATCTTCAGCCGTCGCGGAATTTGCGCCTGGCCGCTCGGAAGCCTTCGGGGATACGCATCCGGCTCTACTTTCTCAACTCGACCAGATTCGTTCGCATGCATCGGAAGCGCTCTATGAGAATTTCTTGAGTCCCGCCGCGCGGCGCGGCGCGCGCGAAGACCTGGCGCGGGCAGAAATGCTCTGCCACTTTGCGCTCGCCTTACTGGACGCGCTGGCGTGCGCGCCCGAAAACGCGGACCGCGGGCCAGTGCACCAAGCACTCGTAGGTTTATTGGATCCTGTCTTGCGCGCGAGTTTTAGCGATTACGAATTGCCGCCCGGCGGATTCGAACCCGGCCGGCCAAGGCCGACCAGCGCCGAGGTGTGTGAGTTGGTGGTGAACATCGCCCGGTCGGCACGGGTTCCCGCGCACGACCACTTCTGGTCCGTTCCAGCGCTCTATTACGCAGCCGCGCTATCGCACGCCTTGAAGGCCGAGGCGCGATCTGGGGGGCGGCCTGATCCCGTCCCGAGCAATCGCGCTTCTTGAAAACGGCGGATCGAACGCCTCAGCGCGTTGTGATGCTCGACTGCGGCGGCGCGGAGGATGCTCGACGCGTACTGAACAGCGGACGGCCAACGAGCATCAAACGCGTATATGAATTTCCCGTTACGACCCAGGGGATCTCCCGAAGTGATAGCGGGGGGATCCCGAAGCTGTGCCAGTCGATGTCATGGAAGTTACCGGCGCATTGTAATCGTCACTACTACCAGCCCTTCGCTCCACCCAAAGAGCTCTTCCGCACGCCAGGTGCGTATGTTCTAATCGCCGCATGAGCAAGAGACCGGCAGTCGCGACACTCACACTCATTGGCGGCTTTTTAGCGTTCCTCCCGAATGCTTCTCAGGCAGCCACCATATACAACTTCACCAACTTCAACGGTCCAGGCAGTGGCACCGCCGCGGGTGCCGGCACCAACATGAACGGCATCGCCAATAGTGGTGCTGCCGTCGGATTCGGCATAAGTAACGCAGGCAATTTCACCAACTTCGTTCGCAATCCGAACGGTACCTTCACCACTCTGAACCTCCCCGTAAATGGCGCTACGATGGCGTTCGGAATCAACAACGCTGGTGATGTCGTCGGTACCGAGAACGGGAGCGCCTTCTTCCTGCCCCCCGGCGGCTCGGCGCAAACGCTCACGGGTCCGACCGCTCCGTCTACCGCCTTCGGGATTAACGATACCGGCAACATCGTTGGCCAGTTCACCTCAGGCGCAACAATGCCCGGGTTCTTCCTCGCCAACAGTGCGAGCCAGAATTTCGTCACCATCAACGCCCCCTTGGGTCCGAACACCGTAAACGCCCAGGGAGTTAATAACAACGGCAGGATCGTGGGATTCTATCTGGGCACGGACGGACAAGTCCACGGCTTCATGGCCCAAGCCAGTGCCGCAGTCAACGGCATGCTGACCGGGACGCCGATTGCCGACCCTACGATTCCGGCCGTTCCGGGCGAACCGGGCGCAACGTTCGTGTTCTCCCAGGTCCTCGGAATCAATGACAGTGGCCTTGCGGTAGGCTACTACGGGGATTCCACCACCAGCCAACACGGCTTCTTGTACAACACAACCAGCGGACAGTACACGTTCCTGGATGACCCCGCAGAGGCCTTCAACAACGGCGTGGAAGTCACCCAAATCACGGGCATCACCAACTCAGGCGAGCTCACCGGCTTCTACTCCGATGCTAATGGAGTTTTTCACGGCTTCGTCGCCTCTCCGGTACCCGAGCCGGCATCTTTGTCGTTGGTGGGCTTGGGCTTGATCGCAGGATGGCTGTTGAAGAAGAGAAGAGCCTGACCCGGACCATATACCGGTCCGCGTGAGCAGGCCGAGCAGAAACGGGCATTGGCGGCGCGGAAGTTGATGGATGTGGTTTCCCACTAATGCCCCCTTCCCACTTTTTCGCTTAGCCCCTGCACTGTGAGCTGCGGAAAGTTCAATCCGAGAAGCAACCTCAAGCGCGGCGCGGATCCAAAGGCGCTTCCACACCGCGTGACGCAATTTCAGAAAAACGTCCCTATATGCTCGCTATCATCGACTGCGGTGTGCAACATTCTGGCCCGATGCTCGACGCACGATTTCTTCTGACCAGTCGGAAATGTAAGGCTGCGATTTGATTTTGGTGGAGGCGGGGGGAGTTGAACCCCCGTCCGAGAAAGTCCGTCGTGAAGAGCCTACGTGCGTAGCCGGCTCAAAATTTTCGGCTGACGCCTCAGAACCGGCGAGAGCAGCGGCAGCCTAGCCCGATTAGATCTCAGCCGCCGGCTCCGGACCGAAGCCTTTGGCCTATCC
>CAYMHP010000282.1:0-8210 GCA_964390225.1 uncultured Solibacteraceae bacterium
GCTCGACGCGCAGTTGGTGTCGGAGTCGATCGGGCTGCAACTGGAAAAACGCGTGGCCTTCCGGCGCGCCATGCGCAAGGCGGTCGATTCGGCGCTGCGTTTCGGCTGCAAGGGAATCAAGGTGCGCGTTTCGGGCCGGTTGAACGGGGCGGAAATCGCGCGCAGCGAATGGTATCTCCAGGGCCAGCTTCCGCTGCACACTCTGCGGGCGGATATCGACTACGGTCTCGCCGAGGCTCACACCACCTACGGCGTCATCGGAATTAAGACCTGGCTGTACAAGGGCGAGATCCTCGACCTGACGAAACGGCGCGGCGGATTGCTGCCGGAGCCGGAGCCCCGGCGGGAGCCGCGCGACCGGCGCGATCGGGACCGTGGGGATCGGGGTGACCGGCGGCGCGACCGCGAGCAGCATGCGCCTCCTCCGCCCCCGGCAGCCAGCGGACCGCTCGTGCAGACGCCCCCGGCGGAGCTGCCGCACCCGGCCACGCGTCCATCAGGTCCGATCCTGCCGCCGTTGATGTCGCCGCAGCAGCCCTCCTGGAAGCAGGAGGTCCGGCAGGAGCCGCAGGGTGCTCCGGGCGAAGAGAAGCCCGCGGGCACGCCCGAAGATTCGGGCGAGAAGCAGTAAGGAGATAGACCGCCATGATGATGCCCAAGAAGGTGAAATACAGGAAACAGCAGCGCGGCCGCATGGCCGGCAAGGCATGGCGCGGCTCCGATATTTCTTTCGGCGATTTCGGGTTGAAGGCGCTGGAGTGCGCATGGATCACGGACCGGCAGATCGAAGCCGCCCGTGTCGCCATGACGCGCTCGATCAAGCGCGGCGGGAAGGTCTGGATCCGGCTGTTTCCGGACAAGCCCATCACCAAGAAGCCCGCTGAAACCCGTATGGGAAAGGGAAAGGGCGCTCCGGAGCAGTGGGTCGCGGTGATTCGCCCTGGCAAGATTCTATTCGAGATGGAAGGCGTGGACCGCGGAACGGCCGAATCGGCGATGCGGCTGGCCGCGCATAAGCTGCCCATCAGGACCAAGTTCATCAGCCGGCAAGAGGCGGAGTAAGAGCATGAAGGCGGACAAGATTCGCGATCTGGACGACAACGAGTTGCAGCGGCAGTTGCACGATATGGACGATCAGCTGTTCCGGCTGCAGTTCCAGATGTCGATGGGCCAGATGGACGGTTTGAAGAAGGCGCGGGCGATGCGGAAGGATCGCGCACGGATATACACGATTATGCGCGAGCGGGCGGGAGAGAAGAAGTAAATGGCCGAAGCACAGGCGAAGCAGCAGGGACTGAAGAACGAAAAGGTCGGCGAGGTGGTCTCCACGAAGATGCAGAAGACGATCGTCGTGGAAGTGAGCCGGCGCGTTCCGCATCCGTTGTACAAGCGCATCATCGGCAAGCGGAAGAAGTTCTACGCTCACGATGATGCGGCTACGGCGAAGATGGGCGACATCGTGCGCATCGTGGAGTGCCGGCCCCTGAGCAAGCTGAAGCGATGGAGACTGGTCGAGGTGGTGCGGCGGGCGGCACAAGTGGGCGCGCAGCCGGCGGACCTCGACGTCAAGGCGTAGTCAGGCGGGCGGGCTTGTGCGCCCGCCAATGGAAAGCAAGGGAGCACTTTTATGATTGGAATGAGAACAATCCTCGAGGTCGCCGACAACTCCGGCGCGCGACGGCTGGCGTGTATCCTGCCGCGCGGCGGCGATCTGGGGCTCAGAGCGGGTCTCGGCGATGTGGTGACCGCCAGTGTAAAGGAAGCGGCTCCCGATTCCGCGATCAAGAAGGGCAAGGTAGTTCGCTGCGTGATCGTCCGCATGCGCAAAGAGACGCGGCGGAAGGACGGGACATACATCCGGTTCGACTCCAACGCCGCGGTTTTGATCAACGAAGTGGGAGAGCCGGTGGGGACGCGCGTGTTCGGTCCGGTGGCCAGGGAACTGCGCGATAAGAAATTCATGAAAATCGTCTCCCTGGCTCCAGAGGTAATCTAATGGCAGTTGCAAAGAAGCCGGCCGAGCCGGTGCGCATCGATTTCAAAAAAGAAGACACGGTCAAGGTGATTTCGGGCCGCGACAAGGGCAAGACCGGCCGCGTTCTGCGCGTCGATCGCGAGACGGGCCGCATCCTGGTGGAGCACGTGGGCATGATCAAGCGGCACACGCGTCCGAACCCCGGCAAGCAAATCAAGGGCGGCATCGCGGAGCGGGAGAGCCCGATTATGGCCTCCAATGCGATGATCGTCTGCCCCGGATGCAACAAGGCGGTGCGCATCGCGCACCATGTGGACCATGTCGCGGGCGGTAAAACGCGCCGCACCAGGGTGTGCCGCAAGTGCGGGCAGACGCTGGACAGGAAGTGAGGAGTTCATGGCAGCACGATTGAGAGAGCACTATCACAAAAAGGTCGTACCGGCGCTGACGAAGGAGTTCTCGTACAAGAACGTGATGGCAGTGCCGAAGCTCGAAAAGATTTCCGTCAACATCGGCCTCGGCGAAGCTACGCAGAACGCCAAGCTCATGGATGGCGCGGTCAACGAGTTGGGGCAGATCGCGGGCCAGAAGCCGGTGGTGACCAAGGCCAAGAAATCCATCGCCCAGTTCAAACTGCGCGAAGGCCAGTCGATCGGCTGCATGGTAACGCTCCGCGGCGACCGCATGTACGAATTCTTCGACCGGCTGGTGAACGTAGCTCTGCCGCGCGTGCGCGACTTCCGCGGCGTGTCCACAAAATCGTTTGACGGGCGCGGCAACTACACGCTCGGCGTCAAAGACCAGTTGATCTTTCCCGAAATCGACTATGCCAAGGTGGAAAAAACCAAAGGCATGAACATTTCGATCACGACCACTGCCCGCACAGATGCCGAAGGCCTGGCGCTGCTGCGCCAGATGGGAATGCCGTTCCGGCAATAAGCGAGGAGAACCGAGAAGCATGGCCACTACCGCCAAAATTGCGAAAGACCTGAAGCTGGAAAAAGCCCAACGGGCCAAGACGCCGAAGCTCCAGTGCAAGCACCGCAATCGCTGCTGGCGCTGCGGGCGCCCGCGCGCGTTCCTGCGAAAGTTCGGAATTTGCCGTTTGTGCTTCCGCCAGCTCGCGCTCAACGGCGAGATTCCCGGAGTGATCAAGGCCAGCTGGTAGGAGGCGAACGAGGAGAACCATGACGACCGATCCCATTGCCGACATGCTCACGCGCGTGCGCAACGCGATCCAGGCGCATCACCCCAAGGTGGACGTTCCGGCTTCCAAGCTGAAAACGGAGATCGCGCGCATTCTCAAGGAAGAAGGCTACATCACCAACTACAAGGTGGCCGAAGAAGGCGCGAAGAAGACTATCAAGATTTATCTGAAGTACAAGAACGACAACGATCCGGTGATCTCGGCCATCGAGCGGGTTTCGCGTCCGGGCTGCCGGGTATACGTGGGGCAGACGGAGATCCCGCGCGTGCTGGGCGGCATGGGGATCAACATTCTGACCACGGCCCGCGGCGTGATGACCGGGCGCGATGCGCACAAGGAGCACGTGGGCGGCGAGATTCTTTGCCGGGTCTGGTGAGGTTGCGAGGAAATGTCAAGAATTGGTAAAAAGCCAATCCCGCTGCCGAGCGGGGTCAAGGTGCAGATCGGCGAACAACTGGAAGTGACCGGGCCGAAGGGTAAGCTTTCGGTCCCGATTCCGCAGGGGATCAAGATCCAGCAGGCGGATGGAAAGCTGGAAGTGCAGCGGTCCTCCGATGACCATGCGGCGCTGCACGGTCTGACGCGGGCGCTCGCTGCCAACGCGGTGCACGGCGTTTCCGCCGGATTCACGCGCGAGCTGGATATCGTCGGCATCGGGTACCGCGCCGATCTGAAAGGCAAGATCGCGACGTTCACCCTGGGCTACTCGCATCCGATCGAGTTTCTGCTGCCGGAAGGCGTCGATATGAAGATCGACAAGCAGACGCACCTGGTGCTGAGCGGCCACGACCGGCAACTGCTCGGCCAGGTGGCGGCGAACATCCGCGCGTTGCGCAAGCCGGATCCGTATAAGAACAAGGGCATCCGGTACACCGGTGAGGCGCTGCGTAAGAAGGTTGGCAAGACCGGGGCTAGCAAATGATTCATAAGTTAGAGAAGAAAGAGATTCGCAACACGATCCACCGCCGGATCCGGCGCAAGTTGCGCGGCACGGCGGAGCGGCCGCGCCTGGCGGTATTCCGCAGCGTGTCGCACATTTACGCGCAGGTTATCGACGATGGCGAAGGTAAGACTTTGGTCTCCGCTTCGTCGGTAGATAAGGGCGGGAAGACCGGCGGCGGAAATGTGGCTGCCGCCAAAGCCATCGGGAAACTGGTGGCCCAGCGCGCCAAGGAGAAAGGCATCACCAAAGTGGTGTTCGACCGCGGCGGTTATGTGTATCACGGCCGCGTCAAGGCGCTGGCCGACGCCGCTCGCGAAGCGGGACTGGAGTTTTAGCTAGATGGCAACCGTGAAACGCATTGACCCGGGGACGCTCAATCTCAAGGAGCAGGTGGTTTCGATCAACCGCGTCACCAAGGTGGTGAAGGGCGGCAAGAACCTCAGCTTCTCGGCTTTGGTGGTGATTGGCGATCCGTCGGCCAAAGTGGTGGGTTACGGAGTGGGCAAAGCCAAGGAAGTGCCCTCGGCCATTCGCAAGGGCATCGAGGCGGCCAAGAAGAGCCTGCGCAAAGTGAACGTGCTCGACACGACCATCCCGCACCAGGTGCTCGGCGAGTTCGCCAGTTCGCAAGTGCTGCTCAAACCGGCGCCGGAAGGAACCGGGGTGATCGCCGGCGGCGCCGTGCGCGCGGTGATTTCCGCCTGCGGGATTCCCAACGTTCTGACAAAATCGATTGGCCGGCGCAACCCTCACAACGTCGTGAAGGCAACCATCGTCGCGCTCGAGCTGCTGCGCGAGAAGAACGCCGTCGCCGAAATGCGCGGGTTGGCTTTGGAGAAGATGTGATGGAAGGCAAGATCCGAATCAAGCTCGTCCGCAGCCCCATTTGCACTCCGGAAAAACACAAGAAGATCGTCAAGGGGCTTGGACTGCGCAAGTTGAACCAGGTGGTGGAGCGGCCCGATTCGCCGGTATTCCGGGGAATGGTAAAGAAAGTCCCGCATCTTTTGGAAGTGGTAGAGTAAGGAGCTACAAATGAACCTGAGCGGATTGAGACCGCCCGCCGGACAGAAGAAGAGCCGTAAGCGCATCGGCCGCGGCATGGGATCGGGGCACGGAAAGACCGCGACGCGCGGCAGCAAGGGACAGCACGCCGGTACCGGGTTCAGCCAGAAACGCGGGTTCGAAGGCGGACAGATGCCGCTGCATCGCCGTCTGCCGAAGCGCGGATTCACGAACATCTTCAAGAAGCAGTTCGCCATCGTCAACCTCGGCCGGCTGGAGAAGCTGGAAGGCGACAGCTTTTCGCTGGACCGCCTGATGGAGCTCGGAGTCATCCGCAAGCCGGGTGACGGTCTCAAGATTCTGGGGACCGGGCAGTTGACGCGCAAGATTACGGTCGAGGCGCACCAGTTTTCGAAATCGGCGCTGGAAAAAATCCAGCAAGCCGGAGGCACGGCTCAGGTGATCGGCGCTCCCGCGGAGTAGCGCCGGGAATCGAAGGGGACTATGAACAAGTTACTGGAAGCGTTCGCGAACATGTTTCGCGTTCCCGACCTTCGCAAACGGCTTCTGTTCACGCTGGGTCTGCTGGCCGTTTACCGCCTGGGCGGGCACATCCCCACGCCGGGAATCAACACGCAGCGCTGGGAAGACATCTTCTCGTCGTCGGCGGGGTCGATCTTCGGCTTCTTCGATTTGTTTGCCGGGGGAAATATCCGGCGCCTCACGATCTTTGCCTTGGGAATCATGCCGTACATCACGGCATCGATTATCTTGCAGTTGCTGACGGTGGTGGTCCCCACACTCGAAAAACTGCAGAAAGAAGGCGAGCTGGGACGCCGCAAAATCACACAGTGGACCCGCTACCTCACCATCGTTCTCTCGGTCCTGCAATCATTCGGCATTTCCCAAGGGCTCATGGCGATGCAGCAGGGCATTGTCATCGATCCCGGGTTCGGCTTTGTATTGCTCACGGTGTTGTCGTTGACGACCGGCTCCGCGTTCATCATGTGGCTAGGCGAGCAGATCAGCGAGCGCGGCGTTGGAAACGGCATGTCGCTGATCATTTTCACCGGAATCGTGGTGGGTCTGCCGAATGCGATCGACAACATCTACCGCAACGTGTTCGTGACGCACGAGTGGGGCGCCATCACTCTGATCGTTCTGCTGGCGATGATGATCGCGGTGGTCGCATTCATCGTCCTGGTGGAGCGCGGCGAGCGGCGCATCCCGGTGCAGTATGCCAAGCGCGTCGTAGGACGGCGCGTAATGGGCGGCCAGTCGACCCACATGCCGCTCAAGGTGAACGCGGGCGGCGTTATCCCGGTCATCTTCGCTTCTTCGATCCTGGCATTCCCGGCAACGCTTGCCACCATGGGGCCGATCAAGAACATTACCTGGCTGTCGAATACATTGCGCTCGATCCAGCACGGAGAGCCGCTCTATTACGTGCTGTTCGTAGCCGGGATCATCTTCTTCTGCTTCTTCTACGTCTCGATCATCTTTAACCCCAACGAGGCGGCCGATAACATGCGGAAGTACGGCGGGTTTATCCCCGGCATTCGTCCGGGACGCAACACCGCCGATTACATGAACAATATTCTGACCAAGATCACGGTGGTCGGGGGCATCTACCTGTCAATTCTCTGCCTGATTCCCGACATCATGATCTCGGGCATCAAGCTGAATCACCTGCCCCTGATGGGGAACTGGATCGACCGCGTTTCGCCGCGGTTTCTGCTGGAAGGACTGAACGTGCAGTTCTATTTCGGCGGCACCTCCCTGCTGATCGTGGTGGGCGTGGCCATGGACACCGTCAACCAGATCGAGGCGCAACTCATCATGCGGCACTATGAAGGATTCACCCCCAGGTCGGGGCGGATTCGCGGAAGAAGGAGCACGTTTTAGCCTGCCTGTGAGCGCCATCGTCTTATTCGGGTCGCCCGGCTCCGGCAAGGGTACGCAGGCGAAAATGCTGCGGCAATGCCTGGGGATTCCTCACATTTCCACCGGCGACATGCTGCGGGAGCGTATCCGGCAGGGCGCCGGCATGGGTACAGCGGTGGCGGCGACCATGCAATCGGGCGCGCTCGTGGCCGACGAAGTGGTCAACCGGCTGGTCGAAGATAGGCTGAGCGAGCCGGATGCCGAGCATGGCTTTATCCTTGACGGATATCCGCGGACGATCGCGCAAGCCGAGCACTTGACCCGCTGGTTCGACGCGCGCCACATCCGCGAAGTGGTGATTCATCTGGCGGTCGATTACAATATAATCATCAGCAGGTTAACTGGCCGCAGACAGTGTCCTCGCTGCGGAACTCTCTACAACATCGCATCCAATCCACCCAAGGTGGATCAGTTGTGCGATTTGGACGGCGAGCCGCTGATCATTCGGGACGATGACCGGGAGTCGGTCATTCGTGAACGTCTGGATGCCTACGAGCGCCAGACCCGGCCTGTGCTGGAGTACTTTCGGGCCGAAGGAAGAAGGGTCCGGGAGGTGGATGCCGACGGCGAACCCCCGGAGAAGATTTTTCAGAAGATTCGCCAGGCGCTGAATTCGGATGATTGTCAGGAAGACCGCCGCTGAACTCGAGAAAATGCGGCGCAGTGGTCTGCTCGTTTGGCAGATCTTGCAGAAGCTGAAGGAAATGGTGGACGAAGGCGTCAGCACGATGGACCTGGAAGTGACCGCCGAAAAAATGATGGCCGACGCCGGAGCGCGCCCCGCCTTCAAGGGTTACTACGTGCCGGCGGCCGGCGAGGCTTACAAATTCGTGTTGTGCACCTCGGTGAACGAGGAGATCGTCCACGGAATGCCGAACCCGAGGCGCGTGCTGAAGAAGGGTGATATTGTTTCGATCGACACCGGGGTAAAGCTGGACGGGTATTATGGCGACTCGGCCGTCACGGTGCCGGTGGGCGAAATCAGCGACGAGACGAAAAAACTGCTCCAGGTGACGCAGGATTCGCTGGAACTCGCGATCGACCGGGTGCGGAGCGGGAACCGGCTTTTTGACGTTTGCGGCGCCGTCGAGCAGCACGTCAAATCGAACGGCTTTTCGGTGGTTCGGGAGTACGTG
>CAYMHP010000283.1:0-8179 GCA_964390225.1 uncultured Solibacteraceae bacterium
GGGCCGCTTCATGATCTTGTCCCATTGCGTCCACTGTTCGGTGATGTTCCCGTTCGCGTCGACTACCGTCAGGCAGTGTTCCCATTTCGCATCGACGCCGACCGTGCCCTTCCACAATTTCGGCCCGTCCTTGGGATCCTGACCGGTGCCGCCCGCGCCCGGAAGCGCCGCGACGGTCGCGTCGCGCCAGGGAAGCCGGCCGATGGGGAACTGCAAACTTGGCCCGAAGTCCGTTAGTAATCTCGTCTCCGGCCGGCGGATGTTCGGCAACTCGCCGCGGAAGAGCAGGAAAATGCGGTTGGGATTCTCTGCGTAAACGCTCTGGCCCGCTCCCCAAGTCCACTTCTCGTTGCCCGGAATGCTGCTGATATTCTTCGGCCAGTCTTTCACTACTTCGTAGGCTCCGAAGGTATCCTGTCCCCCGGTCTGCCCGGGAACGGCCACGAAGCCGGCGCCCGGCTTCTCTTTGCCCTGCACGGGAATGACTCGATTGCCGGCCAGGAAACCTATGGCAAATACAATTGCCACAGCCAACACCATGAGTACACGTTTACGCACGACGTTCCTCCCTCAGTTGTAGTGGGGGTACTTATATCATCATCGGAAAATCGCCGCAAGCGGATTCTCGTACCCCTTAAGAGCCATCCCCTTGGGTAGGGCTGGTGATATGATGCGCAGTGCCTTCGGCTGCCGGTCGGCAGCGCTGGTGAAGGAGGACACAGACGATGAGTTCGCTCTTGCGTCTAAGCCGTAGAGGCTTAGTCAAATTGGGATTGGTCTCGGCGGGGATGTCTCCGTTGGGATACGTCCTGAACTCGAGCGCTCGCGCACAAGATGCGGGAGCGGAAAGCGGCACCTTGGGCGCCGTCGGAGGACGCGCTGAAGGGGAACTCTATCCCGGCAAAGGCCTTCCCGGCGGAGGACAGCTGGAAATCCGCCTGTCCGCCACCATCTACACGAGCGACCCGGACCAACTCGAGGTCGCGCAGCGGATGAAGCCGTTCAACCTCGATTCCTGGATCGCCGAGTGGACGCGCGTGGCCGAACGAAACGAAGAAGCCGCTGATAAGTTCGCGAAGCAGGGCCTGAAGGTAACTGCGAACGAATACTACCTTCGCGCTTCCAACTTCTACCGCGAAGCCTGCTGGCCGCAGCCGGTAACCGACTCGCGGATGATGCCGAGCTACCGGAAAATGCGCGCCACCTTCGATAAGGCCTGGGAACTCGTACGGCCCCCATTCGAGCGCGTGCAGGTCAACTATGAAGGACAGATGCTCGACGGATATTTCCGAAAACCGAATGGTCCGGCGGGCAGAAAGTTCCCGACGGTGATTGCCTTTCAAGGCGCGGATACCATGGCCGAAGCCACCATCCAAAATGGCGGCGCGTATATCACGCGCGGCATGGCGTATTTCGCCATGGATTTCCCGGGCCAGGGCGGCGCGCTCCGCTTAAAAGATCTGCACCTGCCGCCGGACACCGAGCGCATCGCCAAGGCGGTGATCGACTATCTGGAAACGCGCCCCGATGTGGATGCCAACCGCATCGGCATGCAGGCCATCAGCATGGGCGGGTACGGCACGCCGCGCTGCGCCAGTGGAGAAAAACGCATCAAAGCCGCCCTGATGAGCAGCGGCTCGTATTGCCTGCAGCAGGACATCTTCGACTACTATCCGCCCATCCAGGAACGCGTCCGCTGGATTATCGGCGCCCGAGACCTCGCGGATGCCCGCAAGAAACTCGCGGAATACACATTGGAAGGAAGAGTCCGCCAGATCGAGTGCCCGATGTTGATCGGGTACAGCAAAGACGACCGCATCATGGACCCGCAGGGAGCGTTCCGCCTATACCAGGCGGCCGTGAATTCCAAGCGGGAAATGGTGGAAGGCACCGGCCACAATCAGGCATCGAATGCCGGCGGGCCCCGCGGCATGCGTTCGCCCGTCCTGCCGGACTGGGCCGCAAAACACCTAGTCGGGGAAGGGTAGTAGATGCATTCAGCCGCGGCAGTCATGCCGCGGTTCCGCTCAGGACAGTTCGTCGTGCTAGAACCACGCCATCACTGGCGGGGCTGAAAATATCTTACGGCGCCAGCGAGGATGCGTACGCGGCGATGGCGATCATATCGTCTTCCGTCAGGTTCGCCACCACCTTCTTCATGAGCGCTGCCGATGTGCCGCTGTACTCTTTGTCTTGGAAGCCCGCAAGCTGCCGCACAATATAGATCGGGTGCAAGCCGGCGATTCGCGGCACGTCCCCAAGTCCTCTCAAATCGTCTCCGTGGCAGATATTGCAGCTGATCGTCTTACCCGATCCGCCGGTCGTCACCAGACGTTTGCCTTTGCCGATACTGCCCGGCGGTACGTAAGCGATAAATCCCGAATGCGGATCGCGGCTGGTCGCCCGTGCCGGATCCTGTGGCAGTTCGATGATGCGATTGCCGAGTTCCTCGGTGCCGCCACCGGGCAGAGGCAGCCGCATGCGTCCCTTGGTGCTCACGTAACTCTTTGGAACCGTCTTGCTCTCTTCCACCTTCACCCAAACTGTCGGCTTCAGAGCCGCGGCCCATTCCGCTGCCTTCCTCGTGTCCTCGTCCGATGTGACCTTCGCGATGGCGTTCATGCGCGCCGGGTCGATCCTCGCGCCATTCTTGAAATCCTGCATCTGCCGCACGATGTATTCCACCGGCATTCCGGCGATGTCCGCGGATTCCGGATGGCCTTGTCCCGTCATTAAATGGCATGAGCCACAGGCCAGGGCCTTGCCTCCGCTTTCGCCCGAAACCACCTTGGGCAGTGCGCCGTGCTCGTTGGGAAACCAGTCCGGCGGATTGGCCAGGTTGTCGATCTCCGCTGCCGTATAAGACTTGGAGCTATTCGGAATGCGGATGGCCCCCGTCTCCTCTTTGGTTGGAGGCTGATCCTTGTCGGGAGTGAGGAACGCCCACGAAGGATGAATGCCTTGCTGAGCGCCGGCCGCAACCGCGCCGAGCGCGCCAACCGCCGCGACCCACAGCAACTGCTTCATATGTCTTCCCTAGAGCTATTTTTTGGCTTCGTTCTTCAGAAACTCATCGAAATTGACGTTGTCTTCGCAGACCATCTCGCCGATGTGCCACGTCGGGTGTAGCTGAAACGTAAGTTGCCCGCCCCACGGCCTGGTATACGCCTTTGGGTCTTCGAACGTCAGCTCGTCCTGCAACGTGTTCTTGTCCACGCGCCGTATGCGTTCCGTCACGTGCAGCTGATCGCTGTGCGGGTGACCGGCCCGGTCGAGCCACGTTTTATCGTTGAACCCGGTGGTGTCTACCACCAGCGTGTCGCCCTCCCAGTGGCCGATGGAATCACCCATCCACGTCGGTCCCAGGCTCGTATCGTGAGTCTGCCGGTCGGTGAAGATCTGACGGACGAAATGATTGAACTCGAAGAACTCGATCACCCGCCCTGGCGTCTGAATGATCTCCATGGGGAACGGATGCAGGTAAATCCGCGGAAATCCCGGCGGGAAGCACCCGACAGCGCTCACCGTCGTCGGATTGACCGGGTCATTCGAGTCTTCAAACGAGCGCGGCCCGAACGAGGGCTTGGTCAGCTTGAAACGATCCTGCGCCCACGACGTCATCGGTGGTTCCTGCGCGGAAAAGCCCCAACTCAAGTACCGGGTGGTTGGCGACCCGCGCATGTTCCAGACTCCCGTCAGGTCCGGAACGCCGGCCTCGGTCTTAGCCACCCCGGATTGCTGAGCGAACGCAGCAGCCGATAGCATGGTCGCTGCCGCTGCGAAAAGAATTGGTCTGATTGCGGGGTTTCGCATTTTTTGCATACCTGTGGGGCGTTTTCGGGGACCGCTAGTTACCCGCCGCCGTCGTGAGTTCCTCGCCGTTGACGATCGTCTTCGTGGCCCAGAGAGAATTCGCGCCGCTCTTCGCGCGCCAGCCGGTGATCTTGACCTTGTCACCCGCTTTCAGCGACGTGGCCGTCCAACCGGCTCTCACCAAATGGTTGGGACTGGTCAGTTCGGCCTGCCACTTTTGCGTTTCCCCTTTATCATCTTTCACGTCGAAGGAAATAATCGAGTGCGGATTGACAAATTTGAAGTCTGTCACCGTTCCGGAAACAGTAACGGGCGTGCCTGTATCGTATCCCGCGGTCCCATGGTGGGCAAAGATGAGACCCTGCGGGAGAAGGAGACCGGCCAAAATAGCCAGGATGCTCCACTTGCTTCTCATTCAAACCTCCAGGAGTGCATCGGGCGCAAGATAGACGGTCGCGCGCGTCTCGACGCATATGGCTGGCGCCGCGGATGCCTCAATCTGCCGGGCACTATATCATCGGCTTCTGAGACGTGTCAATGACTCGTTAGATTCTGTCGCTTACGTGTGATCGAGGATGATTTTCAGGCGTCCTTCTCCGCCATGCTCCACCATGCCGATCGCGGCCTCGAGTTCCGCGAGCGACATGCGGTGCGTGACGAGCGGTTCCAAGTTCACGGCCCCGCTTTCCACCAGTTCGATCATGGCGCCGAAGTCTTCGCCTTTAGCGGCACGCGCGTTCAGTAGCGTCAACTCCTTGAAGTACAGGTCGTAGAACGGAAGTTTACCCTCCTTGGCGCTGGTGATTCCGAAAAGCAGAATCGTGCCGCCGAACCGGACCATGCGGATGGCTTCGGCGATGGCGGGCACGGTGCCGGTGCATTCGATGACGACGTCCGCCCCGCGCCCGCCCGTCGCCTCCAGCACCTGGCTCACCCCGGTTTCCCCAGCTCCGAGGGTAATATCCGCGCCCAGGCGCTGCGCCATCTCGCACTTGAACCGGCTGCGGCTGATTCCAATTACGGTGCGGGCGCCGCGCGCCTTCGCGAGTTGTACGTGCAACTGGCCCGAGACCCCGAGTCCCACGACCACGACCGATTCGCCAACAAATAACGGAGTCCGCCGCTGTGCGTGCAGGCACGTAGTCGCCACCTGGATCAGCGGCGCCGTCCTGCTGTCGATTGAATCCGGCAGCCGAAAGATCTGGCTCGCCGGCACCACGGCATAATCCGCAAACCCTCCATCCGAATCGCGCCCGATCAGCGAACCGTTGGGACACAGGTTCGTCTGGCCATTGCGGCAATGAAAGCAGGTGCCGCAGAAGATGGCGGGATCGACGATGACGCGGTCTCCTGCTCGGATATTCGCACCGGGCTCTCCGCCCGCAACCTCGCCGATCATTTCGTGCCCCATGATGAGCGGGTAGCGGACGGGAATGGAGCCGTTGTAAATCTTCAGATCGGTGCCGCAGATGCCGCTGTGCGTGATGCGCACCAGCACCTCCCCCGGCCGCAGAGCAGGCAGCGGCACATCGCCTGGGCCGAGTTCGCCGGGTGCGCGCAGCACCATGGCCTTCATGGATTGTCCGGACAATTCGTCATGATACCGCGGCGCGGGCGAGTCACCCTGTGGGACAAGGCTCCGCTTTGTCCAGCGACGCGCACGGCAGAGCCTCGCGCCACCGCCCTGCCGCCGAGTTGCTTTCTCGCCGCGCCGGTGATGTAATCTAATCCCAATATCGAAGCTCGGACGCGAGTCCGGCCTGGTCACAAAATGTCAACCAAACACGTAGCAGTTGTGCCGTCTACTGCCGGACTTACCGGGGCTCAGAAACGTGCGTTTTGGGCCGCATGGGGAGGCTGGACGATGGACGGCATGGACTCGTTCATCCTCTCGCTCGTTCTCGTTCCGGCGCTCCGCGATGTGCTGCCTAAATCGGGCATTCCCGCCACTACCGCCAACGTGGGCTACTACGGCGGACTGCTTTTCGCGCTGTTCATGATCGGATGGGGCACCGCGCTGGTCTGGGGACCCGTCGCCGACCGCTTTGGGCGCGCGCGCACCTTGATGTTCACAATCCTCTGGTTCTCCGTCTTCACTCTGCTCGCCGCCGCGTCCAACGACGTCTGGAGCCTCGCCATATTCCGTTTTCTCGCCGGCGTGGGCATCGGCGGCGAGTGGTCCATCGGCGCTTCCCTCGTTTCCGAGGAGTGGCCCGAAGAGAGGCGCACGTGGGGCGTCTGCCTGATGCACACGGGATATTACTTCGGCCTGCTGCTCGCGGCGTTAGCCAACTACTTAGTCGGTAGCAATTACGGCTGGCGCTGGATGTTCGTGTTGGGCGGGTGCCCGGCGATCCTGGTTGCGTTCCTGTACAACCAGGTGCACGAGCCTGCCCGCTGGAAGAATAAACGCGAGCAGCTTGGGGAGCAATTGACCGCGCATCGCGCGTTCCTGAAGATTTTCGCGGGTCCGTACGGCCGCCGGACCGTTCTGAATTCGATCTACTTGATTGCCTCGATAGTGGGGCTGTGGGCCGGTTCCGTTTACGTCCCCTCCGCCGTAACCTACCTCGCCGATAAGGCCGGGTATACGGCCGCGGGCGCCGCGCGCCTGGCCTCGTATGCCACCGCCATTCTGGGCATCGGCACGATCATTGGCGCGGTGCTGACGCCTCTTATCGCCAAACGCCTCGACCGCCGCGCCACGCTCGCGATCTTTTTCGCGCTGATGCTGATTTGCCTGCCGCTCGCGTTCGGCTACATCTTCTACATGGGCTCGTCCGCGCTTACCTGGTTCCTGATCTGCACCTTCTTCCTCGGCATTGGAGGTGCCAATTTCGTCGTGTACTCGTTCTGGATCCCCGAACAATACTCCACGGAATGCCGGGTGAGCGCCTTCGCGTTTACCACTAACATCGGGCGCTTTGCCGGGGCAGGTCTCACCTTCCTGGTGGGCGCCGGGATCCGTCATTTTCAGACTTTGGGCACCCCGGTGGCTTTGACTGCGCTGGCGTTTGTCGTCGCGCTGCTCTTGTTGCCCTTTGGTGCTGAGACGAAAGGCAAATCGCTGCCGGCCTAACGAAAGGGACAGACGATGCGAATGGGGAGTCTCTCGCTGCTGCTCTGCGCGGCCTTGCCGCTCGCCGCGCAATCGGGCGCCAAGAACGGCGAATGGCCGACCTACGGAGGCGATCTGGGTAACACCCGCTATTCGCCGCTTGACCAGATCAACGCAGCCAATTTCAACCAGCTCCAGGTCGCGTGGCGCTTCAAGACCGACAACCTCGGCCCGCGCCGCGAGTTCCAACTCGAATCCACGCCGTTGATGGTCAAAGGCGTTTTGTATTCGACGGCAGGAACGCGCCGAGCCGTCGTAGCGTTGGATGCCGCCACCGGCGAACTGCTTTGGACGCACAGCGAGCGCGAAGGAGCGCGCGGCGCGAATGCTCCCCGCCAGCTTTCCGGCCGCGGCCTCGCCTACTGGAGTGACGGCCAGGAGGAGCGCATCCTCTACGTCACGCCCGGCTATCGCTTGATTGCGCTGAATGCCAAGACCGGAGTGCCCGTGCCGGGCTTCGGGATCAACGGTGTGGTCGACCTCAAGGCCGACGACGATCAGGAAATTGACCCGGTCACCGGCGAGGTCGGCCTGCACGCCACCCCGGTGGTCGCCCGGGACGTGGTCATTGTCGGTGCGGCCCACCGCTCCGGCGGAGTGCCCAAGAGCAAAGCGAACGTGAAAGGCTACGTCCGCGGATTCGATGTCCGCACCGGGAAGCGCCTCTGGATTTTTCACACCATTCCGCGCCCCGGCGAATTCGGACTCGACACCTGGCTGAACGACTCCTGGTCCTATACCGGCAACGCGGGCGTCTGGGGCCAGATCTCCGTTGATGAAGACCTTGGGCTCGTCTACCTGCCGGTGGAACTTCCGACCGGCGATTACTACGGAGGCCACCGTCCTGGCAACGGACTCTTTGGCGAAACCCTCGTCGCCGTCGATCTGCATACCGGGCAGCGCAAGTGGCATTACCAGTTGGTCCACCACGGGATCTGGGACATGGACATCCCCTGCGCGCCGATTCTCGCCGACATCACCGTCGGTGGCCGCACGATCAAGGCCGTGGCACAGCCGACCAAACAGGCTTTCTTGTATGTTTTCGATCGCGCTACGGGTCAGCCGGTCTGGCCCATCGAAGAGCGGCCGGCGCCCAAGGGCGATGTGCCGGGCGAGTGGTACTCGCCGACTCAGCCGTTTCCCACCAAGCCGCCGGCCTACGACCGGCAGAGCGTTTCTATCGACGACTTGATCGACTTCACGCCGGAGCTGCGCGAGCAGGCCATCAAAATCGCGTCGCGTTACAAG
>CAYMHP010000284.1:0-533 GCA_964390225.1 uncultured Solibacteraceae bacterium
CTGCACCTTGGCGATTCGGTTGCCGTCGCGCTCTTCGGCTTCGACGATCTTGCCGGGCACCGCTAAACACATACGTTCATCCCCTCCCGCCGGCGCGCCCGTCGGATTTCTGCCGGTGCCGCTGATAAAAACAATTGCGCTCGACGAGCTGACGCACGAGGCACCGCTCGCGGAAATAGATGCCGCACTTGAGACACAGCTCCTTGGAATTGGCGGCGTGATCCACGATATCCGCCGACAAGCGGTCCAGCAGTTCCGAGGCGCGACGCAGTTCATCTGTCGGGAACTGGAGGAAGATGCCTTGAAGCTTGCGCTGGCGGGCGCTTTCATAAGCGGCGAGCAAACGGCGGCCGGTCACGGTCAGCGAAAGGTGCATGGCGCGCCGGTCCTTTTCGTCCTCGCTGCGTCGCAGCAGGCTGCGCCTCACCAGGCGATCCACCGCCTTGCTCGCCGCCGCGTTGCTGACCCGCAGAAACGATGCGACGTCGCCGAGCGTGTACGAGTCGGTCATGGCCACCAGCTTCAGCAGCTTC
>CAYMHP010000284.1:543-5827 GCA_964390225.1 uncultured Solibacteraceae bacterium
TGACCTGGGCTCCGGCCACTTCCTGGAGGAGCCGCTGCTCGATGACATCGCTCACCGCCGAGGTGAAGATGTGCGCGCTGCCGAGGAAATCATCGATCTCTTTCTGGCCCTGTATACTCGTCATCAAGATCTTTTTGTCTGTAAATATTTTCTTCAGTTAAACAACTTTCACCGCGCAAGTCAACCTCCGCAGCCCTTCATCAGGATTACTCCGGATGTCTGCCGGATCTGATCACGCGCGCGGTGGCTACGGGTTGCATGTCCCGTCGATGCCGGATCACCCCGTGACACCAGTCGCAACCGACGGCAGCGTCTCGCACGTGCCGTTGATGAATGGCCGGGGCGCCGGCGCGAAGCAACTCCTCGGAGCGCTCGATGTGGCAGTGGCGGCACTGCCGCTCCTCCACCGCGGCCGAGCCGTGCGACAGCCCGGCATGGCAGCCGGCGCAGGCATCGTCATTCGGCGTCACCCCGGCGGTGGCATGTACGAAACCCTCGGCTCCCCGCTCGCCTTGCGGGACAGCGTGGCAATTGACGCAGCCCACCGCGGCGATGGCCGGCCGCGGCTCGCCGGCGGCTTCAAAATGACACGTAAAACAGGCGTTCGTGTCTACCGAAAAGTGGCTCTCCGGACCCGTATCCGTGTGGCACGTGGTGCAGCGCAACTCCGGTCCGCGCCAGTTCTTCGCCGGAACGCGGAAGCCGGCCTCCGCGAACGTGTTGCCCAGATGAATCGCGTGATTGAAGTAGTACACGCGCCGCGCATACCGAACGCCCGTAAGTTGCCGGACGCTGTGGCACCCGCTCTGCAGGCACGTTCGATCGCTGACCTTCGCGGCCGGTTTGGACGCCTGCGTTCCGGTGAGCGAAACTACCAGCTCCGAAAAGCCCTGCATCTTCGCGCGAGCGTAGCCGCCGAGGCCGGGCTGGTAGTGGCACGTCGGACAGCCGATCTCCGATTTCGCGTGAGCCGAGGATCGCCAGTTGCTGAAGTATGCGTTCATCTCATGACAGCTTCCGCAGAAAATCGGATTTGAGCTGGTGGCCACGCCCCAACTTCCGAACGTCGCAATCGCCAGTAACCCCACCGGTAAGCCGTAGAGCAGCCGCTGCCGCCATTTCGCTGGCGGCAGAAAGAGCGTCGGCCTGCGGAACCGTACCACCCCGCGCGCCACGGCCCAGAGGAAAACCAGTCCCAGGAGGGCCGTTCCCCAGAGGAAAAAGCCTACCAGGTGGCGCCCGAACAGGTCGGTCGAATTCTGCACGAAGTGGTAGGCCAGAATCGCCAGAGTAAGCGTCGCGCAGTAGATGAAAATCTCGCGCTCTGTCGAAATCAGCAAGGCCAGCCACACGACGAGGGCCACGACCAGCACGAGCCGCGCCGCAGCCGGCAACGCTACCGGCCCCAGGACAAAGAAGCTGGCCGCCACCGTGACGAAGATCGCGGCGGCGTAAAGCGCCCATGCGCCGCGCAAATCGCGCTTGCCCTGAAGCCGCCGGCCCAGCCCCGCCAACACCAACGCCACGGGGATGAAGAACGCAATCCGATTGCCCGCGGTGACTGCCGGGAGCGCCGGCAGAAATTGATAAACGGCGAATGCCCCGGCCAGTCCCGCGCCGGCCAGGAAGACCGCGTCCGCCGAGAACGACGCCAGGAGCAAATAGAGAAGAAGATACGCCAGCCCGGCCAGGCCGCCGATAATGGTCATGTGCCCGAACGGCAAGAAGAGCAGAATCGCTGCTCCGGCGGCGGCTCCTGCTGCTGCCGCGAGGTCCAATGGGAGAGCGGCCCGGCGGTGTCCGCAATCTCTAAGCCGGAAGGCCAAAACCGAGAGCGCCCCCGCTACCACCAGGAATAGCGGAAGGGCGAGACGCGCTTGGCCCGCCGCCAGCAAGCCCAGGTGGAACGCAGCGATCAGGCTCGCCGCCGCGGGATAGACATACGCCGGGATTCGCGACCGCACTGCCACCCAGGCATAGAGCAGCGCACACACAAACAGGGAGAACGCGGCCTGGGCATACCACCCGTTCCCAACCAGCACCGCGACAGCGCTGATCGCGAGTGCGGCTCCCACCCCTTCCAGCGCCCACGCCAACGCTACGTCGCGGCGGCTCGCTTCACCGCGCGCCACCAGAACGAACGCTACCGGCCAAAGCGGCGCCAGCCATGCACCGGCCGCTTCATTGGGCCAAAACAGCGCGAGAGAGACGACCACCGACAGGAACCACATGAAATAGAGCAGTCGATACCAGGAACTGCCCTGGCGCAAAACCCAATACCCGGCGGCTGCCCAAGCGAAACCGAAGAGGAGATAAGGGATGCCCAGGCGCTCTCCGCGCACGCCTAACACCCACTCGGCCACGTACAGCCAGAATGCAAGCACCACGGGAACCGCGAACAGCGTCGGGATCTCGCGCGAGGCCAGGAACAGGAAGGCGCTGACGAAGAGCAGCGGCAGGCCGACTTGAGCGGCCAGGAAAGGCTCGATCGGGTTACCGGTGGGATAGAGGAACGCCGCCACCATCGCGCCAACGCTCGCCACTTCGTACAGCGAAGACCGCGCGGCCGGCGAAACGTGTTTCCCAATCAGCCATGCGACAAGAGACACGAAGAGCACGGCTCCCGCCCCCGAGGCAAGATCCGCAAGCGAGCCAATCGGCACCAGACGCCGCTCGGCCAGGAAGTACGCCACGATGAGAAACACGCCCGCCTGGTAAGCGTAATAGTTCCTCCGCGCAAAGAACTTCGGGTGCTGCCGGTATGCCCAGAGCAGACTCACGAGTCCCAACCCGAGAGCGCCCGCCGCGAGCCTCAACCCCGCCGGGAAGCGTTGCGCGGCGATATAGATGAACGCAGCAAAAGGTCCAATGCGGCCGAGCGCGGCAATCAACCGGCCAAGGCCGATCCCGATCAAACTCGAGCTGCGGCGGCCCAGCCGTGTGCCGGCCGCAGCGAACACCAACGAGAAGATCGCGAGATAAGCAACCGCGTTCGCAACCGGTTGCCACGGGTAGAACAGCCAAACGGGCAGCACGGCCAGCACGATGCCACCTCCAAAAAACGGCAGCACGCGCGGCACGGCGGCAGGCAGCGGACCCAGCACATCGGGCTGCTCGGAGCGGATCCGCAGAAACGCGAACAGAAGCCAGATAGCGGCGGCGGCCAGGTATCCCAGCGGGATCGCAGACGACGGAACCGCCGCGATCGCAATGTATAAAGAGTATGCGCCGGAAAGACCGAACGCCGCCGCTTCCGGCCACGGGAGCCGCAGAGAGAAAACCAGAAGACCCGCGGCCGCCGTGGCCAAAACCAAAGCAGTCCGAGGATTGCTGTAAAGCAGGAACAGAAAAGCCCCGCTGCCGAGCACGACCGTCGCCACCGCATACACCGTCTTTTCGGTGTCGCGGAACCGGATCCAGAGGTACACGCCGAAGCCCGCCAGAGCCAGCGCCGTGGGCAGCGGCGCGACCTGGTAGAACCACGCCAGCCGGAAGAGAATCCACAAGCTCATCGCGGCCACCAGCACGCAGTTTGCGCCGTAAAGAGACTCTGAAGCGCGCTCGGGCCGGTTAGGCAGTTTGACACCGGCAATCGTGTTGATGACCACCAGCGGGAACAAGGCATAGAGCGGCTGCAGGACCGCCGGCAGCCCGAACGCGACGAGCAGCAGGTGATACGCGAGCACAGCCAGCAGCACCGCCGGATAGAGAAACTGGCGCGTGCCTGTGATTCGCGCGGCCGAATAGTAAGGCACGGCAAAAGCGGCGAGCAGTAAGCCGCTGAGGAGAGGGTGCGCCAACAGGTACTGCCGCGCGCCAGCCAGCAACAGCGAAACAAATACCATCCCGAGAAGATGGCCGGCTTGAATCACGCGCTTATTGGGCATGGTTATCCTCCCCGGCAGCCGGATCGCCTGCGAAGTACTCGCGCGCCACCCATTCGGCGGCGCGCGGCACGGCGCGCTGGACGGGCGCAGATAGCCCCGGGCAAACCTCCTCTGGCAGAGGTCCCGTCTGACAGACCAGCACGCGCACTTCTACGCCGGTCTCCTGCTGTAATTCGCGGAGCAGGTTCGACGTAGGCAACTGGTGCATAGAGAAATCGTCTAATTTGACGGCGGGGATGTCCGCCGGGTCGATCTCGAACCACTCACCCGGCGTACGTCCCAAATCCGCCGCATCCACGATCAGGAGCCGGGACGGGCGCACGGGGCTGAGACACAGCGTGAACAGCAGCTTGCGCACACCCGTTCCGGCGTCCAGGAGGCAGACGCTCCCTGGCACTGCAAAGTGCGTCTGCAAATACTCGGCGAGTGCGCATCCGAAGCCGTCGTCGCCGAAAAACAAATTCCCGCAGCCGAGAATCAGCACCGGCTTCGCGCAAAAATCAGGCACGACGGCTTCTTCAGTCGCAGTCATTACGCCCTCCGGCGCACGCTAGTTCGCGAACGTATCGAGCAAGCTTCCCTTGGCATCGAAGATGTCGAGCTTCACCGAAAGCTTCCCGTCCAGGCGGTGGGTGGCGCACGACAAGCACGGGTCGTACGCGCGAATCGCCATCTCTACCGTGTTCAATACCCCCTGGTCATACTTGCCGTTGTGGATCAGGCTCTTGGCCGCCTGCGTGACCGACAGGTTGATGGGAGCGTTGTTGTGCGTGGTGCCGACGATCAGGTTCATGTTGGTGAGCATGCCTTCGGCGTCGGTCTCGTAATCGTGAATCAGCGTGCCGCGCGGCGCTTCCGTGCAGCCGACCCCGCGTGCGGCGCGCGGCGTCACCTTCACGCGCGTCTCGAGGCTGGTGATGTCCGGATCGTCCAGCAGCCGGATCGCGTTCTCGGCGTTGTACAGCAGTTCGATCAGGCGCGCCCAATGATAGAGCAGCGTCAGTTGCGCGGGCCGCCCGAATTTTCGCCGGAACTCCTCGAGTTCCGCCTGCGCCAGCGGCGTGTCGATGAAATCGCACACGTTGATGCGCGCCAGAGTGTTCGAGCGGTAGAGGCCGGGAGCGTTATCCTCCAGAGCGAAGCCGCCGCGCTTCTTGGCGTAGGGGAACTTGAGATAGCTCCACGGCTCGATATGTTCGCCGATGAATTCGGTGTACCGGTCGTACGGAAAATCGTCGAAGGAGCCGTCCGCCCCCATCAGGCGCAGCTTGCCGTCGTACAGGTTGAGCGCACCGTTCTCCTTCACGGTTCCGATGAACCCGCTGGTGATGATACCGAGCGACTTCACCACGTCCAGGTACTTGGGAAAGATGTTTTCCTTGGCGAAGGCGATCGAG
>CAYMHP010000284.1:5837-8145 GCA_964390225.1 uncultured Solibacteraceae bacterium
GCCTCGTCGGCCATTTTGCGCAACTGGTCACGATCGTCCTTCGAAAGCGATTTGCTGAACCCGCCCGGCACCGCAGCCTGTGGGTGAATCGCCTTGCCCGCCAGGATTTCGAGCATCTTGGCGCACATGTGCCGCACCCGGACGACGCGCCGCGCGACGTCGGGCGCCGCTTGCAGCACGCCTATGACGTTGCGCACCGAGTAATCGGCATCGGGGCCCAGTAGAAAATCCGCGCCGGCCAGGAAGTAGAAATGCAGAATATGTTCTTCCATGTAAGCGACGCTGTTGCATAGCTCGCGCAGTTTCGCTCCCGCCGGCGGGGGCTGGACACCGAAAACGGCATCGCACGCCTTGGCCGCCGCCAGGTGGTGCGACCACGGGCAGACGCCGCAAATCCGCGGGGTGATGCGCGGCATGTCTTCCACAGGACGGCCCGTGCAGAAGCGCTCGAACCCGCGCAGCTCGATGACGTTCACTCGCGCCGTCCCCACGTTTCCGGCGTCGTCCAGTTGAATGGTGATCTTGGCGTGCCCTTCAATTCGCGTGACTGGCTGAATGACTACAGTCTTTCCCATGGTTCACCTCTTGGGTGTAGGCCGCAGGCGGCCCGCACCGGAAAATCGATTGAACGTCGCGGCCCGGTCCGGAATCTGTTTCGGATCGAGACCAATTGTGGAAAGCGCCCCCATCATGTCGACCATGGGATTGGCCTTCTCATTGAGAGGCCCGAAGCAACCTTCGCACGGCATATACGCGCGGATGCAGCGCGGCGTGCCCTCGCTGCCGCCGCAGCCGGAGCGCGTGGCCGGGCCGTTACAGAGGAAGCCTTGTTCCATGAAACAGCGCATCTGGTTCAGCGGCGCGCCTGGAGTAAAGGCGGGCGGTTCGAGGCGGCGCTTGAGCGTAGAAACGGCCTTCTTCTCTCTCACCAGCGGGCACTCGTCGCAGACGCTCTTGCTGGAGAGCGTGAATGGCTTCCCTTCCAGCAGCGCCGTCAGCGCGCCCGCCACCGTTTCCGGCGTCGTCGGGCAGCCCGGCAGCATCATATCCACCTTCACCACTTCGCTGACCGCGTAGACGCGATCGGTGAGCGCGGGGATTTCTTCTCGCGGGAAGCCGTCTTTATCAGTGGTAACGCTCTCGCGGTAGATCTTGGTCAGCATTTCCTCGGTGGAATACAAATTGGCCAGCGCGGGAATGCCGCCATAACAGGCACAGGAGCCGAGCGCGATGAGCGTCTTGCATTTCCGGCGCATCTCCTGCGCCAGCTTCTTATGCTCCTCGCTGCGGATGCCGCCCGAGATGAGCCCTACCTCCGCCTCCGGAATCTCCATCTCCGCTTTTTCGCCGGTCTGGCCGAAAAGCTTGTGGTCCATGATCACCGGCATGTGCACGATCTGCACCTGCTGCAGCAGATCCAACAGTGGTTCGCCGATATCGAGGATGGTCACCTCGCATCCGCCGCAGATGGCGAACCACTCTTCGGCTAAACGAGCAGCCACGCTGCACCTCCTTCCCTTCTCCTCCACGCGCCTGCTTGGGCCGCTCCCCGGCAATATGCAAATCGCCAAGGCGCGCCGGCCAGCGGCCTTCTTTTCAAGTCCGATAGGGGCTAGGCCCCAGCTTTCTGACTTGCTCCACCATGTCCGTGACCACCTGCGCAAAGCGCGGTCCTTCGGACGCCGAGACCCACTCCAGGCGGAAGCGCTCCGGCTCCAATCCAAAATCCTCCAGCATGAGAGAAATGGCCTCTGAGCGCGAGCGGGCGCGCAGATTGCCTTCGAGATAATGACAATCGCCCGGGTGGCACCCGAGGATCAGCACGCCATCGGCGCCTTTGGTGAGCGCTTCGATGACCAGGTTTGGATGCACCATCCCGCTGCACTGCACGCGCAGGATGCGGATGTTGGTCGGATACTGCAGCCGCGAGGTGCCGGCCAGATCGGCCCCGGTGTACGCGCACCAATAGCAGCAGAAGGTCAGGATCAGCGGCTCCCAGCCCTGCTCGCTGCTTTGCTCGGAAGCTCCTATGTCACACAGTTCCGTTTCGCTCATGGCCAGCACCTCAAACGTTCAATGCCGCGTGGATTTGCGCCACCAGTTGCTCGGGGCGAAAATGCCAGACGAAGATGGCGTTTTTCGGACAGGTCGCCTGGCAGGTGCCGCAGCCCTTACAAACGGCCTCATCCACCTCGACGCGCTTCTTGGCATTCCCATTCGTGCCGTACTCGATCAGCTTGATCGCGTGGTAGGGACACGGGTCCACGCAATAGGCGCAGCCATCACAGTTCTCTTCGACGACGTGGGA
>CAYMHP010000285.1:0-830 GCA_964390225.1 uncultured Solibacteraceae bacterium
GTCATGTTCATTCTCGTCGGCGACGATGACCTGTGTTGCGATCCCATCCAAAAGCAGGCGGACGGCAACTAATGCACGCTCCAGCTGATCGAATGACTGAGCAGACATTTGGTCGGGCCGCCAGCAACATCGGTCGTCCATAGGTCATTTCGGCTGTTTGGCGGAGTTCCTTCAGCACACCCAGCCGGACCCCAAAGGTCTCGGCGGCTTTAACCTGGTCACCTCCGCTCAGTGGATTGCCTGAAAATAGCGGCAATCGGTCGTAACGGGGCAGGCATCGCAGTGCGGACGCGTGCGCTTGCAGGTTTCCTGGCCGTGATGCTGCAGCAGCAGGTATGCCCGCAGCAGCGCATCGCAGGTTTTGGGCAGTTCCGAGCCGATGGCTTCCTGTGCCGAGCGATAGCTCGCCGAGTAACTCTTTTTGTCCTCACCGAATCCGAGCCGCAACGGGACGTGCACGCAGTTGGATGGGACTGCCGGAATGGCGGCGGTCTTCGTGAACAGCAGGATCTTGTCCGCGCCCGGATCGCCGATGGTCGGGAATCCCTTGAGTTCCTTGCGCGCATCGGCGACAGGCCGTTTCAGAACCGCGCCAAGGTCGCCTCCGTAGCGGCGCACCACGCGCAGAGCGATTTCTTGTAAGCGCCTTGCCCGCAATTCCGGCATGATTCCGCCAACGCGCATGATTGCGGTAAGGTCCTCCTGTGCGGCACCGGCAATCTGCTCCGGCTCGAGGCCCACGCGTTGTTTCAGCGCTTCGAATCCTTTTGAACACGTGTTGTCGTTCGCTGGATAGCCGGAATTCGCGAACAATACCATTTGGTATGCGT
>CAYMHP010000285.1:840-6152 GCA_964390225.1 uncultured Solibacteraceae bacterium
TATGCGTCGACGGGGGGCACAGGCTTTCGCTTCCCGTAATGCCGCTCCAGCCGGTCGAGGATCGACGAAAGGCTCTGCTTCACTCGCGTCGTACGGCTATTTTCCGCAGCACGGTTTCCGCGTTCAGCGCGCCCTCCGGAGACTCCTCGTGTTTGAACATCAAGTACAAATCGCGGCCGGTTGCCAGCAGTTCTTTCGAGCGCGTAGCGAATGCCTCCACGTCCTCCGCGGTGTAGTCCGGTTTGCGCAACCGGTAATACACAAAATCCGCAGTAAGGACTTCCGGAACTTCCAGCCTCTCCGATTCCGCCACGCACAAAGACACATTGCGGTCGCGCAGCGCGGCGTACACCGACTCCGCCAGCCACGATTCGTGACGAAACTCAAAGGCATACCGGGATCCACTGGGCAGCAGATCCAGGTACGCTTTCAGCAGACCCACGTCGCACTTCATCTGGGGCGGCAACTGGAACAGAATCGGGCCGAGGCGGCGCGAGGTGCGCAGCGGGTCGATGGCCTTGAAGAAGATCTCGGTTGCCTGCTCTACGTTCTTGAGGCGCAGAATGTGCGTGATCCGCTGGTTGGCTTTCACGGCGAACACGAAGCCGGCGGGGGTCTGTTCCACCCACGATTCCAGAGTCGAAGCCGACGGCAAACGGCGGAAGGTGTAGTTGATTTCGACGCAATTCAGCCGCTCGGCGTAGTGTTTTAGAAATAGTTTCGACGGCAGTTTGGCGGGGTAGAATGCCGGTTTCCAGGCCGGATACGCAAAGCCGGACGTGCCGGCGTAGAGAGTCGCCATGGCCTTACATTATCGCTGGTAGTCTATTAGACGTGCTCGCTCCCCAGACGCCGCCCGAGTTGGCCGAAATGTTACATGATGCGGCATCGCGCGGCTGCACCATCGCCCTCTCCGGGCAAATGAGCAAGCGCCGCATGGCTGGCCCGGTAGAAGCCGCCGAAATCTGCATTTCCACGCAAAGACTCGCTCGCGTGCTGGAATACGAGCCTCACGATTTAACCATCAGCGTGGAGGCCGGTCTCCCCTGGCGCGAATTGACGCGCGTCGTGGCGAAGAACCGGCAGATGATCCCCATCGACCCTCCCTTTGCCCGGCAAGCTACAGTGGGCGGCGTCATCGGCGCGAATTCCAGCGGACCCCGGCGGCGTCTCTACGGTACGGCGCGCGACCTGGTCATCGGGATGAAATTCGCCACGCTCGAAGGCAAACTCGTTCAATCCGGCGGCATGGTGGTGAAAAACGTGGCCGGCCTCGATATGGCCAAGCTGATGATCGGCTCCTTTGGAACGCTAGCTGCGGTCGCGGTGGTGAATTTCAAGTTGATTCCGGCGCCCGAACGGGAGCGCAGTTTCTTGCTCTCCTTTCCTTCCCTGGACGCTGCCGTCGCAGCGCGCAACCGCGTGTTGCAGAGCGATCTGCAGCCCTCCGCCCTGGATCTGCTGAATCCCGCCGCCGCCCGCTCGCTCGGTAACGACGCATGGACACTCGCCATCCGCGCGGGCGGCAATGCCGCGGTGATGAATCGCTACGAGCGCGAAATGGCGAACCTCGCCGATGGCGTCGCCTTCGACGATTCCAGACAGGAGACTCTGTGGGAGCACATTCAGGAGTTCACGCCGCGCCACCTGGAGCGGAACCCCGATGGCGCTGTCGTCCGCGCCTCGTGTACTCTGAAAGGAGTTGAAGGCGCGATGGCGTCGTTCGAGGGAGCGGCGTTGGCGCGAGCCGGCTCGGGGGTTTGCTACGGCTATTTCGAACAGGCCGAACACGCGGCAGCCTGGGTCTCCAAAGCCATTGAGCGGGGATGGAAGGTTCTGATCGAGTTTGCTCCGGAATCGCGGAAACCGATTCTCGATCTGTGGCCGGCGCCCGGCCCCGACCTTGAGTTGATGAAGCGCATTAAGAATCTCTTTGATCCTCAGAACCTGTTAAACCGTGGCCGACTTTACCGCCGTATCTGATATCGCTCAACCGGGACCCAAGCAGATCGATCTCGATCGCTGCGTCCACTGCGGCCTGTGCCTGAATGCCTGTCCCACCTACCGCGAATTGGGGCTGGAGATGGATTCGCCGCGCGGCCGCATCTACCAGATGGTGCAGGTGGCGAATGGCGCGCCGATGACGCCTTCCTACCTCGAGCACATCAGTCTATGCCTGGCCTGCCGCGGTTGCGAGACCGCTTGCCCGTCGGGCGTCCAGTACGGCCGGCTCGTTGAAGCCGCGCGCGCCGATATTGAAAGCCGGACACGCCGCGGACCAATCACGCGACTCGTCCGCGGCTTTGTCTTCCGGCGCTTGCTTCCGTCACGCGGCGCCCTCACGGTTGCGGGAACGATGCTTTACCTTTATGAGGCGAGCGGCCTCAAGGCGCTGGTCCGCGCCATGGGGTTACTGAAGCTTCTGGGCCGCATGGGCGACCTCGAGCAGCTTGCGCCCGGCGCCGAGCCGCCGTTCTTCTTCAACCAGATTGGCCGCACGTTTCCCCCCCAAGGAGAGCGCAGGTACCGGGTTGCATTCCTGGCCGGCTGCATCGCCAACATCTCTTTCGCGCGCCTGAACGAGGCAACCGTTCGGGTTTTGCAGAAGAACGGTTGCGAGGTGGCGGTCCCCGACCATCAGACCTGCTGTGGCGCGCTGCACCTGCATTCCGGATTGCGTGAAGAGGCGCGGCAGTTGGCCCGCCGGAATATCGACGCGGTCCTTACGGGCGATTACGACGCGGTTGTGACGAACGCATCCGGTTGTGGTTCGACACTCAAGGAATACGGCGAGCTTTTCGAAGACGATCCCGTCTACGCGGAGAAGGCCCGGCGCTTCACCTCCCGGATGCGCGACATCAACGAGTTTCTGGCCTCCATCGAACTGAATCCCGACATGGGGCCGGTAAATGCGGTCGTGACCTACCAGGATTCCTGCCACCTCGCTCACGGCCAGAAGATTCGCACAGCCCCCAGAAAACTCCTGGCCCGAATTCCACAGCTCCAGTTTCGTGAGATGCCCCTCTCGGATATCTGCTGTGGGAGTGCGGGTATCTACAACGTCGTCCATAACGACATGTCGATGCAGATCCTGGAGCGCAAAATGCAATCGGTGAGCACGACCGGCGCATCGGTCATCGCGACCGCCAACCCGGGATGCATGCTGCAGCTCGAAGCCGGCGTGCGGCTGAAGGGTACCGGCCAGCGCGTCATGCACGTCGTCGAACTGCTCGACACCGCCTACCGGAACTATTAGCGAGTAGCGCCGGCAGTCCCCAAGATCGCCGCTCCCGGTTACGTGCGCGGTACTATACTGGCGGAGCGCCGGCACCCGCGGACGCCGGTGTTTTTGCTTCTACGAACGTCCGAGCGCGCGAATATTGCAGGACGCCGGGCGGCGCGACGGAGCCGGACCTCACCGGCACCGTCAATGACCGCGTCGCCACAGTGCCGTCGAATCCTTCCGCCATGATCGTGTAGTGCGTCGTGTGTTCCGGGCCGATTTCCAGGCACCGGCTGCGCGAAGGATCGATGCGCATGAACATCGGCGAGATGCGGACGGCTTTGGCGTTCTCCACCCCGTAGCACAAGAGCGCCTTTTCGCCCCGGGTCAGCGCGCCCACGCTGGCGTTAAACTGCAGGATCTTCACGGGTGCGGCACGCGCGCCCGCCGGGCGCAGCCACGCGCGCTCCTCATCGCCCCGCGGTTCGTTCAGAAGCCACACCGCAAACGCGACCACGACGGCGACAGCTACCCGCGTGAACCGCAAAAGCATGCCTCCTTTAAGATTCCGCCATTCCGCGGGCAGATTCAAGTGCGCTACCCTTCTAAATCATGCCCCTTCGTATCGTGCAAGTGGATGCGTTCACCAATCGCCCTTTTGAGGGTAATCCCGCAGCCGTTTGCGTTCTCGAAACGCCGCCGCCAGATCAGTGGATGCGCGACGTGGCACGCGAAATGAACCTTTCAGAGACCGCGTTCCTGGTCCCACACGACGACGGATACAATTTGCGGTGGTTCACGCCGGCGGTGGAAGTGGACCTCTGCGGACATGCCACAATCGGCAGCGCGCACGTTTTGTGGGAGGACGGCCATCTTCCCGCGGGCAAGCAGGCCCGCTTTCATACCCGCAGCGGGCTGCTGCTGGCGGACCGGCGGGGCGAGTGGATCGAAGTGGACTTTCCTGCGACGCAAGCCGAGCCGGCCGAACCGCCGCCGCACCTGCTGGAAGCGCTGGGGACACAGGCGAAGTTCGTCGGAAAGAACAAATTCGATTACCTGGTGGAGGTGGAATCGGAAGAAGCGCTGCGCGGCTTGAAACCGGATTTCACGAAGTTGCGGACGCTACCGGTGCGCGGAGTGATCGTCACCACGCGCGGCGCGACGCCGCACTTCGATTTCGTCTCCCGTTTCTTCGCGCCCGGCTCCGGCATCGACGAAGATCCCGTCACCGGGTCGGCACACTGCACGCTGGGACCCTACTGGAGCCGCCAACTCGGAAGGACCGAGTTCACCGCGTATCAAGCTTCCCCGCGAGGCGGCGTGGTGCGGGTCCGGGTGAATGGCGAGCGCATAATTTTGGGCGGGCAGGCCGTGACGGTGCTGCGCGGAGAACTGGCCGCGTAGGGCGCGCTGCTATTTGATGTTCTTCAAGTGCAGACCGGCTACATGACTGGGCCCAAGCCAATTACATTCACAATATGAAGGATCGGCTCGTCCGGCTTGAGCTTGCAGCTGATGTGAGATGGGAGTCGGGTTCTCCAGCCGGGAAGAATCTATAGCCGTCGGGCGCCACAGAGACTGATATGAAAGGATTTGATCGGCTCTGCGTAGCGTTCGAGGGACCATTCCAAAAATTCTTGTCACAAAACGTCATCGGGCGGTGACATAGCGACGTGGATGCACTGAGTGAAGCCATGGTTGGAACCGAACCCAACGATGGCTGGCCGGAGGTCGAGCGGATCTTTCGTACTCACTATGCGCGTCTGGCCCGCGTGATCGCCAAGGTAATACGAGACCCGGCGCGTGCCGAGGAACTTGCCGTCGAGGTCTGCCTAAAGTGGTCGACCAGCCGCAAGGCAGAGGGTGAGAATGCGGAACGTTGGCTCTATCGGGCCGCGGTCCAAGTCAGCTTGAACGAGTTACGCCACACGATGCGCCGGAGCCGGTACGAACGCTTGGTTTCGTTCGTTCGCGGATCGCCCACGCCGGAAGAAGTTCTCGTGAATCGTCAGCAGCAGGAGCGAGTACGACTTCTGCTCGCGGCTATCGAACCACGCCAGGCGGAGTTGTTAGTGCTACGAAGCCAAGG
>CAYMHP010000285.1:6162-8062 GCA_964390225.1 uncultured Solibacteraceae bacterium
AGCTATGAGGAGTTGGCGGCTACCCTCAACCTGAATCCGGCGTCCATTGGAACGCTTCTGAGTCGAGCGCAACATGCGTTCAGAAAGGAGTACACGCGACGCTATGGAACGCGGGGAACTAGATCCAAATAATGAATCCGACGTCGGCCGCTGGGTTGATGACCAACTGGCGGCGCTCGGGCCCGACAGAGAATGGCAACCGAACCAGCACCGCGGGCTCGCACTGCTTCGGGAGCAGCGCGGAAATCGGAACGGGCGCCGGCGGCGGTGGACCTGGGTGGTCGCCGGGGCGATGGCGACTTGCCTTTCCCTGATGGCAACACCGGTCACGCGGGCGTTCGCCCAGCGATGTCTTTCCGTCTGCGTGAGCGGAACAGGCTGGATACGGCAATTTCTTACTGCCGGTACATCGGGGCCGGTTCCCACCAACTGGTATATCAAGCCGGCAAGCCGGACCATGGCTCCTGATTTCACTCTGAACGACTCAAATGGCAAGCCCGTGACGTTATCCCAACTTCGCGGAGACGTCGTGTTGCTGAACTTCTGGGCTACATGGTGTGCGCCCTGCAGGGTTGAGATCCCGATGTTAATCCGGTTCCAGCAAGCATATCGTGATCGGAACTTCGTTGTTCTTGGAGTTGCCCTCGATGAAGGAGGCTGGGGTGTAGTCCGGCCCTATGCAGAAGCAAAGAAGATCAACTATCCGGTAATGGTTGGCGGTGACCGTGTAGCTGATAGATTCGGCGGGCTCAAAGCCGTTCCCACCACTCTCATCATCGACAGGCAAGGCCGGATCGCGGCAACTCACATTGGCCTGTGTCAGAACAGCGAGTACGAGGCTGATATCAAAGCGGTTCTCAATGAATAAAGAAAGGATCACACGATGAAAGCCATATTTCGAGTCGGTTTTATTGCTGGCTGCCTCTTTGCCGTCATCCCGTTCACGAATGGGGCGAAGGGCACTTCTTCAGCCATCGACGTGTTTGGACAGTCGACACAGGGACACGCGTCGAGTCTGGTGGCAAGAATCACCATGCATAATGGTGCAACTCGGACGGTCAAACTGGAGGGAGTGGGCTGCACCCAAAGCATCTGCTCCCGAACCGCCATCAAGGCGAAAACTGCATCGGACGCACTGGTCAGAACATGGTTCGACAGCCTTGCCGCGATTAAAGACATCACGGCGAAAGACGCCTTGTTTGTTTTGAAGGACGGCACGAGCCAGCGGATGTCTCTCATCAACGACTTCCGGGTTCTTTACCTCGCGAATCAACTGGGCGGGACAGAGAGACTGGACTTGCGAACCGTGAAGTCTGTCGAGTTTCTCACGCCACCCAGCTCGAATTGAAAGCTGCGCGAGAAATGGAAAACCCAATAAAGAGGACCCATATGCGAATAACGTGCACGCGCAGTTCGATTCTCGCCTGCCTGTTGGCCGCGCTGCCAATGTTCGGGTCCGATGTTGACGCGAATGCCAGGCGAGTCTTCGACAAACAACTGGACGCGGTCGAACACGAGGTCATCGGCGCTGTTGAAACGATGCCCGCCCAGAAGTTCAGCTTCGTCCCCGCCGAAGGCGCCTTTACATCCGTGCGGCCCTTCGGCGTGCAAGCTCGACACATCGCATTCTGTCTGAATGAAGTCGCCACGGCACTATTGGGCGAGCCGATGATTCCTCATACGGATCAGGAGGGCCCTCGAACCGTGGCCAGCAAGGAGGATATCGTCAAGTACTTGAAGGACGCCTTCGCTCACGCTCATAAAGCCATTGGCACCTTAACGAACCAGAACCTGCTGGAACAGATTCGCGATCCTTACGTCGAGAAGCTCCGGACTACGCGACTTGATGCGGCGACGATTTTCCTCTCACACACTTGGGATCACTACGGGCAAATGGTGG
>CAYMHP010000286.1:0-8042 GCA_964390225.1 uncultured Solibacteraceae bacterium
TGGCGCGCGGAGCGGCGTACGCGGATATCGATCGGGATGGAGACCTGGATCTCCTGATCACTACCAATGGCGGTCCCGCTTTGCTGTACCGCAATGACCTCAGCAACGGCAATCACTGGATCAACGTGCGGACCGTCGGCAGCAAATCCAACCGCGATGGGATTGGGGCGGTGGTACGGATCGAGAGTCGCTCCGGCAAGCAGTGGAACATGGTGCGCAGCGGCTCGAGCTATTGCTCGCAAAGCGATCTGGCGCTCACGTTCGGATTGGGTCCGGACACCATGGTTTCCTCGATCGAAGTCGAATGGCCCAGCGGAACGAAGCAAAAGTTTGGCAATCTTGTGGCCAACCAATTTGTCACCATTGACGAAGCCCAGGGTATTGTACGAAAAGATGCGCGGCCGTAACGCCCGAAAAAAACTGCTGGTATTAGGGGTGATTGCGGCGACTGCGGCTCTCCAGGGCGCCCATCAGTCTTCTCACGAGGACTTGCTGTGGCAGCACCGCAACTTGGGCAAAGCCTTCTACGAAAATCCCACCACGCAGAAGGAAGCCGTCGCCGAGTTCCGCAAGGCGCTCGATTTGAATCCGGGTGCCGCTCGCGAGCGCTTGAATTACGGCCTGGCATTGCTCAAGGCGGAGAACCGTGCTCAGGGAGTGGCGCAGCTCGAGGCAGTCCAGAAGCAGGACCCTTCTTTGCCGCACACCTGGTTCAACCTCGGAGTTACGTACAAAACGGAAGGGAATACGGCAGCCGCGATCGAGCAGTTCCAGGGTCTGCTCCGGCTGGATCCGAATGAACCCGTGTCCCACTATAACCTCGGAGTGCTGTATCGCCAGAGCGGCGACCTGGCCGGCGCGGTGCGCGAGTTCGAAACAGCGGCGCGCCTGGACATCAGCTTCGCTGCACCGCGTTTCCAGCTTTACAGCGCGTACCGCAGCTTGAACCGGCCCGGCGATGCTGAGCGGGACATCGCCGAATTCCGAGCCATCAAAGAGAAGCAGGATAAACCCGACGCTGAACAGGAAGACGTCAATTGGAGCCGCTACGCCGAGATTTACGACCCCTCCGAAGACCGCACGCCCCCTCCAGCCCCGATCGCGAAATTCCGCTTTCGAGCGCGGGCTTTGCAAGGCGCGGCGGATCCGCGCACCGCTGGCGTCCTGATCCTGGATTTCGATGGTGACGGCAGGCCGGACGCCTTGGTGTGGTCCGATTCCGGGATCCTGCTCTACCGGGGCGGAACCGAGCAGGTGGATCGCGGGCTCTCTCCGATTCGGCACGTGCTGTCGGTGGCGGCTGGCGATTACGATAACGATGGGCTGGTCGATCTGAGCGTCGTCACGCCCGAGGGCGCACTGCTGTTCCACAACAGCCGTGCCGAGGGTTTCGAGCTTAGGCCGCTGCCCGCTGCGGTGTCCGGGAGCGGGTTCCGCGCCGCGATCTGGGTCGATTACGATCACGATCGCGATCTCGACTTGATCCTGGTTGGCGAACACAATCTGTTGCTTCGCAACGATGGCGAGGCGGGCTGGGAAGATCGCACCAAGGATTTTCCGTTCGCTCCAGGAGTTGCCACGCGAGGCTACGCCCACCGCATCGCGGCGGAGGACACGAAGGCGTTCGACGTCACTTTGGTCTACGACAACGGCACAGCCATCGACTACCGGGATCGTCTGAATGGCCGCTACGAAGGGACGGAGCCCCATCCGGCACCCGCCGAAATTCCGCGCGCAGGGGCCGGGGAACCCGAAGCCGCCGCCTGGAACGCGGCCGACTTCCGAGGTAATGGGCGGGTCGATCGGGTGCTGGTCACGCCGCAGGGCAGGGTTCAGTACGCGGAAAATGAAGGCCCGCGCGGTGCGTGGCTGACCATCGCCTTGGAAGGCGTCAAGAGCTTGAAGATTCCCACTGGCGCGGTCGTCGAGGTAAAGGCGGGAACCTTCTACGAAAAGAGATGGTATGACACGGCGCCCATCACCTTCGATCTGGGCGACCGCGCTATCGTTGACGCCATACGAATTGTTTGGCCCAACGGCATGATCCAAAACGAGGTCCGGAAGCCGGCGCGCCGCAGTCTTCACGTGAAGGAGGCGCCGCGGCTGTCCGGGTCGTGTCCCATGATCTTCACCTGGAATGGGAGCTCCTTCGAGTTCATTACCGATGTACTCGGAGTGGCGCCTTTGGGCGCCAGCTCCGGCGACGGCACGTATTTCCCGGTCGACCACGACGAGTACGTCTCCATCCCGGGCTCATCCCTCGCTACTCGGCAGGGCCGCTACGAAATTCACATTACGGAAGAGCTGAATGAGGTCTCGTATCTGGACGAGGTTCAATTGCTCGCGCTCGATCATCCCGCGGGCACAGAGATCTTTTCCAACGAGAAGTGGAAGGGGCCGCCATACCCGGAGTTCCGTCTGTATGGAGTGAAGAGCCGGCTCTACCCGAAGGCCGCGCGCGACGAGCGCGGGCGCGACGTTTTGGCCGCGCTGCTTCATCGCGACCGTGTGTATGTCAGCGGATTTTCGCGCGATGTGGCCGGAATCGCGGAAACGCATACGGTCGACCTGGATTTTGGAACCGAGGCGGCGCCCTCCAATCGCGCGGTGCTGGTGCTCAACGGCTGGGTAGATTGGGCCGATGGCAGCACTTTTCTCAAGGCTGCCCAGACCGGGCGCCCACTGGTTCCTCCGATGCTCCAGGTTCGGGACGAGTCGGGCGCGTGGAAGACGGTGATCGAGGACATGGGAATGCCGTCCGGAAAAACTAAAACCATCGCCGTCGATCTCACGGGAAAGTTCCTTTCGCATTCCCGGGAAATCCGCATCATCACCAATATGTGCGTGTACTGGGATCAAATCTTTCTGGGCGAAGACGCATCCCCTCCCGAGTTCCGGCTGACGCCACTCGACGCCAGCGCCGCGCGGCTGCACTTTCGCGGGTTTTCGCGGATCCACGTGGATCCGGAGAGGAAACAGCCCGAGACTTTCGATTACGCCTCGGTTTCGCCTTTCTCGAACTGGAATCCCACGCCGGGCCGGTATACGCGGTATGGTGACGTTCGGGAACTGGTCCGGGAAGCCGATGATCGGCCGGTGGTCATGGGCTCGGGCGATGAACTGCAATTGTGGTACGACGCCGGCCGGCTGCCGTCGCTGCCCGCAGGCTGGAGCCGCGACTTTCTACTGCTGGTGGACGGCTGGGCCAAGGACGCGGATGCCAACACGGCGTTCTCGCAGAGCGTCGAGCCTCTGCCCTTTCATGGAATGAGCCGCTATCCTTATCCCGCCGGGGAGACGTTCCCCCGCGACGCCGTCCACAACCGATACCTTGAGGAATTCCATACCAGACCTGCTCTGCGGTTAATACGGCCTCTAAAACCATAGCGGCGGAACGCCCGTCTAGAGGACGGAAGAGCCTGCAATCGCTTACCATTGCAAGCGCAACCAGCATCGCGGAGCCCACAGAAGTGGCCTCAAACGGCTGGGAAACGATTGCCTTGACTTTGGAGCACCCCTTTCATATAATTCCGGGTCATGTAAGCGCTTGCGGAGGCGAACTATGACTCTACCAACGCAATCCCGAGGGAAATTACTAACGTTGTGTGCCTGGCTCGCCGCCCTATGCGCCGCGACAGCCTGGGGCCAAGCCACCAATTCAGCCGACGTTACCGGCACGGTAACCGATTCGACCGGCGCGGTCGTTCCCGGTGTCACGGTGAGCGTAAAAGACATCGACAAGAACGTAGAACGAACGTTAGAGACCAACGTTTCCGGTGTTTATGACACCGGTCCGCTCGTCCCGACAGACCGATACACGCTGACGTTCAAGAAGGAGGGTTTCGCCACGCTCCAGCGCGGGCCCATGACCCTAAGTACGGGCGCGACCGGTTTGAATGTGGAACTATCCGTGGCACAAACGTCGCAACAGGTCGTGATTCAGGAGACAGCCGCGCCCTTGCTCGAGACCACCACCGCGGAGATCTCTTCGACGGTATCTGAAGAAACCCTGAAGGACCTGCCACAGACCGGAGGAATCCCGGATTGGCAGTCGTACCTGACCTTCTTGCCGGGCACGCGGGGCAACGGGAACAACAATGACAACCCAGGCATGGGAGGCGTGTCGGTAAACGGAAGCATGCCGTTCACGAACACCCTGCTGGACGGCGCCTCGACCAGCTCGCCGATGAGCAACAACGTCATCAACACTCCGATCTTCGACTCCATCGCGGAAGTGAAGATGAGCGGGTCGCTTTTCTCCGCGCAAACCGGCAGCGGCGGTGTTCTGTATAACCAGATCAGCAAGGGTGGAACGAACAGCTTCCACGGCATGGGGTACGACTACTTCAAGAATACTGCCCTGAATGCCGCTCCTTTCGGATTCAACGGCGTCGCCGGCGTGAAGGCGCCCATCAAATTTAACGATTTTGGAGGCAACATCGGCGGTCCGGTGGTCAAGGACAAGATTTTCTTCTTCTTTGCTCTGGTAAACACGATCAACCATGGTTCGCCGCCGGTGAGTTTCATCACGGTGCCCACGGCAGCGATGCGATCGGGCGACTTCACGGGCCTCCCTCCGATTTACGATCCGACCACGCAGACGGTGGACCCGGCTACCGGAATTGTGACCCGGCAGCCGTTCCCGAACAACAAGATTCCCGCTAGTATGCTCGACACGGTGGCCAAGAACATCCAGGCGCTCTATCCGCAGCCCAATCTGCCGGGAACCATCGCAAATGGCATCGCCATCAACAACTATGCCTACCAGTTTCCGACCACCTCTCCGAAGCGGAAATACTTTGGCCGCTTCGACGCGGATATCGGAGGGCATAATCGGATTACGGGCTCGGCCGCCTGGAATGACGGGCCGGTCCTCCCGACCAGCCCAGTAGCCCCGATCAACCGGGCTCCCGGTGACGTAGAGAACATGAGCGGCCAGCTCTCGGATTATTGGACCATCAGTCCCACCATGATTAACGAATTTCGGATCGGGTTCATGGGCGAATACGACAGCTTCACGCCCGACACTCTCGGCAAAGGTTGGCCGGGCAAGCTGGGCCTCCAGTTTTCCAAGGCAGACGTTTTCCCAACCATCAACATCACGAATTACTACACGCTCGGCGGCGGGTTGAACACGAATTACAAGGAGAACAATATCGATATCTCGGACCAGGTCACGCTCATCCGGGGACGCCACATCCTGCATTTCGGCGGCGAGGTCGTAGTCTTCCGCGCCGATTCGACTGCGTGGGGTAACATCTATGGGGCAACCCTTGGCTTCACGGGCGTCTATACGGCGGGCAGCAACGATCCCAAATCTCCGCTGGCTGGGGGGAAAACCGGTGTTGGCTATGCGGATTTCCTGTTAGGCTACGCCCAGAACTGGACGGCCACGGTTTCGCCCGAATATGGCGGCAGGCTCAAGAACCCGGGAATCTTCTTCCAGGACGATTTCAAAGTGAACCCGAAGCTCACGCTGAATCTTGGCCTGCGTTGGGAAGGGAACACGGGATGGTCCGAAGTGCATGGGAATGAGCGCTCGTTCGACCCGAACATCATCAACCCCGCCACTAATGCTCCCGGCGCGATGTGGTACGGGATCACGGCCGCGAATGGCAGAACCTCCATACAGAGGCCGGTGTGGAACAACTGGCTGCCGAGAATCGGCTTCGCATACCTGGTGACCCCCAAGACCACCGTCCGCGGCGGCTTCGGCATGTACACCTTCCCGTGGAACGTGGACACCTATGCCAGTTGCTGCCTGGGGAATGCGTTCACCTCCCAGGGCAACGAAACCGATTCCACCAACAACGTGCAGCCTGTGGTCCTTCTTTCCTCCGATGGGAACACCAACTATCAGGGCACGAAGGGGGCGGCGATCAATGCGATCTACGGGCGCAAACCGACGACGCCGGACGCCTATAACGGGCAGTCAGTCGGGTTTCAACCATATAACAATCCCGTCCCGCTCCTCAAGTCGTGGAATTTGACGGTGCAAAGGCAACTGGCGAACAACCTAGTGATGGACGTCGGCTATATCGGAAGCCATGAAACGCACCTGCCGTTCACCAAGGACATCAATCAGGTTCCGGAGAACCTGCTGGCGCCGAACGATGCGGGCTCCCGCCCGTACCCCGAATTCCAGACCCTCAGCGGATACACAACCGAAGGAATTTCGAATTATGATGCGCTCCAGGCAGAGATTACACGCCGCTTCAGCAGTGGACTGATGTTCAACTTCAATTACACGTGGTCTCATATGCTGGACAACCAGGATTCCTCGGGGTGGGGGACGCTGCAAGGCGCCGCGCCGTATCAGAGGGCCTACAACCCGATGGCGAACTACGGTCCTTCGAACTTCGATGTTCGCCATATGTTCAAAGGAAGTGGGGCTTACAATCTTCCTTTTGGACAGGGCCGGAAGTTTCTGAATCGCAGCAAGGCTCTGGATGAAGCCATCGGCGGGTGGAATTTCTTCGTAGAATTCGTCGCCCAGAGTGGTAGCCCCTTCACTCCATACATGCTGGTCAACAACAGCTACGCTCTCTCGTCTGTTGGCGGGACCACCGCGAACCCCACCGGCATGGTCTGGTATCCGAACGTGGTCGGAGATCCGAAGGCGGTGGCAGGGGGGCAGAATATCAACTCCTGGTTCAACACCAATGCGTTTGCTGCTCCCACACCCGGGACATTCGGCAATATGGGGAGAAATATCGTATACGGGCCGCACCTGAGTTCCGTAAACATGTCGCTCAAGAAGACGTTTGCGATCACGGAGCGCATCAGGGTGGACTTCAGCGCGAACGCAACGAACGTCTTCAACCACCCCTCGTTCGCCCTGCCTGATAAGTTGATCGGCCCGGGTCATAAAGGACAGATCACGGCTACGATTCCGGCTGTCGGCAGCCGCCAAATGGAGCTGGTGGCTAAAGTCCGATTCTGAAATCGCGAAATCCTGCTCTCTGCGAGGGGCGCGCTAGGATGATAACAATGTGAGTGGTCTTCTACTCAAAACCGCTTGTGCATTGATCCTCGTAGCGCCCTGGCGGTCCGTGATGGCGCAGGGCAGCCAGGATGTTCCTCACAGAGTCAGAGCGCTCGAAGAGCAGGCACAGAAATATCTTCAGGAACAAAAACCACAGCTCGCCATTCCACTCCTGCGCGAGATCATTTCGATCGACCCGAAGAACCCCAATGCACGAGGGAACCTCGGAGTGCTGCTGTGTTTTCAGGGTAAGTACGCCGAAGCCATCCCGCACCTGCGTGGGGCTTTGGAATCGCAGCCTGATCTCTGGCGGATCGTGGCCCTTTTGGGAATCGCGGAGAAGCGGACCGGCGATCCGAGACAGGGGCAGAATGATCTGGAACGCGCGTTTTCCAACCTGGACGATCAGAAGATCCGGATACAGGCGGGTCTAGAGCTGATCGAACTCGAGTCCGCTGCGGCGCAATTCGACAAAGCTCTGTCTGTAGCGGCCAAGCTGGAAGAGCTGGCGCCGCAAGATCCGCAAATCCTGTTAGCCGCTTATCAGCTTTCGTGGCGGATGATGGACCAGAGCCTGCTAAGCATGATGGTAGTTGCGCCTGATTCCGCGGAAATGCACATGATCATGGCGGGCGAGCTCGGGCGGCAGGGAGATCATAGCAACGCGGTGGCGCAATATCGCGAGGCCCTCCGTTTGAATCCAAACCTTCCCGGAGCGCATTTTGAACTCGCCGAGCAACTGAGGACCTCTTCGGATGCCGCGTTGAACGCGCAGGCTGAAGATGAATACAAAGCCGCTCTTCGGGTGAACCAGTATGACGAGCTCTCCTGGCGCCAGCTCGGTGGAATTCTGGCGGCCAAGGGCGACTTCAAAACAGCGGAGGAGCAGTACAGGAAGGCGCTGGCGCTACAGCCGAAGGATTCGGACGCAAAAACCGGTTTGGCGATCGTCCTGATTTCCGTGAATCGGACGAATGAAGCGGTTTCCCTTCTGGAAAGTGTCGTGAAGGACGATCCGACGAACGTCGTCGCGCATTACCGGCTGAGCACGCTCTAT
>CAYMHP010000287.1:0-4038 GCA_964390225.1 uncultured Solibacteraceae bacterium
CGAGAGTACTCCAACAAGGGCACCGCTGTGAGTAACCAGTGGCGTCGACTGCATGGCCCGAACACCGGCACCAAGCAATATCGTCAGGGCCGGAGTTCCAGCAAAAATGGGACTCTTCTCAACGTCTTCGACGACGATTCGCTGCTGGTTTCTGAGCGCTGTCCCGCAGGAGGCTGCATCATCGTCTTGAACGGCATCGAAGAAGTCTAGGAATTCCTTGTTGAAGCCGTATTGTGCCTCAATCCGCAGCGCGCCATTGTTGTCGAGTAGTTGGATATTGCCCATGTCCGCGCCGGTGATTTCGCGCGCTGCGGTTAGGATTTCACTCAGCACCAAGCGCCGGTCGCCGAGCGTCAAGAGCCGTGGCCCAAGTTCATGGAGGCCGCGAGTTCCGGCCAACTCCTGTTTCAATTGCTCCTGCAGTTGTACAAGCTGGTGCTCCGAATTTTTATGATCGGTGATATCGATGCAGGAACCGATATAGCCGGTGAATTGCCCACGCTGATCATGCAGTGGGCTTCCGTGATCGAGGACCCAGCGGTATTCTCCGTCATGCCGTTTCAAGCGGTATTCCATTTTGAGCCTCGTCAGAGAAATCTGTGGGCATTGATACGGCCAGAGGCGACGGGGAGGCTCAGTTCGCATACTGGTTGCAGGCCAGATCTCATGCTCCCGCGTGATACGGCCAGTGCGGCAAACTTGAGAACGCCGCTAAACGGGGTTCACCCACCACACGTCGGCCGGAAACAACGCGTCCGTACGCCAACTCTCTGCTTGACATCGATATATATCGAGCAGTATATATACTAAAACATATGAGAAAGCCGCCCGCCTCGGAAGATTTTCTTCCCCTCAAAATACATTGGTTTCATGTGCTTCTGTCGATGGCCGACCAGGAACAGCACGGCTACGGCATTATGCAGGAGGTGCTGAAGCGGACTGGCGGCAAAGTGCGGCTCTGGCCGGCCACGCTCTATGGCACGCTGAAGCGGCTGATGGATGAGGAGCTAATTGAAGAATCGGGCGACCGGCCGGCGCCTGAGCTGGATGATGCGCGCCGCCGGTATTACCGTCTTACACGGCTCGGCCGGCGCGTTCTGGCCGCCGAAAGCGCGCGGCTGGAGGAGTTGGTACGCGTCATTCACTCAAAACGCGGGCTGGCGCCGCGGAGGGTGGAATCGTGAGCGGCGCGCTGGAAGTTCGCAATTTGACGAAGCGCTTCCACGGCGTCCCTGCCGTTGATCGCGTGAGCTTCTCCATCGCGCCGGGCGAAATTCTTGGATATGTCGGACCGAACGGAGCAGGCAAAAGCACTACGGTGAAGATGCTGATTGGGCTGCTGGCGCCGAGTGATGGACAGATCCTCTATGCGGGGCGCTCCGTGCTGGACGACTTGACTGCTTTCCAGCGGCGGCTCGGTTATGTGCCCGAAGAGCCTAACCTTTACTCGTTCCTTTCCGGCCGCGAATACCTGCTGCTGGTGGGGCGGCTTCGCGGTTTAGAGCGGACCCAACTCGATCGCAAGATCGAGACTTTCCTGCGCCTGTTCTCGCTAGGGGAGGATGGCGATTCTCCGGTCTCCTCCTATTCGAAGGGGATGCGCCAGAAGATTCTGTTATCGGCTGCCCTGCTGCACGATCCGGACGTGTTGATCCTGGACGAGCCGCTGTCCGGCTTGGATGTCAATACTATGATTGCTCTGCGCGAGCTTCTGCACTGCTTGGCCGCGCGTGGAAAAACTATTCTTTACTGCTCGCACGTCCTCGATGCAATGGAGAAGGTCTGCGCCCGCGTGTTGATTCTGCGCAAGGGACAAGTGGTGGCTTACGACACGATCGATCGGCTGCGCCAGCAGATGGGGCAAGCCTCGCTAGAAGGCGTGTTCACTCGCTTTACGGAAGAAGATGCCCGGCGCGACTTGGCGGCCCGCATCTTGGAGGCGATGAGGGCGTGAACTGGCGCGAAAGAACGCATGGAACGCGCTTCGAGCTGGTGCGCCATTTCCTGGCGACCCTGTTTGACAGCGACATGTTCTCCATTCGTGGACAGTGGTCAAACATCGCGATCGGCGCATTTGCGCTGGTCATCCCGGCAGGTATCATCCTGCTCACCTCCGCGCCCCAACAGATTGCCGCCTCGCCGGCCGCTGCTCAGGCCGCCGCACAGGTGGAGCGGATCTCTCTGATCAGCCTGCTGCTTTCGATTACGGCGTTGCTGGCATTGTTGGCGTGGCAATCGCTCTTCCCGAGCCGCAGCGACTACCTGGCGCTGGCAGGACTACCCCTCCGCTCGCGGCAGATCTTCGCCGCACGGTTCCTGTGTGTGCTGCTGTTGGCTGCCGCGCTCACTGCCATTCTGATTCTGCCGGCTTTGTCACCCCCACACACAATCAAACTGGCGGATGGAGCCCGCTGGAGTCCTGTGTCTGGCATGCCGGCGCGGGCGGCGTCTATCGGCTTGGGCTGTCTGTTTGTCTTCTTCGCGCTCGTGGGTTTACAGGGGCTGCTCGTCAACGTTCTGCCAGCCAAATGGCTGGCGCGCTGGTCCGGCTATATCCAAGGCGTTCTGCTGGGCCTGTCGCTGCTCACTGGCTTTTACAGTTATTGGAGGATGCCCAACTGGGAACCGGCATCCGTTCCCCATCTCCTCCGCGCCGCCCAATGGGCGCCGCCGGTTTGGTTTCTGGGTTTGCATGAAGCGCTTAGCGGCACGCGCGATTCCTTCTTGCTGTCATTAGGGGCGCGTGCAGTCCGCTGGACCGCAGGCGCGATTGGCCTCGCGGTGCTGATGTATGTCGCGGCGAGTGTCCGCTACCGGCGCTTGCTGATCGAGGGCGGAGAAGGTCTGGCGGCGGAGCGCACGCACGAATGGCGCCTGCTTCGATGGATCGCGCCCAATCCCCGCCAGGAGGCCATTCTGAAATTTATCGGGGCCGTGCTGACCCGCAGCCGCGTGCATCGCCTTCTTCTGATGGCCTATGCGGCCGCAGGCATCGCTATTATGGCGAACAGCGTTCTGCTGGGCGCGCCCAAGCGGGTTTCCTCCTTCGCCGTGCTTTACTGGCCGCTGGGGTTCTCGCTGTTTGCGCTGGCCGCGATCCGGCATGCTTTCGTAATGCCGGTGGATTGGAAGGCCAACTGGCTGTTCCACCTCCTGGAGACCCAAGGGCGGCGGGATTGGATGAACGCCGTGGAGCGGTTTGTGCTTCTCTGTGTGATCGCGCCGATTCATCTGGTGTCGCTTCCCATTTCGATTGCGTCGCTGGGACCGGGGGTGGCGTTGCGAATGACAGGGCTCCAGGTGCTCGTTTCGCTCGCGGTCTTTGAGTTTCTCTTCTATAGCTGGCAGCAGCTTCCCTTTACCTGCTCTTACGTTCCTGGCAAGACCTCGCTGATCCTGCAACTGGGCGGGTGGCTCGCGATTTTGATTTTAGTCGTCCCCCGGATCGCTCTCCTCGTCGCGGCACTCGCCCAACTTCCGGAGGTGTTCGCTATTTACTCCGTAATGTTTGTGGCCGCGTGGATTTGGGCGCGGCGCCGGCGGCGTGATGGATGGGGAGACGCACCACTGGTCTACGAAAACACGCAGGGAATTCCTCTCGATCTCGGAATCCGTGAACTGAGCTATGGCGGAGTCAGGGCCCAAATGGAGGCCGAAGAGCCCGTCCGCTCCAGGCCTGCGGCCGGTCCGGCGCCCGCCTCCGGACCCTCCTTTGGGCTTCGCGCGTATCGTGCTATATCACGCCTGTTCCCCGGTGAATTCCGGGAAAATTGCGGCGATCAGCTGGACCAGACCGCAGCCGATGCGCTCCGCATAGCCGGGCCCGCGCGCCTCCTAGCGGATGTGTCTTTCCGGATGTTGATTGAACACGGGGCGCAACTGTCTCGAGACCTGCGCTATGCCACGCGCTCTCTAGCTGGTTCGCCGGGCTTCACTGCGGTCGCTCTGGTTTCACTCGCTTTAGGAATGTGTATCGCCAGTTGCGCCTTCAGCGAAATGAACGGCATAGTCCTGCGGGATCTGCCCGGCGCTGCGCGC
>CAYMHP010000287.1:4048-7952 GCA_964390225.1 uncultured Solibacteraceae bacterium
CCGTGCGTCCTACCCTTTGTACCGGCGCTATCACGAACGAGCGGACCTCTTCTCGGATAGCGCTGCTTACGTGTTCGGCGTGCCGTTTGGGGTCGTGTTGAATGGGCATGCCGAGCGAGTCTGGGGACATCTGGTCACACCTTCGTATTTCTCTACTTTTGGAGTGCGCCCCGCGATTGGACGGTTCTTCGACGCACATCCGGACGGACACAGTGCCGTGGTGAGCTACCGTTTCTGGAAGGAGCACTTGGCCGCCGATCCCCGCGCGGTGGGAGACACACTGCGAATCAATGGCCAGCCTATCACCATTCTCGGGGTCGCTTCGAAAGACTTCATCGGCGCGATGCCGATGACCCCAGCCGATCTTTTCCTCCCACTCCCGCCTGACCCGGCGATCCTGCCAGCGCTCGCGGGGAATGCACTCGAGAATCCGCAACTGGCGGTTTTGGTAACGGTGGGACGGTTACAGCCGTTTGTCAATAGAGATAGCGCTGAAGCTGAGCTCGATGCCCTAGAGTGGCAGTTTGAGCAGGATACCGGCGACCTTGACCGCAACCGCCCCGGGCGGCGGATCACTCTGGCGGATGGAGGCAAGTGTCTGCCGCTTCGCGAGCAAGACAAGCCATTTTTCACCTCTTTCTTCATGATTATGGCCGGACTGATCATGATGATCGCTTGCGCCAATGTGGCGAATATGATGTTGGCCCGTGCGGCGTCACGGCGGCGGGAAATCGCAGTGCGGCTGGCCTTGGGCGCGGGCCGCGGCCGGATTGTGCGCCAATTGCTCACGGAGAGTTTGCTGCTGGCGTGTGCCGCTGGCCTGGCTGGCGCCATCGCTTCGGTATGGATCATGCGTGCGGCCGGCCAGATCCGGATGCCGACGCCGGTTCCGTGGAATTATTCGTTTCTCCAGCCTGACTATCGCGTTTTTTTCCTCGCGTTCGCCCTTTCACTCGCCACGGGCTTGGCCTTCGGACTTGTGCCTGCGTTCCAGGCCACTCGCGCTGATCTCACACCGGCGCTCAAGGAAGGCGGCAGCGTTCGCGTGCGGCGCTTGCGGCACCTCAGCTTGCGGAATGTGTTGATGGTTTCCCAGATGGCCGGTTCACTCACTCTGCTGGTGATCCTCGGCTTTTTAGCCATCGGTATCCAAAGCACCCTCGGCGTGCAGGCCGGCTTTAATCCCGCCAACCTCTACCTGATTTCGCTCGATCCCACGAGCGATGGTTATACCGCCGAGCGCAGCGCCTCTTTCTTCCCGAAGTTGCTGGATCAGGTGCAGGCTCTGCCTTCGGTAAAGGCGGCTAGTCTCAGCGTGACGGTGCCAGTAGCGATGGTGACCAGCCGAGTGACGATCTCTGCATCCGAATCAGGCGCGACCGCGGCGCGGGGGTTGCACAGGGCAATCGCCCATACGGTCGGCAAGGACTATTTCGTTACCACGGGTATTCCGATCCTCGCCGGAAGGCCCTTCCGCCGCCAGGAGGAGACCGAGGACTCCGGTAGCGTAATTGTGACGGAGGCATTGGTAAAGGATATCTGGCCAGCGCACGACCCCCTGGGCCGCAGTTTAGAAATCAGCAGAGGGGCCGAGGGCACAGTAGTGAGAATCCTGCCCAGTTCCTATGATTACCGCCCTGTTGCGCATACCCCCGAGAGCCGCACCTTCGAAGTGATCGGGGTGGCCGGCGACGTTGCTGAGGGCCTGGTGGCAGGAAAACCGCAGCCAGCGATCTACTTTCCCTTACGCTCTTCCGATTACACCCAGCCGGCGCAACAGGGTATTACTTTGATTGTGCGCGCCCGGCCCGGTGTGGATGCGGTCGCACTCGTGCGCCGCGAGATTGCCGCCATCGATCCGACTCTCACTCCGTTCTACGCAGGCAGCATGGCGCAGCACGTCGATGAATTCATGTCGCCACTGCGCGGCGCGACCTGGACCTATGGATTCATCGGCTTCTTCGGCCTGATCCTCTCTGCGGTCGGCTTGGCGGGCATGACCGCACATTCCGTAGCGAGGCGCAACCACGAGATCGGTATCCGGCTGGCGCTTGGCGCGGGATCGGGCAGCGTGCTCGGCCTGATCATGAGAGAAGGCGCACGACTAATCGTGGCCGGTCCCGCTATCGGGATGGGTGGTGCGTGGACTGCCTCGCGCGGCTTGGCCGCGATGACGACCGCGGTCGGCCAGGTTGCCAGCACCAGCTCCTCAAATCCGATCGTGCTTTATGGCGCGCCCATTCTGTTAGCTTCGATTGCTTTGGTAGCCTGTTACATCCCGGCGCGGAAATCCCTGGGAGTGGATCCGGCGGTGACGCTCCGCCAAGAGTAGCGGAGAACCAACCTCCTCAGTAGTAAATCAGGGGTTGTATCGCGCCTCGAGCGATCGTTGACACATAGGCGCTGTCGGATTCCCCCGCAGGATCATTCGGGCCTTTTGGCACGGTCCCGATGCTGCCGTCTTTCCGGGAAACCGATGTAGTCCGCTTAGGCACCAAGTCATATGGCTGTGCACTCGTCGTCTCGGACTTTGGCCGGTATCGTCCGAATTCACCCTTTTGGGCGACAGATTCTGCCTGGCAGCCCAAAGTTCTACCAAAATCGTGAGCCTGGTCTGGCGGCGATTTATGGTGGAGCTTTCGCCGCCATGGAACTGACCACGATCCTGAACCGCTGCCATCACTTCCGAGGTTTTGTCTATGAGCACGCCCGTTTCAGTACCGACAAGAGGAGCATCGAAGTGGTCCTGCGACCGCGCAAAGGTTCGGCCGCGGTCTGCTCGCGCTGCCATTTGCCGGCGCCCGGATACGACCAACTCGCCGAGCGCCGCTTCGAGTTCATCCCTCTGTGGGGATTCTTCGTTTTCCTGCTGTATGCGATGCGGCGCGTCGATTGCCGTCGGTGTGGCGTGGTGGCCGTCGAAGAAGTTCCCTGGGGTGACGGCAAGCGCACCTTGACGAAGGCGTATATGCTCTTCCTGGCCCGTTGGGCGCGGCGCCTTTCGTGGAAAGAAACCGCAGAGTGCTTTCGCACTTCCTGGGACAAGGTGTTCGATGCGGTCGAGCACGTCGTCACCTGGGGCCTGGAGCATCGGACGCTGGGCCAAGTCGATGCAATCGGCGTTGACGAAATCCAATACGCCAAAGGGCACAAGTACCTCACCCTGGTCTACCAGATCGATATCGGCGCCACCCGACTGCTCTGGGTAGGAAAGGAACGGACCATCGAGTCCTTCCAGGGATTCTTTACTGCCATGGGCCAGGAGGTCATTTCCAAGATCTGCTTCGTCTGCTCCGACATGTGGGAACCGTACCTGAAGCTGATCCGCGAACGATGCTCCGAGGCTCTGCACATCCTCGACCGCTTCCACATCGTCTCCAATATGAACAAGGCGCTCGACAAGGTTCGCGCTGAGGAAACGGGCCGCATGAGACGTGAGGGCCGCGCGCCGATCCTAAGGAAATCCCGCTGGCTACTGCTCAAACGAAGTGAGAATCTCAAAGACGAACAGCGTTTCCGGCTCCGCGATCTTCTCCGCTATAACTTGAAGACGGTTCGCGCCTACCTTCTCAAGGAAGCCTTCCAGCAGCTCTGGGATTACAACTCACCGGCTTGGGCCGGCAAGTTCCTCGATGAGTGGTGCCGGCAGACTATGCGATCCCGCATCGAACCCATGAAGAAGATCGCCCGTTCGCTACGCAATCATCGAGAACTCATCCTGAACTATTTCCGCGCTCAAAAACTGCTCTCCAGCGGCGTCGTCGAGGGCCTTAACAACAAGGCCAAAGTCACCATGAGAAAATCGTACGGGTTCCGTACCTACCGAGTGCTCGAACTGGCACTCTATCACTCACTTGGCAAGCTGCCCGAGCCCGACGCTACCCACGATTTCTTCTGACGAACC
>CAYMHP010000288.1:0-7947 GCA_964390225.1 uncultured Solibacteraceae bacterium
CCGCCCGGCCGTTAGCCGGCACGCTGCCCTGTGGAGACCGGACTTTCCTCTCCCGGGACCCGAGAGTACTCCGGGAGCGACTGCCCATCCGGCAACCCTCGATCCCATTCTCCCATTTCAACCCGTTCTTCTGTGCGCGGAGACACCGCCGAGAACACGATACCGCCAAAATGTTCCTCCGTTCACGGAAACACCAGGTGTGTTTTAGTCAACTGGGCTTCAGGGACTTTCAAAGGTCGTCGGACCGGCACCCAAGGGGAGACATAAAGATGAGAAAGCCATTGGCGCTCGGTGCGCTCGTGCTCACAGCATCGTTTCTGTATGCTCAAGGACTGACTCCGCCGAGCAACCAGGCGAAGGATGATTGGGAAGAGATCAACTTCGAATTTAACTCTTCCATCCTTTCGGACGGTTATCCCAGCCTGCTTCGCCTCGCCGAACTGCTCGGGCAGCATCGCGATTATAAGGTGCGGCTCAGCGGCTACACCGATTTCGTCGGGTCGCAGCAGGCCAATCAAAGGCTGGCATTGTCTCGCGCCAACGCCGTCCGCGATTTTCTCGTGAAGTATGGCGCACTGGCCAGCCAGATCACCACCGACGGCCTCGGGAAAAACAACCCCGAATCGAACAACGGCACCAAGGAAGGGCGCTTCATGAATCGGCGCGTGGTCATCACGGTGACTAACGCGCAGGGTCAGGTGATCAAGGAAGGCACCATCGGCCAAGTCATCAATGCGGTTCAACAGCCGGCCGCCCAGGAGCCCTGCTGCGACCAGGTGTTGAAGCGGCTCGATAAGCTCGACGACATTCTCGCCGAGCTGAAAAATCTCCGTGGCGAAAACGACCAGCTTCGCAACCAGATTGCGGAACTGCGCAACCAGCAGAACGCCCTTCGCGACCAGGTGAATGGCATGCCGAAGCCGCTCACGGAGCAGCAGACGCAGACGATCGCGCACACTGAAGCGCAGGGCGCCGTCGATGAGGCTCAGCGGCGCAATAAGAAGTTCTCGAACGTTGGGGTGAACATCGGCCCGGTTTATGGCCCCACCGGCGGCCAGGATTACACCGTCAGCGGCCATGCCCGGTTCTTCTCGCCCTTCGGAGGAGACGGCACCCACGCCGTTCAGGCCCAGGGCGAATACATGTACTATCCCGGCCAGCAGGAAGGCCAGTTCGATCTCGGTCTGGTGAACCGCTGGGGCCATCTCCAGGTCGGCGGGTTTGGCAGCTTCAAATACGTCAACTTCAAGCAATATCAGAACGGCGGCGCCCTGGCGCAGGGTGCTTTTCTAGTGGATTACATTTTCGGCCGTGGCCGCATCGGCGCGTTCGCCACGAAAGGGTTCCGCAATACCGCCATCCTGAACAGCGTTAATCTCGGCCCCAGCTCGTTTCTCCAAACCTACGCGCGCGTGGTCGACCAGTACGGCGGCAGCGCGCTTGTCGGCGCGTGGGGCAATTCCTGGTTCGAAGGCAATGTCGGATACCTTCGGCTCAACAGCGCCGGGTCCGACCGCCCCGGCGCCATGCTGAAGTTTGTGCAGCCGTTCAACGAGCACGTCGCCTTCACCATGGAGGCCGGGCTCAACGAGACCTTCGTCACCCCGCACGATCACGGCCGCGTCGTCTTCGGCGTGCAATTCGGCAACTATATCCGCCCGAAAGACTACGGCACCACCAACACGCCCGTGCCCATGGATGTGCCTCGCCTCCGCTATCAGCTCTTGACGCGGCGCGTCGGCAACAGCCCGCCGGTCGCAGATGCCGGCCCGGATCAGGTCGGAGTGGCTGCGGGAACGATCACGTTGAACGGCTCCGGTTCCTACGATCCCGATGGCGACCCGATCACGTATAGCTGGCAGCAGATCAGCGGTCCGAGTGTGGCGCTCTCCGGCGCGAACACGGCCATCGCTACCTTCACGGCCGCTGCTAACCAGACGTACTCCTTCCGCTTGACTGTCAAGGACACCGGCGGCCTCCAAAGTACGGCGCGCACATCCGTTACAACGTCCGCGCCTGCGCAAGTTCGCATTGTCCGCTTTGATGCGGCCCCGGCCAACGTCGCGCCGAGCCAGCCCGCCACTCTAAGTTGGGTGGTGGAAGGCGCTTCCACCGTAACCATCCAGCCCGGCATCGGCAATGTGGATGCGAAAAGCGGCTCCGTCAGCGTCACGCCGCAGCAGACCACCACGTACACGCTGACGGCAAGCGGTCCCGGGGGATCCATCAACGCCACCGCCACCGTCACGGTTGGCGCCCAGGGAAGTCTGCAGATCGTACGCTTCGACGCGAACCCCGCAACCATCCAGGCGGGCCAGCAGGCCACCCTGAGTTGGGCGACCAACGGCGCCAACCAGGTGTCGATCAGCGGCGTCGGCAGCGTGACCGCGAACGGAAGCGTCACCGTCTCGCCGACGCAGACCACCACCTACACGCTCACTGCGACCGGCGCTAACGGACAGAACGTGACCGCGCCCGTTACCGTTACGGTGACGCCGGCGGTAACCTTGCAGATCGGAAGCTTCACCGCCACTTCGCCGACGATCGCACCCGGCGGTTCCACGCAATTGTGCTGGACCGTGACGGGCGCATCCTCGATCAGCATCTCACCCAGCGTGGGCGCGAGCTCCACGCTCAACCCGGCCAATGGCTGCGTGACGGTGAGCCCGACCACTACCACGACGTACACCCTGACAGCCACCGGCGCAAATGGCGCGACCGTCACCATGCCGGTCACGGTTACCGTGACGGGTACAGTGCCGCAGATCGGCAGCTTCGCCGCGAGTTCGCCGACCATCACGGCCGGCGGTTCCACACAGTTGTGCTGGACCATCACCGGCGCCACGTCGATCACCATCGTGCCGAGCGTGAGCGGCGGCACACTCAACCCGGCCAACGGCTGCGTCAACGTAAGCCCGACGGCAACCACCACCTACACCCTGACGGCTACCAACTCTGCCGGCCAGGCAACCGCCACCGCTACTGTGACCGTGAACCCGGCACAACAGTTGCAAATCGTGACCTTCGATGCCACGCCAAGATTCAATGTGGCAGCGGGCAACCCGGTCGTGCTCGGCTGGACCACCACCGGCGCAAGCTCGGTCGTGATCTCGGCCCCCGGTATGAACCCGCAGACCCTGCCGGCAAATGGCACCTACACGGCGCATCCGCTGACCACCACGACGTATACTTTAACCGCCAACGGCGCCAACGGCCAGACGATCACCGCGACTACGACGGTCTACGTGCAACTGCCGCAGCCGCCGCAGTAAAAAGCAAATGTGGGGCAGGCCCTTGGCCTGCCCCCATTTCCGTTTGCAGCGCCGGGCTCCGCTCAGAACAGGTACTTCGCCGAGACAAAAATGCGCCGGTTGCCGCCATCCGTTCCCCACTGGTTGGCGAACCCGGGATTGTTGATGCGCGCCTCGGGAATACCGAAATTCCGCGTATTGGTGAAGTTGAAGAAGTCCGCTCGAAGCTGCAACTGGTGCCGCTCGGCGATCCTCGTGGACTTGTTGATGCTCAGGTCGATGTTGCCGATCCCGTCGCTGCGGAGGATGTTGCGCCCCACGTTGCCGAAGCGCTGAACAGGAGTGCAGGTATTCGTGCCCGGCACCGGCTGGCACGCCGGCAGCGGACTGAACAGCGAACGTCCGCCCGCCCTCACGATCTCCTCGACCGACATGCTGGCAAGGTCCAGGTTGGTGTTCAGATTCGGGCGGATGGAGTTGCCGACCACGCCGTCGATGCCGCCGAGCGCCGCCGTCGGATCGGTTCCGTTCAATGGGCTGAAGGGCGAGCCGCTCTGCAGCGTCACGAACGAGCCGATCTGCCAGCCGTGAAGAACGTACCGCGCCAGCGGCTGCTTGATCCTGCCGGTGGGCAGTTCGTAAACGAAATTGGCGGCGAAGCGGTGCGGCCGGTCATAGGTAGAGCGTCCCCGATCGAGGTTCCGGTCGAAGGAGTCCTGCGCCACGGCTACCTCGCCCCGGGCCGAGGAGTTGAAGATTTCCGAAGCATTGTCGATAAAGGAGCTCCAGGTGTAGTGCGCCCCCGCGACAATGCCTTTCGCAAACCTCCGGTCGAAGCTCAGTTGCAGCGAGTGGTAGATCGACGAGGAGCTGTTGGCCCGCAGCCGGATCACTCCGGCGGTGGGGTCGACGCGCGGGCATCCCTGCGGAGTGCCAGCCGCATTCGTGGGAATCGCGGAGCACTGTACTCGCGGGTTCCCGTCAATGGTCTGGAACAAGGCGGTTCCCTTGGTCCCGACGTAGCCCACGCGAAACACCGACGAACTCCCGATCTCCCTCTGGATTTCCATCGAGAACTGCTCGGCAATCGGCGATCGGAAATCGCTGCCGACTACGGTTCTGGTGAACTGTTTGAGCGCGGCCGTATTGCTTAAATCGGGCGCCCTCTGGATTTGCGTCCAGGCATTCGCCAGGTTGGTGTCGTTGCGCGCCACCACGAACGGGAACGAGCTGAATATATTCAGGTTGATGTTGATGAACCCGTAATCGTTGGTGCGCGCATATCCGCCGCGAAGCACCAGCCGGTTCCCTCCCGTTAACCAGTGCAACACTCCGTTGTTCACGGTCGGATTCCAACTGAATCCGATCCGCGGCTGAAAGTTGTTGGTGTCGCGCCCGGGCCGGGGTGTTAGCCGGAAGACGTCCTGATTGTTGTTCGCTGCCAGGATCTTGTCATTCAACGAATACAGCCGGTTGAACGAATTCCCCGGCGTCTCATAGCGTAGCCCGTAGTTCAGAGTGAAGCTCCTGCTCACCCGCCAGGTGTCCTGGGCGAACATGTAGTAGTCGTCCCAGAAGTAATACATCAGCAACTGCCCGCCGGGAAGAGGGAAATTGATGTTGGCGACCGATGCCGTATCGTCGACAAATGTCTGCAGCGTGTCGTAGACGAGCCGTCCCCGAACCTGTGGGACGAAGTAGCTCTTGATCTGATTGCGCCGCAGATCCACCCCGAATTTCCAGGAATGCGCTCCCTGGGTGATCGAATACGTGTCCTGGATCTGGTACGTGTTGTTGACCCGGAACTGAGGCTGGTTCACCGCCAGCCCGATCGCCGTGCGGCTCACGTCGGAATTGAAGCCGGTGAGACCCAACTGCGGAATCTCGACCGAGGGAATCGTTTCCGCGATGGGATTGGACGCCGTGGTCGTCGAGGCGTACCGCTGATACGAAATCCTCAGCTCGTTGAGCATTCGCGGCGTGAATGTGCTGGTAACCCAGAACGAAAACGCCTGAGTGCGCAACGGCTGCAGCGTAGTCAACCCCGGCGGAGTCACCTGCCCGCCTCCGCCCTGAATGTTGTCGTTGTACAGGAAACGGCCGCCCAGCATGTGTTTTTCGGTCAACTGGTGATCGATTCGCGCCGACCATTGCCAGTTATTCGTGTACTGCGAAGTCGAACTCGTTAGCGAACCCACCGGGATCTGCACGTTGGCGCCATTCACGGTCAGCGGAATGCTCTGCCCGATCGGCGTCTGCGCCGCCGGCAGGAACTTCAGCAACGCCGCTACTTGGGGCCGGGTCCCTGCCAACTGTTCCAGCAGCTGCCTCCCATCGTCGGTCGGCACGCCGCGGATGGTCACGCCGGAGCCCAGTTGACGGATCGTCCAGCGTTGCAGGGAACCGAAAAAGAACGTCTTGTTCTTGCGGATCGGCCCTCCGAAGGTTCCGCCAAACTGGTGCTCGATCAGATAAGGCGCCTCCTTGAACCCCGCGGCTTTATCGAGGTTGCCCAGCGAGTTCAGGTGGTTCCCGTTGTAGAACTCGAATGCCGACCCGTGGAATTCATTCGTGCCGCTTTTGGTGATCGCGTTGACCACCGAACCCGCCGACCGGCCGTACTCCGCCAGGAACTGGTTCGTGATCAGCCGGATTTCCTGGACGACATCCGGGTTGTTCATCCATTGCGATCGCCCGGAAACGCTCTGGTCATTGGAATCCTGGCCGTCGATCATGAAATTGTTGCCGCGGGTCCGCATGCCGTTTGCGGAAAAGCTCGTGCCGTTAGCGAACTGGCTGTTGCCCGCATTCAGTTGACTGACGCCGGGCGCGGAAAGCACGGACGCGAAAACGTCACGGAACCCGCCACCGGTTCCGAACTGGCCGCTGATCGGCAGTTCCGCCAGGCGGCGGCTGTCGAACCGAACACCCACCTCGGCAGTAGTGGTATCGATGATAGGGGCGTCTTCATGAACCACCACGGTCTCCTGCAGGGCGGCGGGCTTCAGTTCGGCCGCCACCACTGCCTCCTGGTTCAGCACCAGGGTGATTGGCCCGCGGACGTACTTGCCGAATCCGGCCGCCTCCACGGTTAATTCGTATTGGCCCACAGTCAGGCCCGGAAAACGGAAGCGGCCGTCGCTTTCTGTTTTTGCCGTACGGGCTACGTTGGTATCCAGGTTGCGAACCGAGACGCTCGCGCCGGGAATGCTGGCGCTCGTCGGATCCACGACGATCCCGGAGATGGCTCCGCCCGTCGCCTGTCCCCACGCCGGGGCCGGCACAACGGATGCCACGAGCACCACGATTACACACCACAGGAGACTTCTGATTGAAGCGGCCACGAGAACTCCTTTCCGCGGATCGGGCTCCGCGTGCGGCCAGGGCGCCCAAGCGTCGACGCGTTCGGAGCAGGGTTTCAACAAGACCCTAAAATCTGGTTAACAAGAGTCTACTGCAGGATAGGGGCAAGATCAATGGATTTGGAAGATGAAAGACCGCCGCTTTGGAGCCGCCGCAGTCTCGGCAGCGAGGCGGTTTCAGCGGTGCCCGTTACCTCGGGAGTTGAAAAAGAAAGTTCAGGCGCGCCTATTCGCGGGTGGTCGCCTGCCCCTATTGCTCTTTGAACTGGTTCAGCGCGGGAATGTCCTTCGCCGCCGGCGACGTGGGCAGTGTCTTGACATAGGCCCAGACATCCCCAAGCTGCGCGTCGGACAGCACCTTCGCGGAGAACGACGGCATGTTGCGGGTGCGCGGGCTGCGCACGTAGTTGGTGAACGCCGATTGGGTCATCCGCATGGGCACCAGCCGCGCGCCCGGACCGTTCTGGCCGGAAAAGCCGTGGCAGGCATAGCAGGTGTAATCCATGTAGATCTTCTTCCCCGCGGCGGCATCCTGAGCGTGAGCGGCCGCGCCCACCATTGCAGCCAAAGCAAAAACACGCAGAAAATGTTTGGTCATCGGCGGTCTCCCTGGCCACCCGGCAGCGGCTCAGTTTGGTTATCTTATCACCGGATACACGCCCCGGGTGCCCGCAACCAGCGCTGTTACTTGCCGCGGCCCTTCGGCCCCTGCGCGATCATCGGGATGGCAATGATCCAGTCCTTGTTCTGGGCGTTGTCCCTGCTCACGGCGTACAGCGTCTTTCGATCCGGGCCGCTGAAGGCGACGCTGATAACCCCGCGCGGAGTGGGGATCAGGCCGAGGTTCTTGCCGTCCGGTGCAATCACGTTAATGCCGCCATTCGTCGTCACGTACAGACGTCCTTCGGAGTCGAACGTGCTGCCATCGCCGCCGAACCCGCCGCCCTCGAGCTTGGCGAATTCGCGCTGGTTGGTCAGCGATCCATCCTTCTGGACGTCAAATACCACCACCGACGGCCCGTTGGTTACGTACAGATGCTTCTCGTCTTCGCTAAGGACGATTCCGTTCGTGGTCAGATTCTCGCCGTACCGGGTCACCTTGCCCTTCGGATCCGCGTAGAATAGGCCGCCAAAGGTGAAGTACACGCCTCCCTTGCTGTCGGCCGTCAGGTCATTCATCACGCCGCCGATGCAATCCAGCGGATCGCCGTTGATCCGGTTGGCGAGCACTCTGCGCTTAGGGGCGAGTTCCTCGACAGAAGGATTGAGGCCGCGATTCACGAGGAACAACACGCCTTTCGAGTTCATTGCCAGGGAGCCACCCGTGTTGGTTC
>CAYMHP010000289.1:0-7903 GCA_964390225.1 uncultured Solibacteraceae bacterium
GGGAATTCGCGGATGAGTTATGTGGACGTGAGAGACATTGCCGCTGTGGTTGCAAAAGCACTGGGCAGCAGCGAGCACGATGGGAAGACCTACGAACTCAATGGGCCGGAAGCTCTAACGTGCGCAGAGGTCGCGGACAGGATTTCACGACACGCGGGAATTGCAGCGCGATATGTGGACATTCCGGCCGATGCGCAACGTAAGGCGATGCTGGATCAAGGAATGCCGGAGTGGCAGGTGACGGCGTTGCTCGAACTCCAGGAGTATTACACGGGCGGGCGCGGCGGAGGGGTGGATGGAGTGCTTGAGGGGTTGCTCGGACGGCCTCCCCTCACGATCGATCGATTCCTGGGCGAGTTCGCGGCAGAGTTTCGCCAGCACGGCGCGAACGCTTGAGGAACGCTATGGAGCCAATCAACCCCAAAACCGGAATGACGCACGAGGAAGCGCGGGAGTTTATCCGGAACCACTTCGAGGAATTCGTCAACAGGAAAAACGTGCAGATCGGGAATATAAATTTCGCCCCGGACTTTGTAGATCATGGAGCGGATGTGCCACCAGGAATGGAGCCGGGACCCGCAGGGGCGATTCAATACGTAAGTGGCGCGCTGAAGCGGTTTCCCGATCTCCACGTGCAGATCGAAGACATGATTGCTGAAGATGACAAGGTTGTGGTACGGAATCACTGGACAGCCAAGGATTCGCAAAACGGCAAGAGGCTTGAGTTCCGCGGCATCGTAATTTGGCGGATCGCGGGCCGGAAGATCGCGGAGCGTTGGGCATACCTTGAGCCACCACACGAGGCCTGATTGATTATCCTGATGGGCGTCCCTCCGGACATTTTGCAGCGCCCAAGGCCTGCGTGGGGACACTCTTCCTCTGCCGATCGGGTACCCGACGTTCTGATCCGAGCAAGACCGCAGGAGTCCCGAGCGCGCCGACTATCGACCCCTGCGTCACCGGCTCCGCCGATGGTGGCCGGTATTGCTTTTAGTGTCGACCTGGTGCCATTTGAAAGACGGCAGCTGCTCGTTGCGAGGGGTGATGTACACCAGCCGGAAAGCATGATAGACCGCCAAGCGCAGCCTAATTTTTCGTACTGATTAGGCCACGAAAAGCGATCGCTCGGCCGGCCTCACTATCTCCACTCCCAAGGGATTTCATCTGCCGCAAAGAGGCCCCGTTGGGAGCTATCCGCATAAGGAAATCGCGCAGCCAGCACGCGGCTGGATTTGCGGTCCCCCGGCTTTCCATTGTTCGGTCCCATTCATTCTATTGCTTTCCGAGGTGAGCTGAGAATTCCGCGCTTGATCTGGCCGCCAACTCATCGTGATCGTCCGCTGTCACTGTTGACCCGATTCCTTCCGCAACCCGTTTGTGCTATCGTCACACACAACCGCGGTGGCTGGCCGTGCCGGTTGTTCCGCTAAATTTACGGGGAATGGGATGAATTCCAGCCATTGACGGCTGCAAGGCAGCACATCCTGACTTCTTCCGGTTCGCCTTGTTGCGACGAATCGTCATTCTCGAGAAAAGGAGTTCGTATGGATCGCTTTCGACATTTCAGTATTACGGCGGCGGCCTTTCTGTGGGTTGCAAGCTTGGCCGCCATCGGGCAGACATTTCGCGGCGCGATCACCGGCTCCGTGACCGATGCCACGGGCGCGGTCATCGGCGGGGCAGAGGTAAAACTCTCGAACGCCGCCACCGGCCTGGGCCGCGAAGCGTCCACCACCGCAACCGGAGATTTCGCCTTCCAAGACCTGCCTCCCGGCACCTATACCTTGATGATCTCGCGTACCGGGTTTGTGACGCTGCGGGTGGAGAACGTTGAGGTGGAAGTGGGGAGGGTCTCTACCGTTCCGGCCAAGCTAACCGTGGCGCAACAGGCCACCACGGTGGAAGTGACCGGCGCGGCGGCCGTGCTGGAAACGGATTCCGCCTCGCTGAACTCGGTGATTCCCAATCGGGCCGTTCAGGACCTGCCGTTGAACGGCCGGGATTTCACGCAACTGGTGCGGATCGCACCCGGCGTGAACGGCGCCGGATCGCTTAACGGAGGACGTCTTGACCAAAAGAATTGGCAAATTGACGGTGCAGATAACAATGATATCTGGCACAATTCCGCATCCGTAAACCAAGGCGGTGTCTCCGGAGTAGCCGGGACCATCCTGCCGATCGACGCCATCGACCAGTTCTCGGTGCAGAGCCACGGCAACGCCGAAACCGGCCGCAACGCAGGTTCGGTCAACATGGTAATCAAATCCGGAACCAACGATCTTCATGGCACGCTCTACTATTACAACCGCAACGACGCTCTCGCATCCCAAACACCATTTGCTCCCGCAGGTTCGCCGACTCCCAAGCTGAAGAACAACCAGTTTGGAGGCTCGGTCGGCGGGCCCATTGTCCGGAACAAATTGTTCTACTTCGTCACCTACGAACGCCAGAAATTCATCATCGGCAATCAAACCGGCGCCACCGAGCCATCGGGCGCGTGGGTCAATCTGGCTACGGCGGTGCTGAACCGGTACAATGTCCCCGTGAATTCCGCGACGCAGAATGTTCTGTCCTTCTGGCCGGCCAGGGGACGTACAGGTCCGGCCTCCAGCCCCAACTTCTTCAGCACGGACAATAGCGACAACTACAGCGACAACGGCATCGGCAAGATCGATTACATCTTTAATGAACGGAATAATCTGGCGTTTCGGTATTTCGTAGGAACCGGCCAGCAGACGGCCCCGGTCGGCTCGCCCTACCACGAGTATTATCAGGTCGCGCCGAGCCGCATGCACAATTTCTCGTTGGTGTACAACCGCGTGATTACGCCGCGCGTAGTGAACCAGATCCTGGCGGGCGTGAACTACTTCAAACAGGTCTTTATCGACTCCGATACCAGCTTCAATCCGGTTGCGGCAGGGTTGAACACCGGCGTCACAAATCCCACACTGCTCGGCTCGCCGGACATTACGATATCGGGCTTCGATGAAATCGGGCTGACGCCGCCGCTCGGGCGTATTGATACCACAGGCCACATCACGGAGACAATGACCTACAGTACCGGACCGCATCAGTTCCGGTTCGGCGGTGAGTACCGCCGCTCGCGCGGCGATGTGTTCTATAACCGGAACGGTCGCGGCACTTTCAGCTTCGACGGCTCGCAAGGCCCCTGGGCGAACGACCCGGCAGTCGCCGACAATGTGAAGTCGCTGGCCGACTATCTGGCCGGCTTCGTGCAATCCTCCTCCATCACGCTGGGCGATACACAACGCAATTACTATGCGAACGACTTCAACTGGTTCGCGCAGGATACCTGGAAAGTCTCGCGCTCGCTGACCCTGAACTTGGGGTTGCGCTGGGACTATTTCGGGCCGTTCTACGACCCCACCAACCGGATTTCGACGTTCCTTCCCGCCCAAGGCGGAATCGTCTATACCGGCCACGGGATCGATACGTTGTATCCGAAACGCTACCGGAATTTCGCGCCTCGCATCGGGTTCGCCTATTCCCCCGCCTCCAAGTGGGCGATTCGAGGCGACTGGGGACTCTACTACGACCGGCCCCTGTTGAAAGCCATCGCCGACAACCGCCCGCCGAACGGCGGCGCCGTCGGTGTGCTCGCAAATCCCGGCACAGTCTCTCCGGTTTTTACTGTGACGCGCTCCAACTACACCGTCGTACCGAGTCAACCTATATTCGCAACTTCGTCCGTGCCACCGCCGCCATATGGCCTGTTCTCGGTCAGCCAGGATTTCAAGAACGCCTACAGCGAGAACTACGGGCTGAACCTGCAATATCAGCTGAGCAACTCCACGGTATTTCAGGTCGGATACGTCGGCAACCTCAGCCATCATCTGCTGATTGTCCGCGATATCAACCAGCCGCCGCCTTCACCGCTAGGAGCCTCGGCAAGCCGCAGCACACAGGACAAACTGCGGCCGTATTATTCCGCATTTCCGCAGTTCTCGACCATCAACGAGGACCAGACGATCGGTAACGCCAGCTATCACGCTCTCCAGGCGAGTGTTCGCACCAGCATCTGGCACGGCCTCACGTCGCAGTTTTCATACGTCTACGGCCATTCGATCGACGTCGGGTCAGCCATTCGCAGCCGCAATCCCACCAACAGCAACAATCTGCGGTTTGATCGGGGGAACTCCGATTTCGACGTTCGCCACACATTCACCGGCTATATCGTGTACGCACTGCCTTCATTCGATCGGGGCCCCAAGCGCCTCGTCCAGGGTTGGCAAGTGAATTCCCTACTTTCCTTCTACACGGGGCTGCCGTTTACCGCCTACTCGGGACGCAACGTCAGCGGGACTTTCGAGGGGCGCGACCGAGTGGATCTGGTGGGCGATCCGTATAAAGGCGGCAGCCAGCAAATCATCACCACCGCCAACGGCTCGAAATACGTTCAGTATCTCAACCCCGCCGCCTTCGCCCAGCCCGCTCCGGGCACCTTCGGTAACCTGGCCCGCAATGCTCTTTTCGGCCCCAGCTTCGCCGATGTGGATTTTGCCGTGGCCAAGAACACTCCAATCACCGAGCGGATTCGGACGCAGTTTCGCGCCGAATTCTTCAACCTGTTCAACCGGGCCAACCTGCCCACTCCCGGGACGGGCGGAGCGTCCATGACCTCTCCGCCCGGAACGAAGTTGAACTCCAGTAGTTTTGGAAGAATCTTCGATACTGTGGGCGACTACATCGGAGCGCCGGGCATTGGGGCAGGCGAGCCCTTCAATATCCAGCTTGCGATGAAGATCATTTTCTGAAATTGGTGGGCAGGCGCTAGCCGCCTGCCCATTTCCTAAAAATCGAGTTTCAAGGCCAGTTGCACGATACGCGCTGATTCACCGGTCTGAATAATTGTCTGCGTGGTCGGCGGCGCCACCGTAGCACAGCATGCCTGGCCGAATAGCGTCGAGGTAATCTGCGGCGATCCGCTGGAGGCGTCTCGTGGATTGTCGAAGTTGGCATGGTTCAGCGCGTTGAAGGCTTCGGCGCGGAACTGCAGCTTTACTCTCTCCGTGAGGTCGAAATGCTTTACCACGCTGAGATCCAGATTCCAATACGGCGCCGCGCGGAAGAGGTTTCGGCCCGCGCCGTCGGCGCCTGGAGCGGGAAAGACGAAGACTGCCGGGTTGTCGAATACGATGGGGCCGAACACTCCAGGTGCATCGTGGTAGTGGACCGAAGGCGTAGGGCCTACGATATCGGCCCGCGAAACGTGGGAATAATTATTTGTGCGGACGCCGCTGCTGACGCTGAAAGGCTCTCCCGACATACGGGTATATAGCCCGGTAAGACTCCAACCGCCGATCACCTGGTTCACCGCGGCCGGCGCCGCATTCCAGAACCGCTTCCCTCTGCCGATGGGTAATTCATAAACCGAGTTCACCGTCACTACATGCGTTCGGTCGAAGTCGGAGAGAGCGCGCTCGTTGCGCCAGTTGCGGATGTCGGTAGGCGTGCGGCTGTTGGTGGTCGACAGGCCGCCGCCGGAAGAAGAGCCCACCGGGTCGACGGATTGGTCGTCAATCGACTTGCTAAACGTATACGCTAACCCCAGCAGCAGGCCGGTGCTGAACCGCTTGCGGGCCGTGAGTTGGAGGGCGTGGTAATACGAGTCGCCGCCTGAATCCAGATAGGTTATGGTGCCGAACTGCTGGTTGGGGCGGAGGTGCGCGGCCAGCGTAGTCTGTTCGATGCGGCCGGCCATGTTCCCGGCCGCGTTTTGCGCCAGATCGGTCGCCGACTGGCTCGAATTGACGAAGGCACTGGTCAAAACCCCCGAGGTTACCAGCGGAACCGCCGCGCCGGCCACGCCCGCCGGGCAGCCGCTTCCATCGGCGTTGCACTTCCGGGCGACATTCTGCTGCATGATGAGGAATGACGGTAAAATCGGGGCGGCGTCGATCTGATTGATGTCGTAGGCCCGAAACAGGCGCAAGCCGCGCTTGCCGATGTACCCGGCCTGCATCACGATCCCTCCGGGAAGCTCCCGCTGCACGTTGAAGTTCCACTCGTGCACCGTAGGCATTTTCAGGTTCTGATCAAATACCGCCAAGGTCGGCGCGCTGTTCAACAACTGCGGCTGTGGCGTCAGCAGTGAACTGGGTTGGATCGTGGGCGGTGCGAGCTGCAGCGGGAAGCCTCCGGCGATGCGCGTATCGGGAACCGTTTGGCAGCCGGGCGTAGTGGAGCCGCCGGGGACCGAAAGGCACTGCAGCGTGATACCCGGCACTTTCCCCGAGACCGCGGTCACCTGAAACGAGGAGAGCGGATCGAACGAGATGCCCCATCCGGTGCGGATGACCGTCTTCTGGCTTCCCCACGGCGACCAGGCGATGCCCAGCCGCGGGCCGAATGCATCGGCGTTATTGTTTTGATACCAGCGGTCGGCATGCTGGAAACCAACCAGGCCGGAGTTGTACACGATCGGCCCGTTGGGAACGAACACCCGCCCTCCCGGTTCGGTAGGCGCCAAGTTGATCTCCCAGCGAACACCGTAATTGATCACCAGGTCGGAACGTACCCGCCATTCGTCTTGCAGGTAGAAATCATATTGCTTGATGCGGATTCCCTGGTCCCACAGGGTGACTTTGTTTCCCGAGAGAAACGGCAGATACGCATTCGACTTGATATCACCCAGGAAGACCTGGCCCAAGCGCGCCGGGATGCCCATAATTTGATTGATCGTGGTCAGCAGCCGCGTGTTATCCGTGCTGTTGATGCCGATGGTATTCGCCGTCGCGACGGCGGGAGTGTTGAAACCTGCCGGCGCGCGAATCGACGAGTCGAAACTCAGCGTCGGCGTTACGTTGATTCCGCCGGGCTGTCCCCGCTGGTCATTGTGTTCGTAGAGCCGGATATTTGTCCCGAAACGGATGATATGAGCGCTCTTCACCACGCTGACGTTGTCGATGAACTGCGGCGTGGTGACAGCACGGAACGTCCTCGGCGTGTTGATGTAAGGCAGCGAGATGAACCTCGCGCCGGCGTTGTCGAAATTATATGGGAGCACATCGGGGAAGCTCGGATTGGCTTCCCCCTGCGTGAAGAGGAACACGAACCGTGAAAACCCAGCCGTAAATTCATTCACTACGCGCGGCGAGAACAGATGCCGGTAACTGACCGCCAGGTTTTTCGTGGTGCGAAAGACCTCGCCCAGGGGAGGAAAATCGGGGAAGACCTGCGGCCGCTGGTTCAGAGGATCGCCTTTCAGTGTGTCGTAATGGCCCTGCAGCCAGCGCACGAAGATGTTGTTGTTCTCGTTGAACGTGTGATCCACCCTATACATGAAGTTCGGCCCGCGAAACTCGGTAGGTGGATTCCATTGATAAGTTGCGTAATTCAGTCCGTCACCGTACGAGCTGTAGTTGTTCGGAGCGGGATAGCCGGCAAAGAGTTTGCCAAGGCTCGGGTCGACACCGATGCCTTTGGGATCGTTCGCCGCGAAATTGTAACTGGCGACGCAATTGGTGTCGGTGGGGCTGCCGCAATTACGGACGCCCGGCGCGAGCGCTCCAGTGTGCGGGTCCACCAGCAGCACCGAATTTCGGGTAATGGCCTGCCCGTTGATGGTGAATGGGTTCCGCGGATCGGCGACCCAATACCGGTAAACGCCGGCGCGCGCTTGCGGCGTGTAGATGCCAGGCAGCCCGAAAATCTGATCGATGGGCTGATGCACGTTGACGGTGATTCCGGCATAGCTGAAGAAGAAGAACGTCTTGTTCTTGCGAATCGGCCCGCTGAACTGGCCACCGAACTGGTTCATCTTGATGTCCGGTTTGGGCGTGCCTTGCGCATTGGCAAAGAATTCGTTGGAATTCAGATCGGTGTTCCGGAAGAATTCGAAGACCGTGCCGTGAAACGAGTTTTCGCCGCTGCGCGTAGCGAC
>CAYMHP010000290.1:0-7878 GCA_964390225.1 uncultured Solibacteraceae bacterium
TCCATCCCCACCCCTCGACCGGATACTGCCGTCACCCGCACCGCCGTGCTGAAGCCCGCCTCCAAAATGAGATTGTGGACTTCGGTGTCAGATAACCCGTCACTGGAAGCGATCACCCCCCGCTCGACCGCCTTTGCTGCGATCTTCTGCCGGTCCAGCCCGCGGCCGTCATCCGCCACTTCAATCACCATCTGCCCGGCCTGGTGCTGCGCTTTGAGCAACACTCTGCCGCACGGGTTCTTTCCGGCGGCCTGGCGCTCGCTCGGCGGCTCTATCCCGTGATCGAGCGCGTTCCGGATCATGTGCATGAGCGGGTCGGCCAGCTCCTCCACAATGGTTCGGTCAAGTTCCACGTCGTCGCCCTGCGTCACCAATTCCGCCCTTTTGCCCAGTTGCCTGGAGAGGTCACGCACCAGGCGCCCCATGCGGCGAAACAGAGGGCCGATCGGCACCAGCCGCATGGCCATGGCCGTCTTCTGCACTTCCGCCGTGATCCGCCCGAGGTGCGCCAGCTTGCGCTGCAGCCGCGCGCTGTGCAAGGTCGCTAGTTCGGGGTCGTGCCGCACCAGACTTTCGGCGATCACCATTTCCCCCGCCATATCTGCCAGGTAATCGAGCTTGCTGGTCTCGACCTTCACCGCCGCGGCATCGCGGCGCTTCGCGCCGCCGTGCGCGACCGCCGCCGGAACCGGCTCCGCCGCCGGACACGCAATACCGGCAGCCGCCGTCAATCGCGCGATGCGGCCCAGCAGCTGCTCGGTTCCAGCTGGGGCGACCGACTCACGTCCGTTGGCCATCGCCTCCAGGTGCCCCAACCACGAGTTCAGATAATCGGCGCTTTCCAGAACTACGTCGATCGAAGCCGCCGTCAGCGTCAACCGCCCTTCGCGAGCCTGATCGAGGACGCTCTCGACGGCGTGAGCCACCGCTTGAATTTCGTGCAGATCGAGAAAACCCGCCAAGCCTTTCACCGTGTGAAAACTGCGAAAAACCGAATTCAGCGCTTCGGAGTTCGCGAAATCACGCTCCAGTATGAGGAGCTGCGTTTCGAGACTGGCCAGGTGTTCCCGGCTCTCCAGAAGGAATTCCGGCAATAGCTCCGGGTTCGAGACTTGCCCCGCCACGCGGCCTTTCTCCTCGAGAGAGTCCAAGGCGCGCTGCAGACGTGCGATTCCATCCTGCAGATCTGTTTCCCTATCTGCTCCCGCGGGCATGTTTTTGGTTTCGAGCTCGGTCATCAGCTCGGCGGCAACGTCCGCCACCGGCGGAGCGGCCAACGCCAATGCGGAATCGTGAATTGCCTCGAGCGCCGGAAGCCATCGGCCCCCGCCGCGCTCCTGCGCCGCCGGCTCCCCCTTATCGAGCACCAGACGGAGCGCCAGGGCCTCGATCTGCTGTCGCAGCTCTTCCAACCCAGGCACCGAACCTCCTCAGAACCTTCCTTCGCCCTGTTCGAGCGGGAAGTCCCGCCGGCTGATCGTCCGGGCACTCGCCTCGCCGTCCGCCGCTGCACTCTCAAGTGGTTGGTGCCGCGTCAACACGGCCTGTCCCCGTGCCGGCTCAGAAGCAACCGGCTCTTGGGGCGCGTCCGGCTCGCACCCGCCCACCAGTTCCCGCAAACGCTTCACCAGCTCATATAGACTATGCGCCTGCGAATCCAGCTCCTGGCTCGCCGCGGTGTTCTGTTGGGCGTTGGTCGCGCCTTGCTGGGTGGTCTTCTCCATCTGCACCACCGCCGCTCCGATCTGCTCGATCCCGCGGGCTTGCTCCTCGCTGCCGGTGTCAATCTCGTCGACCAGCATCTTTACCTCGGTCGTGCTGTCGGTGATTTGCGTTATGGATTTCGCCACGAGGGTCAACTTTTTGGCGCCGGCGGTGGTCCTTCCGATCGACTCCTCGATGAGTGCCGCGGTATCCTTGGCCGCCTGCGCGCTCCGCTGCGCCAAGCTCCGAACTTCATCCGCCACCACGGCGAAGCCCATACCCGCCGCCCCGGCGCGCGCCGCTTCCACCCCGGCATTCAGCGCCAGAATGTTGGTCTGAAACGCAATCTCATCGATGACCCGAATGATCTTTGAAATTTTGTCGCTGGAACCGTTGATTTCCTTCATGGATTCGACCATTTCCTGCAGGTTGTGGTTGGCATCGCTCACCACTTCCGCCGCCTCGAGCATCAGGCCGGCAACACTTCGCGTGTTATCGGCATTCTTGCGCGTGATGGCCGTGATCTCGGTGGTGGAGGCCGACGTTTGTTGCAGCGTCGCCGCCTGCTGCAGACTTCCTTGAGCCAGCGACCGGCTGGCCTCGGCCACCTGCCGTGAGGCCGCCGCCACCCGCCGCGACCCTTCCGACAGCTCCGCAGCGAAGCGGCGGAGCGTCCCGATAAACCCCCGCATCATCTTCCAGCAGCCTGCCGCGATCGCCATACCGGCGGCGCACAGGAGCCAGACGATGCCGTACCTGGAGGGAAACGTCTGCTCGCGTTCCCGGCGGCTCGCCTCGAGCGTCTCGGCGGCCATTCGCGCCAACTCCGCCCCGGAGCGCGACAAGGCCACCTCCCGAGGCAGAATCCGCTCGGAGAACACCTGGGCGGCGGCGGCCGGGTCTGGGCCCGCCAGCCGCTCCATGTCCGCCTCGGCCGGCAGCCAAACCCCAAGCGCGCCATCCATTTCGCTCAACAGCTCGCGCGTGCGGTCCCCTACCTCAGCGGACCGGGCCTGCTTCAGTGCTTCCTGCAAGCTTTTCGCGCTGGTTTGAAAATCTCTATGCGCGCTCGCCCGCCTCTCGGCTTCGGGCGCGTACGCAAACAGCAGGATCGCACGCTCGGCCGCGCTCATTTCCGCACTCGCGGCGCGCACCAGGCTCGCGGCGGCAGCCTGCCGTAGCGCGGTCTCATCCGCGGTCTGCCCGGCGCCGCTGTCGAGCGCGAGCCATGCCATGGCACTCCAGACTCCCGCCACAGCAGCGAGGGCGATCCCGAGCTTTTTATTGATCGTCAGGTTCATCTCCCCGATCGGCTCCTCCTCGCCCCGGTTGCGGCCCTGCGCCGGCGAAACGCTGCCCGTCCTCGCCGGAAAGGACCTTCTCAATATCCAGCAGGATTTTGACTCGGCCCTTGAGCTTCGCCAAGCCCAGAAGGTAGCCGCTGCCGGCGGCCTGTCCGAAGTCGGGCGTATCTTCGATCTCCGACGCGGCGAGGTTCACGACCTCGGAGACGCTGTCCACTACCACGCCCATTTGAACCACACCACACTCGCCTTCGAGTTGCGTCACGATGATGCATGTGCGCGGAGTATACTCCGCCGGCGGCAACCGGAATTTGAGCCGCAGATCGATTACGGGCACAACCTTACCGCGCAGGTTAATCACGCCTTTGACGTGCTCGGGTGTCTGCGGCACCGCGGTGATTTCCTGAATCCCCATGATCTCCCGCACCTTCAGCACGCAGATTCCGTACTCTTCGTTTCCGAGCTGAAACGTAAGGTACTTGCCCGCGCGGGTATCCTGCGCCGCAAGTGGTTCGTTAGCGGTAGAGTGTGCCGGGGGCATGCGTTCCTACCCGCACCTCCGGCGGCACCGGAGGCGCGCAAGCATTGGCTTCAGGACGTTCGTCACGGCAGCGCCGGCTGGAAAATTCCGGCCAGCTTCTCCTTGATCTGCTCGGCGGTGAACGGCTTGCGCACGTAACCGGCGGCTCCCAGCCGCAGGGCGTTGGCCACCTTGGCCTCGGTTCCATCGGTCGTGATCATCATGACGGAAATGTCGCGCCACTCTGGCGAAGCCTTAATGGCCTGCAGCAGCTGCAAACCGTCCATCTTTGGCATGCTGATGTCAGTCAGAACCAGATGGATCTTCTCGGTCTTCAGGCACAGCAGCGCCTGTTGTCCATCCTCTGCTTCGTGGATAGCGTTAATGGCGATTTCCGCCTGCCGCAACGCGCGCGCCAGGATTCTGCGAATCATCGGCGAGTCATCCACCACCAAAATGTCGGCGCCCATGGAGTTCCTTACACGGTATTCATCGGAGGAGCGGCAAGATTCATTAGGGGTCGGTCGCATGGTTCACCGCGCCACCGGCGGCTTTCGGTAAGACAACGGATCGCTCCGCGGTTAAAGCCCGGCTTAGAAAATGCCGATAAGCGCCCAGGAGCGAGGATCCGGCCTCCGTGAGCCGCCAGCTTTCTCAACAGGAAATCGATGCCGTCTTTCAAAGCCAGAAGGACCACCGGCGCGAAACCCCCGCCATACCCTTCGACTTCCGGCGCCCGGATCGCATCCCCAAGTCCCAGGTCCGCGCCATCCACCTGCTGCACGATACGTTTGTGCGCAACCTCGTGTCCAGCCTTTCCGCATACCTGCGCTCGTATCTGACGGTGAACCTGGTAAGCGTCGAGCAACTCTCCTACGAGGAATTCCTCGAAGGCCTTCCTTCCCCCACCTGCATGGTGTCGCTTGGGCTCCGGCCTTATGACGGCAACGGCGTTCTGGAACTCAACCCCTCGCTGGTTTTCCCCATTCTGGAAATGCTGCTGGGCGGGACCGGCAAATCCTCCGCCGCCATCCAGCGCGACATAACGGAGATAGAGCAACGGCTAATGGATGGCCTCATCCGCCTCATCCTGCGCGACCTCCGCGAGGCCTGGAAAGGGGTAACCGACGTCGACTTCACGATGGAGTCGATGGAAACCGAGCCCCAACTGCTGCACCTCCTGGCTCCCAATGAGGCAGTCGTGGCGATCGGGGTGGAAGTGCGCATCGGTGACACGGTAGGCATGATGAACATCGCCATGCCCTCGATCGTGATCAAGATGATGCGGCACAAGTTCGATCAGCAGTGGTCGGTGCGCAAAACACGCGCCAGCGAAACGGAGGAGGCTCGCATGCTCCGCATGCTGCGCGAGGCCTCGTTAGCGGTGGAGGCGCGTCTGGATGGGCTGGCGGTCACCGTGCGCGATCTCCTCGAACTCGGCCAGGGCCAGGTTCTGGTGTTTGACCGCGCGATCGGCTATCCGGTAGAGCTGATGCTGAACGGCAAAGATAAATACATCGGACAAATCGTCAGCACGGGCCGCCGGCGCGCATTCCTGGTGGATCAGATCCGAGAGCCCTCCGCTCAAGGCAACACGAGCGGCGAATTGGAACGCGCCCCTGAACCCAGAGGCGCTCCGTAGACGTTTCGCAGCAGGCCGATGAAGGCGCGGCCACGGCGCCGGCCGTTGTTCTCGCCAAGCTCCAGCCGCTCGAAGAATACCAGAACGGTAAGCACGTCCGCGTCCCGCGTCCTCGGCATGCCGAGCCTCTCCTGCTCCTCTCGGCGGAATTTGGCGATCCCGTCCTGCACCAGGCGGAACACGGCGTCGGCCAAAGCATTCTGCGGACGCGTCTCGTAGTACACACCGGATTGCAGGCTGCGATAGGTCCGGATCAGCGCCTGCAGCGCATCTCTCACGTCGAAGTCGCCTACCCCGGGCGTCTCCAGCGCGGCTGTGCCAAGCGCCATGCCCAGGAAGGCCACCAGCTCATCGCAGTCGCTCAGCAGTTTTTCGGTCACCCGAATATCCTGGTTGGGAAGCTTGCTTGCGTCGAGCTCGACTGGCTTCTCGTGCCGGCGCGCGTCCTGTAGGTATTCGCAATCGAGCGGGCAGGTCACGGAAACTTCGCGTTCCGTCCCGCAGCAAATCGTGCAAATATCGCCACGAACTCCGGGACAGAAGCGTTTCGGCCTTCGAACCTCGCAAATGGCGCAAGCCACTCCCTTAGTATAGAGGTTGAGGACGTTCGACCATCGATGAGCCGCACCAATCTGTTCTTCAAAGTCGAAGTGGAGCACGACCCGGAGGAGAGACCGGAGCGGATCGGCGAAGAGATTTGCCGCCAACTGCTCAAGCTGTACGGCGTAACCGAGGCCGAGCTCTCCAATTTCGCGCGCCTTGACGAGTAGCGTGCGCTCGGGCGTTTCGGCAGTGCCCGTCACGGAGGGGGTCCGCCGCGCAAGCACTCTTGCGCGAAACGGAAACCGCGCCAAACCTACCGGACCTGAGAACCGCTACCGCGTACTCCCGATCGTCTGCTCGCAAGTCCGCCGAAAAAAAGCATCGGTCATCCCGGCAATGTAATCGCAAACAACGCGATAGGCCGGCGCGTCCTGAACCTGTTCGGAGTAAGGAAAAGGCAGCCGCTCGGGATGGTCCAGGAAGAACTGGAACAGTTCCCCGATGCGCGCCACCGAGCGGTTCCGCTCTTCGCTCAGTTCCGTTGAAGCATACACCTTGGCGTACAGGAATCGCTTCAGTTCGCGGCTCGTCTCGGCGGCTTCGGCGGTGAAGGCGGCAAGGCGGCGCGGGAATGCGCGCACGTCATCGCTGGTCTCCACGCCGGCCGCACGAGCCTCGGCGACCGTGCCTTCAATCAGACCCGAGACCAGCGCGTCAATCAATTGGCGCAGGTTCTCGTGGAAGCGCTCCCGCTCGGCGGCGCCCGGAAACTGCGTTTCGACGGCTTCGAGAATCGCGCGGTACTGCGGAACGCACTCGGCGACATCCTCCGCCGTCAGCATCTCCGCCGAAAACGCGTCGTCGAGATCCGCCGTGTTGTAGGCCACTTCGTCCGCCAGGTCGATCAGTTGCGCTTCCAATGGAGGACGGAAACCCGGCAGATAGGCGTCGACCTCGGGATTCTCACCCGGCGCGAAGTCGCGCGAATGTTTGACGATGCCCTCGCGCACCTCCAGCGTCAGGTTCAGGCCGGGAAAGCGCGCGTAACGCTGTTCGAAATTCTCGACAATCCGGAGTGCGTGGAGGTTGTGCTCGAACCTCTCCCCAAAACGCTCCATCTGGCGATTGAGTTCCGCCTCTCCGGCATGCGCAAACGGCGGGTGCCCGATGTCGTGGGCCAAAGCCAGCGCTTCCGTCAGATCCTCGTCGAGCGCCAGCACCCCCGCGACGGTCCGGGCAATCTGGGAAACCTCGATCGTATGCGTCAGGCGATTGCGAAAGTGGTCCGACAGCCCCGGCGTGAAGACCTGCGTCTTCGCCTCGAGCCGGCGAAACGCGCGGGAATGCACGATGCGGTCGCGGTCGCGCTGGAAATCGTTCCGATATGGATGAGGAGGTTCCGGATAGCGCCGCCCCCGGCTTCGCGCCACCGGAAACCGAAGCCGAGGCAGCATCGAACGGGTCGCTTATTTCGGCGGCAGTTGGCTATAGAGCGAGAGCGCCACCTGGCTGGGGGCGCCCGGTTCGTTACGAACGGTGTCCAGGAGCTTCCGCGCCTGGTCCGGCTTCACTGGGATTAACGCCCGGGCCAGCGCAAGGGTGGCCTGTGCCTTCGAGACGAACACGGTGGGGTGCGCCATCAGGTCTTCGAGCACCTTTTGCCCCTGATCCGTCTTGCCTTCAGCGAAGTATACCTGCGCCAGCGAGAGCTTCGCGAGCGAGGCATACTTGGCGTCACCTTTTTGGGCGACTTCCTGGAAATTCTTCTCGGCCTCCGCCAGATTGCCCCCGTCGGCGCGGATCGAGCCGAGATAGTACCCGGCGATCTCCGCTTCCGCCGACCCGGAGTATTTGCTGCGCAGATCGTTGAAGGCCTTGAGAGCCGTCTGTTCTTTCAACTGCTGCGTTGGAAACGTAGCCGTGGTGGTAGCGCCGGGCTGCGGTGGCCCGACCGAGGCCTCTTGTACCCGGATGGCCGCTCCCAGCGCCGCCTGGCGAGCCGTCACCTGATGCCGCGAATACGTCATATATCCAAACGCCAGCACGGCCACCGCGGCCACGATGCCGGCGTAGCGGAGAATGTCTTTTTGGTGCTCCTCGAAAAACGTAACTGTGTGTTCGACTTCGTGGGCGAACTTGTCCGTCTTAAGCTCTTTGCGGGTGAT
>CAYMHP010000291.1:0-7874 GCA_964390225.1 uncultured Solibacteraceae bacterium
GCCCGCCCAAGGACGTGGTCGGCACCAATACCGTGGCCAGCATGCAGTCGGGCCTTTACTACGGCACTATCGGGATGATCGATGGCCTTCTCGAACGCATTACGGCGAAGCTCGGGCCGGAAACGAAGCTGATCGCTACCGGAGGCCAGGCGCACCTGATCGTCTCCGGGTCGCGTTATCTGAAGACGCTCGACGAACACCTCACGCTCGAAGGGCTGCAAATGATCTGGGAACGGAACCATCCGCAGTGAGTGACGATTCGAACTGGGTTTACAACTACTTCAATTACTACACCGAAATCGAGGAGCATTTTCAGAAGGCGCGCGGCACCAGCCTGTTTCTGCTCTCGCCGCTCGATTGGGCGCTCATCGAAAGTTGGAAAAATGCGGGCGTGCCGCTGGAAGCGGTTCTGCGCGGAATCGACGCGGCATTCGAGAAGTGGCGCGGCCGCAGGGTGAAGACCCAGATGGTGAACTCGCTCGCGTTTTGCGCGCAGGCCGTGCTCACTGAGGCGCAAGTGATGAGCGGGACGGCGCAGCCGCGCGCCCGCCGCGACACCGCTCCGCCATTCGAACTGGAAACGCTACGCGCCTACCTGAAGAACAATGCGGCGGCGCTGCCGGCCGGTTACGACGAGATCGTCTCCGCCCTGGAACGGCTGGCCGCCGATGTAGAGCAGCATTATCACGATCTGGAATCGCTCGAGCAGCGCCTCACCGTGCTGGAAGAAAAAATGATCGCGACCGCGCGCACGCGACAGACCGAGGACCAACTGCTCGAAGCGCGCCGCGACTTGGAGAGCCAGCTCCGGCCCTATCGCGGGAAGATGACGGCCGACCAACTTGCCATGCTCGAAAAGCAATACCTCGAACGCAACCTGCTGGAAAAATCCGGCCTGCCGCGCCTTAGCCTGTTCTACATGCGGTAGGGCAGGCTGCAATCCTGCGGCCGACTGTCAGTCGGCCACACCCTCTATAACAGCCGCATCTGTTTCCGTTCGAAATCGAGCAGCCAGCGCTTGTTCTCCAGTCCGCCGCCGTAGCCAGTGAGTTTGCCGTTGCTGCCGATAACGCGGTGACACGGAATGATGATCGCGATCGGATTCGAGCCATTGGCAAGTCCCACCGCGCGCGAGGCCGCGGGATTCGCGATGCGCCGCGCAAGCTCTCCGTACGAAATCGTCTCGCCGTAAGGAATGTGCTGCAGCATCGTCCAGACGCGCGTTTGAAACTCGGTGCCTTCCGGCCGCAGCGGGAGATCGAAAGTGCGCAGTTCGCCGCCGAAGAATGCACGGACCTGGCGAACCGGTTCCCGCAGCGGGCCGCCTCCGCGTTTCCACTCCGGGTCGACAACAGGCGGCGTGCGCCCCTCCGCGAAGGAGAGGGAGCGCAGGCCCGACTCATCCGCCACCAGCAGCAATTTGCCGGTAGGGCTTTCGATCCATTGATAGCAGGTATCCATCTCTTACTCCTTGCCAAATGTGCATTGCCGCGTAAGCGCGCCAGGGGCGCCACGACTCGGCGCGGCGTTCCAGTTCGCGCGCGTTCTTCGCGCCCGCGGCCCGCAACAGCACCAGGTCGGCCGCGGGAAACGCGTCGGGGTCACCCAGCGCGCGAAGCGCGATATACTCGGCCGTCCACTCTCCGATTCCGGGGATTTCCAGCAGGCGCTCTCGCAGTTCTTCGGGCGCGGCCGCGTCGCCCAGCCGCAAGTTTCCAGTTGCGGCGGCAGCGGCAAATGCGCGCAACGTCGCCGCCCGCTTCGCTGGAAGTCCGATGGAAGCGACATCCGCTTCCGCCAGGTCCTGAGCGCGCGGAAACAGGTGCGTGACGCCATTACGTGCGGTGGCCAGAGGCCGTCCGAATTTCGTGACCAGGCGCCCCGCCAATGTCGATGCGCCGCGAACGCTCACTTGCTGGCCGAGGATCGCGCGGATGCCCAACTCGAATGCATCCCAGGCGCCGGGCAGCCGGAGGCCGCCACGCGCCTCTACAAGAGGTTGCAGCAGCGCGTCACTGGCGAGCGCCGCTCGAATCGCCTGCGGCTCCGCGTCCAGATCGAACAGCCGCCGCACCCGCGAGATCGCCGGCAAAAGATGTTCCGCTCGTGGGTGATCGATATCGAGAATGAGTTCGGAAACGCCGTGCGAGACTGCAATCGTTCCCGCGGTTCCTCCGAGCACGATGCTCCGGCAATAGCTGCTCTCAGCGACAAACTCGACACCCGGAATCGCGCGGGGCCCCAAGAACCCCAGCAACGCCCCCCAATCGAACGGCGGGCGATAGCGCAGGCGGAAGCGCAGAGAGGGCGCGCCCGCGATGCGGGGTGTTCTTCGCAGCTCGCGCGGGCTGCGGCCCCACGTCTTGCGGAACGTGTCATTGAAGCGGCGCACGCTGCCGAATCCGGACGCCATTGCGATCGTCGTTATCGGCAGATCGGTTTCATCGAGCAGCCGTTTCGCGGAAAGCAGCCGATGCGTCTGTGCCACGGCAATGGGTGGCGCGCCGACATGCTCGACGAAGAGGCGCCGCAGATGACGATCGCCCACACCCAGGCGGGCAGCCAGGTTGCGAACATCGCGATCGTCGAGCGCGCCCTCGGCGATTTCGCGCAGACCGCGGGCCACGGTGGTGGACGAACCATTCCAGGCCGGCGTCCCGGGCGCGCATTCGGGCCGGCAGCGCAGGCACGGCCGGTAGCCCGCCGCAGCCGCGGCAGCCGCGGAGGGAAAGTACTCGACGTTTTCCTCCCTCGGCGAGCGCGCCGGACAAATGGGCCGGCAGAAGATCCCGGTAGTGCGAACCGCAATGAAGAAACGCCCGTCGAAGCGTGCGTCGCGCGCCAGGCGCGCCTGCCGGCATGTTTCGCGGTCGAGCATTCCACTCACGAATATAGCGCCCGCGGCTTCCGCGGACTAGCCGTTTTCGGACGTGAATGCAGATCCCTCGGCGACGTTGCCGGGTGGGATTTACTTGTGACTTGCCTGGTAATGCTGCGCCAGCAGGTCTAACCCGAAATCGCCGTTGAAGTCGCGCCACACGCTGTGGATGTGGTTGGCGTTGTCCTGCGTATCATCGAACTCAATTAGAAACGCCGGCGTCTGTATGCGGTAATAGTGCGGCTCGCCGCGATTAATCCCTCCCGACCACGCAAAGAACAGATTACCCTCGTTCTTGTGCAACTGGTCGAGGCGCATATCGGAGATCGGCGAGGGGAAGTTGGTGGCGTACTCGGTGACCAGGTTTTCGAGAATCTCTCTCTGCTTCGCGGTCATCTGCGAGAACGGCAGGCCGCTGGGCTGGCCCTTCAGCGCGGCCTTGCGTTCGTCGGAGGTGAGGATATCCTTGTACGCGGTCTTATCGACAATGGCGGTCGCGCGCTGGGCATCGGTGAGAGATTGGATGAGATCGCGTCCCAAATCTTCTTCCCGGGCGAGCGCGCGCAGCCCGGCGCGCGGACCTTCCTTGACCGTCTCCGGATTGGCGCCGAAGAAATTCGGGCTGGAGGCGATGCGTCCGTTCACGACGGTGAAGTTCACGCTGATGTGGTGGCCCTCGAAGCGATACCCCCAGGTGCCCTGCTCCGCGGGTTCACCGAAGATCGAGACGTAATATTTCTCCGGATCGCGCTCCGGCCCCTGCCCCTTCTCGATCTGCTTGAGAATATCTTCGAGGCTCATGACGGTATGCGCCTTGATGATGCCCTGCTGCGAAAGCCCGGCTGAGAGCAGCGCCTCGGCCAGATGCTTCTGTGCCGAGTTCATCTCGCGCAATGCCACGCCCTTTCGCTCGATCGGAATGAAATGCCAGTTCAGACGTTCCTCGGTGTTGAACGGGAACATGGTGCGCTCGCGCTGCTGAGGGTTGAGCGAGGCGAGATACGCCTTGGCAGCCGTGACCATCGCACTCTCGGGCCGCGTCCGCTCATAGGCCGCCGTCAACAACACAAACCCGGCGCAAATCAGCAGGAGACGTTTCCAGTTACGCATCCTTCCCCTCCCTGGCAGAGGAGTATACACCCGCCAGACGCGGTTTACATGGCCAGACGCCGTTCTACATGGCCAGACGAGGATACGGGGGAGGCGCGCGGCGTCGTTCCTTGTGTAAGCATGCTATGTAAACAAAAGATCTCGAAAGCGGAAAGTGGAGCGATGCGGAGAACGGAATTCCTGCGATTCAACGGCGCTGTGGTGCGGGATCCCGCCATCGATGCGTGGATGGAAGAGCATGCAGGTGAGTTAGGAGCGGTCGCGCGTCAGTGGTTTGAGGTGATGCGAAGATGCGGAGACGAAGTCCGGGAGCTTTTGCATGACGGCTGTCCGGTGGCATGTTTGGGAGATGCGCCGTTCGGCTACGTCAATGTATTCACTTCGCACGTAAACGTGGGATTCTTTCACGGGGCGTCGCTGCCCGATCCGGCCCGTTTGTTACAAGGCAACGGCAAATCCATGCGCCATGTGAAACTAAGACCGGGAACCGCCACAAACGCCGTAGCATTGCGGGCGCTCATCGATACGGCGTACTCGGATATCAAGGCGCGCATCGAAAACGGCTAGCGCAACCAGAACCGCGCCATCACTGGCCCGGCTGAAAGTCGCTGCTTCGGCGGATGCGCCTTCAGCCGAGAGACCTACAGCTCGAATAGTCCAACCACACTTCTCTGTACTACTGCGCGTATTCGCACCGTTTGGCTGGCACAAGTGCGTTTGATACCACCGAAGTCTTCCGCATAAAGCCGAACATGGGAGTATACCTTCCGCCACGACGCGGGACTCACGACAAGGAGCAAATGTGGATAGCGGACGAATTGTTCTGGAAGAGACTATTGCCCAAACCGCTCACATCACACTGAAAGTGAATGGCGGCGAGTACCATCTCGAGTTAGAGCCGCGGGTCTCTCTGCTGGATGCCCTGCGGGAAAATCTCCACCTTACCGGATCGAAGAAGGGATGTAATCAAGGCGCTTGCGGCGCTTGCACGGTTCTGTGCGATGGCGAGCGGGTTCTTTCCTGCCTCGCGTTGGCGGTTCAATACGAAGGCGTCGAAATTACGACGATTGAGGGTTTAGCCCACGACGGGACACTCCATCCGCTCCAGTCTGCATTCGTGGATCAGGACGGGTTTCAATGCGGATACTGCACGCCCGGGCAGATTTGCTCGGCGATCGGCATGGTCCGGGAATTTCAGGCAGGCTTGCCGAGTGCTGTCACCGCCGATATTTCGGCTGAAGTTCACGAGTTGACCGAGGAGGAGATCAGCGAGCGAATGAGCGGCAATCTCTGCCGCTGCGGCGCATACGTCGGAATTCGCGCCGCGATTCGGGTGGCATTCCAGCCGGAGGTGCGGCGATGAGGAATTTCTCGTACTCCCGCGCGGGCACGGCTCAGGAGGCCGTGAGCCTGATTTCGACCCTCGCTAACGCCAAATTTCTGGGCGGCGGAACGAACCTGGTGGATTTGATGCGTGAGAACATCGAGCAGCCGGACGCTCTGGTCGATGTCACGCGCCTGCCTCTATCGGGCATCACGGAAACCGCTGAGGGCGGCATTTCGATCGGCGCCGAAGTGAGGAATAGCGCGGTGGCGAATCACCCGCTGATCCGCCAGCGCTATCCGGTTTTGTCGCAGGCGATTCTGTTCGGCGCGTCGGGACAAATCCGCAATATGGCGACGGTCGGCGGAAATATCATGCAGCGCACTCGCTGCTACTATTTCTACGACGAAGCCGCGCGATGTAACAAGCGGAATCCGGGCGCCGGGTGCGACGCGATCGACGGGTTCAACCGCATTCACGCGATCCTCGGGACCTCGGAGCACTGCATAGCGACGCATCCTTCCGATATGTGCGTCGCCCTTGCGGCGCTGGATGCAACCGTCCGTGTAGCTGGCCCGAACGGCCAGCGTTCGATCCCGTTCCATGAGTTTCATTGTTTACCGGCAGAGACGCCGCACATCGAAACGGTTCTGGGGGCCAACGAGCTAATCGTCGCGGTGGAATTGCCTTCGCTGCCGTTCGCCGGGCGGTCTCTGTATCGCAAGATTCGCGATCGGGCGAGCTATGCGTTCGCGCTGGTCAGTGTGGCGGCTGCGCTGGAAATCGAAGAGAACACCATCCGCAATGTGCGGCTGGCGCTGGGCGGTGTCGCCCCGAAGCCGTGGCGCGCATTCGAGGCGGAACGGGTACTTTCGGGCGCGCCGGCGACCCTGGAAACCTTCCGCCGCGCCGCCGACGCCGAACTCGCGACAGCACGCGGATATCGCGACAACCGGTTCAAAATCGAGCTGGCCAGGCGAACCATCGCCAGCGTGTTGAGTGAGCTAACCGCGCCGGAGGTGAAGCAATGAGTATCATGCAAAACGTGATGGAGACCATGGCGCGGTACATGCCGGACAAGAAGCACGACACGCTTCTCGACCGCGACGGCTTTCTGGGCAAGCCGTTTTATCGCGTCGACGGCGACGTCAAAGTAAGGGGACAGGCCCATTTCACCGCCGAGTTTAATTTTCCTGACCTGGCGTACGCCGTGCTGGTTTCGAGCACGATAGCGAAAGGCAAAATCTCGCGGATCGATACCGACAGAGCGAAGCGCGAGCCCGGTGTATTGGAGGTGCTCACCTACAAAAATATGCCAAAGTTGAAAGCGCCGCCGTTGGTGGACATCACGGACCTGAAAAAGGGGATGGCCGCGAGCGATTTGCCGATTCTGCAAGACGCGTCGGTGAACTGGGACGGGCAGCCCGTCGCGGTGGTAATCGCAGAGACGCTGGAGCAGGCGGAACACGCGGCGTCGCTTGTCGAGGTTGAGTATCGCGCGGAGAAGCCGGCCACCTCGTTCGACGCCATGAAACCCGGTGCGAAGACGCCCGCGGATGTGCTTGGTGAACCTGCCGTGATTGAAATCGGTAAGGCGGAAAAGGCTCTCCAGGAGGCGGATGCACGCATCGACCACGTCTACCGGACGCCGCGATATAACCACAATGCCATCGAGCCGCATGCCACGATCGCCTTATGGAACGAGGACGGCACTTTGGCGGTACTGGAATCTTCGCAGTCGGTCAATACCCTCGGACGGACACTGGCTCTGATCTTTCAACTCGATTTCGAAGATGTTCAGGTGCTCTCTCCCTTCGTCGGCGGCGGTTTTGGCGGCAAGGGCGGGCTGTGGAACCATACGCCGCTCTGCGCGGCCGCCGCGAAAGTAGTGAAGCGGCCGGTGAAGCTGGTGCTCTCGCGCGAGGGAGTTTACCGGGTCGTCGGTGGGAGAACTATCTCCGAGCAGCGCGTCGCGCTGGGGGCGCGCAGAGACGGCAAGTTGAACGCCCTGATCCACACCTGTCTGACGGCCACTACGAGCCATGGACGCTATGCCGAGCAGTGCACCTTTCCGGCACGGCATCTATACGGGCCGCCGAATCTCTATATCGAGCAGAAGATCGTCAACCTTGATACCGTCGCGAATACCTGGATGCGCGCACCGGGCGAATCTATCGGAACCTTCGCCCTCGAATCGGCGATGGACGAACTCGCCTACGAGCTGCGCATCGACCCGATCGAACTGCGGCGGATCAATGAACCGGAACAGGATCCGACGAAAAACACGAAGTTCTCCAGCCGGCAATTGAATGAAGCCTACCGGCGCGGCGCGGAGAAGTTCGGATGGAGCGCGCGGAATCCCGAACCCCGGTCGCAACGGAATGGCAAGTGGTGGTCCGGTCAAGGCGTGGCAACCGCCTATTACCCGTTCTACCGTTTTCCCGTGAAGGTCCGTCTCTGCCTGTATGCCGATGGCAGGGCCGTTGTGGAGACGCCGGCGGCGGAGATGGGGATGGGAACCGCGACAGTGCAGATTCAGCACGCAGCCGATCGCCTGGGACT